>JAGCYI010000092.1 GCA_017960885.1 Bacteroidales bacterium
GTATTTAAACTCCTTGACGGCGCGGCGTGTGTTTTCAAACTCTTCTAATGTTTCGCCGGTAAAGCCAACGATGATGTCGGTAAAAATTGTGGCTGTGGGCAAAATGGTGCGTATTGAATGTATTACGCTGCGGTAACGCTCAATGTCGTATTTGCGGTTCATACGTTTAAGCATCTCTGTATCACCGCTTTGGATGGGAATGTGAATCCATTTGCCGAGACATTTATATTTGGCTATGGTGTAAAGCACGTCGACGGTCATATCGCGGGGGTGTGGCGATGTAAAGTATACATAGAACTCTTTGCCGCTTTCGTCGCCGTAACGTCCTATGAGTTCGAGCAATTGCGCAAAGTTGATTTCCTTGCCTTTTTTGTCTAATCCGTATGAATTTACGTTTTGTCCTAAAAGCGTAATTGATTTAAAACCAGCATTTACAAGGCATTTTACCTCCTCAACAATTTCTGCCGATGAGCGTGATACTTCTCTTCCGCGTGTATAGGGCACTGCACAATATGTACAGAATTTGTCGCAGCCGTTTTGAATTGGCACAAAGGCTTCAAACTTGTCGGGCTGACGTCCTTCCAAACGCCAAAAATAGTCCATTTGATATGCTTGTTCTTCGCGGCTAAGTTTCGGATAATAAGTGCCTTCGTGGGTGTGCTCGGCAAGCATTTCGGCAAACTTGGTAAGGTCGCGCATATCAAAAACCATATCAAAAGTTTTGAGAAACTTTTCGCGGTCGTCGGGCAGGATGCAGCCTGTGAGAAATGTGGTGAGGGGTCGCGATGCTTTTTGACGGTTCCAAATTGCAATCAAATTGTAAACTTTGTCGATGGCTTTTTGACGCACCGAACACGCGATAACTCCCAACAAATCAGCCTCGTGAGGGTTGTCGGTAGATTCGTAACCAAGTTTTTCGATATATGTCTTAACTCTGCCGCTGTCGGATATATTCATCTGACAGCCGAGGGTTACCAAATGGTATTTCATTTGCAAACGATTTAAAATTCAGGCTGCAAAGATACAAATCTAAATCGAATTTAATATATTTATAAAGGTGTCGTTTGGAAAAATTCCGTCTTCGTCGAGCGAATATTTTGGTAAGAGCCTGTCTACAAAGTACATATCTATGTTTTTGTGGTTTTTGATGTCGACCGAGCCACGATATCGGCACACAAAATAATCCTTCACGTATTTGTAGGTTTCGGCAGAGATGTTTACGCAGCCCACCTCGTCGGCACTTTCCATACGTTTTGCCACGTTTACGGCATCGCCCCAAGTGTCGTAAGCAAACTTGATTTTGCCCACAACCCCCGCCACAAGTGCTCCAGTGTGTATTCCTATGCGCAACTGCCAATCGGGAAGGTTCATATCGGGGAAACGCTGTTTGTAGTTTGCCATAAAGTTGTTGATTTCTAACCCCGCGAGTATCACGTCGATAGGGTTACTTTTGTTGCGCAACGGAATGCCGCCCACGCACATATACGAATCGCCGATGGTCTTGATTTTTTCGATGTAATGGCACGAGATGATGTCGTCGAACTTGGAGAAAAAGAAATGCAGCGCAGCCACAATTTGGTCTGATGTAAGGTTTTCGCACGATTTGGTAAATCCCTTAAAATCAGTGAACATAATGGTTGCCATCTTGTAGTTTCGCGGCGAGGAGAATCCGTCGTCTTTCAACTGCGACACCACATACACGGGCAGAATGTTGAGCAAGAGGTTGTCGGTTTTGGAGCGTTCTTTCTCGATGATTTCGTTTTTTTTGAGAATTTCGGTTCGCGACCGTTCAAGTTCCAACTCCACGCGTTTTTGCTGCGAAATGTCGGTTTCGATGGCAATGAATTTTTCTATCCTGCGACCGTCGAAAATAGGTGTGAGGGTGGTTTGAATCCATTTTGTTGCGCCGTACTTTACACGGCACTGGGTGATATAGTTTACCGACTGTTGCTTGCTAAATAGTTCTTTGAGTTTTTTATTGATGTCTTCGTTGTAACTGAGTTTCAAGATATTGGTGCCTCGGCGTTTGTTGATAAACTCGTCTAAGGTGTATCCGTACATATGTTGGAATCCCTCGTTTACCCATTCTATTTCGCCGTGGGGCGAGAAAAGTATTACCGAATTGGCTGTCTGTCTTACAATTAGCGACAGTTTGTTGAGGTCCTCATTTTGGTTGAGGATTTTGCGGTTTTTGATTTCGAGTTCTTCGAGACTATCGTGTAGCATTACCGCCGATTTGGTGCGGGCAAGAAACTCCACCTTGTCAATTGGCTTTTTGATATAGTCGTTTGCGCCCGAGTTTAATGCCAAACTTAGGTCGCTGCTGTCGATTTTGCCGGTAACAATGATTACAGATGTGGTTTTAAAGCGTTTTTTGATTAACTTGGTGACTTCCAAACCCGACATTCCGGGCATCTGCCAATCAAGCAAAACAAGGTCAGGCGGTTCGGACTGTATCTTAGCCCAAGCCTCCAAGCCGTTTGAACACTCGTCCACAGAATAAACCGTGGTGTCGTCGTTAGACAGCACCGACTTCATAATAGTGCGGCTGAGTGTGTCATCGTCTGCTATTAATACCTTGTATATCACTATTTTATAAAAGTTCTAACCGACATCTTGTCTGTTTTCAAATATAATAAAATATTTGATATCAATTGTCATCAAAACCTATATTTCTTTTGCGAATATACTAAATTATTTGATTCTTTTAAATATTATTATTACTTTTGATAAAAATTTGACTAACGTTATGAAGAAAAAGCATTTATTTATCAACCTTGTTTTGTGCGCGCTTTTGGCATCATTTGCATCGTGCAGCAACGACGACAACAATCCCGAAAATCAGCAAGATGAACCCGTTACCGACCCTGAAACCGGCGGCAAGGTTACCGATTGGAAAGATGGATACATCACATATTACGACCAACCGTCAAACAACGATAGTTATCCATACCCGCTCCCAAAAATGGAAAAGGGTTATTACAACGTGGCTGTGGGCGTATATTTCTTTCCCGACTATATTCTTGGTTCGGCATACGAAATCAAATATGGCGACAAAACTATCCGCGTGGTGGGCAAGGATATTTGTCCCGACGGCGACAATTCGTGGTTCGACAATACTCCCGAAGGCTTTGAGTATCTCACCGGCGACAAAAAACTTGGCAAGGTAAACGTAAAATGGCGCGAAACTCCCTATTACACCGACAAGAATATCGAAATCCGTGTAAAATCAGGCTCAAATGCTTGGTTTCTTGGCGTTTTTGTGTTCAATGGACGCTACGGCATAAAGAAGTTGGAGGTATCTGACGACGGCAAGAAGTTTTACGAGATGACACCTTATAAATACAACGCCTTTTGGGAACTGCAATGTCCGTTTGGCAAATACGACCATCCGCTCACATTCCACATCACCGACCGTTACAACCACACCATCACCACCAAACCATTGAATATCAACCCCGACGGCACCGATGGATACGATGCAGGAGGGAATTTTGAATATTAGGGGATATGGGTATCAAAATCAATTGTTTAGTAAAAACTCTAATAATATTTACTTTGTAAAACATTGATTATCATGTATATATTAAAAAATGTGCGCGATTTAGTTTGGATGGTGATTATTTTTATTAGTTTTGCGACCGATAACTATAATTATAAATTTAACAATTTACTACAATGAACAAGAAAAATTTGCTTTGGCTTTTAAGCCTTTTGATGATTGTACAGGTTAGTTTCGTATCTTGCAACAAAGATGACGACGATGATGTAGTTCCTGTTGCTGAATTGAAAACATCTCTTATCGGTGTTTGGAAAGAAATTAGTGATGTATGGTATGTTGACGGCAAAGAGATTAAAGGAGAATCAGATTATTACACAGATGAAGAGTATTATACGGAAGAATTTAAGAGTGATGGTACTTATTTAGGTCTTCATTATGAAAATGGAAAAGAAGATACTTCTTATAAGACTCACGGTACTTGGAAACTGGAAGGTGATAAGTTAATATATGATGATGATGTTCAATGGCCTGTACAAGTAACTATCAAAGGTAACACTCTAATAATGACTGAGGAGTCGATTGAAACCGGTAATGATAATAAAGAACACAAAATAAAAAATGTTCGTACATATACAAAACAATAATTAAAATCTTCCTACGTCAGCATTTTAAAAAAAACAGCGATGATGTTTATTTATGAGCATCATCGCTGTTTTTTTTACACCTCCTCCAACTTCACCAAATCGCCGCCCTTAAATATCATCACAATCTTGTGCAACTTTGAATTTGAAATCATCTTAACAATCTTGCTGTCAGCGGCATAGAAGTCCAACTGTGCCTTGGCGGCGGCAAAGGCATCGTCTTCGTCCTTGGGTTCGCAATTGGTTTTAAGATACTTGAACTCAGCGAGATAGCAATGGTTTACAAAATCAAACCTCGTGTCGGGCATCAGGAAAATATCGCCGTAGCCGTGATTGAGTTCTATTTCGGGGTGCATAAGGTAATACGGATTCATCGCCAAATACGCCATAAAAAAGCCCTGGATTGTCCGCTCGCCCTCGATTGTGTTGCGGTTGACGGAAGCGTTTTTGTAAGCCTGAGCAATGTACGTGAACATTTCCTTATAATCGCCATCGAGCGCGGCATTGTCGAAAGTTAAGTTCAATTCGTTGATGTTGACAGGCAAATATTTGTCGTATTCTTCCTGTAAGTACCTGTAATACTGCGTTCTGACATTATTATTTGGAATCGAAAGTATCGCGCTCAATCCCCTCGTTCCCGAAATAGTCAACATTCCATAATAGTAAAGTAAACTTGTAAAATTTTCAAACTTCACCACCGACGACGCCGGAAAATGCGTGTTGATTTTTTCGTAAATAAAGCCCTGTTCTATGATTTTTTTGATAATAGAATCGCGGAAATTGTTGTCCTTTTCCAAACGGATAAGATGGTCGAGTTTGGCGTAATCAATCATCGCATTCGGCACATACATTTCCACAGGAAATTTGCCATCTTCGATGTAAATCGCGATGTATTTCAACGTCATCATACCGTTGAACATCTTCGGCTCGCCATCTACAAAACTATCCACCGAAAAACAATAATTGTCGCACCAAGGTTTGAGAGTTTCAATTAATTTCTGCGTGGTTGTTTCAGGATCTCCTTTTATCCAACCAACTGAAATATAATAGTTTATCATCTCACGGACATCGTTTTCCGAAAAACCGAACATTTGGTTGTATTGCCTTTTGTTGGATGCGTATTCGGCAATATTGAAACCGCTTGTCAAGTCGTCCAAGGTAACAGGCGAAACGCCCGTTATGAAAATCCTCTCAAAATTTCCCTTGAACTTTTTGAAAATATCACGATAAAAGCCTTCGCCGTGAGTGATTGATTTATAGACATTTTCGCCCTTCAACGACCAAACAGTATTTGTGAAATTATCATACTCGTCGAGAATGAGGTAAAGATGGTTGCCGTACGCTTTGGCGCGTTCAGCAATCATATTGATTTTTTCAGACGTCAGATTTTCGTTTTTGATTTCGGCGGCAAATCCGGGGTAGTACATATCCTCATATTTCATTGCAAACATATCAAGACGATTGTTGCAATAAACATAAAAACTATCCTTCAACTTGTCGTATTCGTTCAACACCTGCGAAAAATCAAGCGTCAGCACCTGATAATAATTCCTCCATTGCGTAGGGTGTTCGTGTACGTACAATCCGCCAAAAAGCGCATCAAAATTGTCCTTCTCCTTGATGTCGTAATAATGCTCCAACATACTGAGAAACAGACTTTTGCCAAACCTTCTCGGCCTAACAACCAACATATAATGACTATCTTTCTCTATCATATCGATAAACATAGTTTTATCAACGTAATAGAGATTCTCACGTCGCACCTGTTCAAAATCATTGATGCCCTGCGGCAAAAGTTTTACGTTCTGTTCCATCGCAAATATGTTTTTGCAAATGTAATCAAAAAATTTCGCATTTTGAATTGCCGTCTGATTTTATTTTTTTATAGATTTGTAAAAAAATTCCGTCAGTTTTGACAGACCTAAATATTTTGAATTTATTATGCAAGACAAATACATAAAACTCATTGCCGAAAAACTCGGCATTCGCGAAATTCAAGTTAAAAACACCGCTTTTCTGTTTTCGCAGGGCGCAACTGTGCCATTTATAAGCCGTTACCGCAAAGAACAAACCGGAACGCTCAACGAGGTGCAGGTGTCGCAAATCAAAGACGAAATCAAAAAATACGAGGAACTCGAAAAACGTAAGGCTTCGATCCTCGAATCTATTGAAAGTCAGGGCAAACTCACCGACGAACTTAAAGCAAAAATCGATGAGGTGATTACTATGACCGATCTTGAAGACCTCTATCTGCCTTATAAACAGAAGAAAAAGACCCGCGCTTCGGTGGCTAAGGAAAAAGGTCTTGAACCGCTTGCCGATAAGATTCTTCTTCAACAGAATGTCGACCCCGAAAAACTCGCCGCACCGTTTATCAACGACAAGGTGGAATCTATCGACGATGCTCTCCAAGGCGCTCGCGACATTATTGCCGAACATATCAACGAAAATGTTGACACCCGCAACCGTATGCGAAATCTTTACAATCGCGAGGCAATCATTTTCAGTAAGTTAGTGAAAGGCAAGGAAGAAGAGGCGCAGAAATTCAAGGATTATTTCGACTATTCTGAACCACTTTCGCGTATTCCCTCGCACCGTTTGCTTGCATTGATGCGTGGCGAAAACGAAGGCTTTTTAAAGATTACCATCAAACCCGACGACGATAAGGCTATTAATATGCTTGAACGTCAATATGTTAAAGGTCGCGGTAATGGCGCAGAACAAATTAAGATTGCTGCCGAAGATTGTTACGACCGTCTTCTTCAACCCTCGATGGAGACCGAATTTGCCAATATTGCCAAAGAAAAGGCCGACGAGGAGGCTATCAAAGTGTTTACCGAAAATCTTCGCAACCTATTGTTAGCAAGTCCGTTGGGTAAAAAACGTATTCTCGCTCTCGACCCGGGATTCCGCACCGGCTGCAAACTTGTTTGTCTCGACGAACAAGGTAAC
>JAGCYI010000093.1 GCA_017960885.1 Bacteroidales bacterium
AGGCAAAGGCTTGCACACAGGCGTGGCAGTAGAGATGACATTCAAGCCCGCTCCCGAAAACTTCGGCTACCGTTTCAAACGTATCGACCTTGAAAACCAACCCGAAATACGCGCGATAGTAGACAACGTTACCGACACCACACGCAGCACCACCGTTGAAGAAAACGGCGCTAAAGTCGGCACTATAGAGCACGTAATGTCAGCACTTTATGCTCTCGGCATCGACAATATTCTTATCGAAATCAATGCTCCCGAAACCCCGATTCTCGATGGTTGCTCGGCTACATTTGTCAAAAACCTCTTGGAGGCTGGCATTTTGGAGCAGGAGGCTGAGAAAGTTTACTACGAGGTTAAGAGCAACATCAATTACAGCGACGAGGAAAAAGGCATTGAACTTATGACCTTCCCCGACGACAATATCTCGTTTAACGTGATGGTGGATTACAATTCGCCCGTGCTTGGCAACCAGTACGCCACTCTCAACTCGTTTAAGACATACGCCGAAGACATTGCTCCCTGCAAAACTTTCTGTTTCTTGCGCGAGGTTGAATACCTTATCAACAACAACCTTATCAAAGGCGGCACTCTCAACAACGCCCTTGTGATAATGGATCAGGAGAAGACACAAGAAGAACTCGACGCACTGAGCGACAAACTCGGCCGTCCGCGTGTAAACGCCAAGGGTCGCGGCATTCTCAACGAAGAAGAACTTATATTTGCCAACGAGCCCGCACGTCACAAACTGCTCGACCTTGTTGGCGACCTCGCACTTATCGGTATGCCTATCAAGGGAAAAATTCTTGCAACCCGTCCCGGACACGCTTCCAACGTTCAGTTTGCAAAACTTATCCGTCAGGAAATCAAGAAATCAAAACAGAAAGGTCAGAAAGTGGAGTTTGACATCACCAAACCCGCTATCATAGATATCAACCGCATCAAGGAGATTATGCCTCACCGCTATCCCTTCTTGCTGGTAGACAAGATTATAGAGATGACTCCCACCGAAATTGTGGGTATCAAGAATATCACATTCAACGAGCCCTTCTTCCAAGGACACTTCCCTGGCGAACCCGTAATGCCTGGCGTTCTTCAGATTGAGGCAATGGCTCAGACCGGCGGTATCCTTGTGCTCAGCAACGTTGACGAACCCGAACATTACTCAACCTATTTCGTTAAAATCGATAAAGTTAAGTTCAAAGGCAAAGTAATACCTGGCGACGTGCTCGTATTCAAACTCGAACTCACCGAACCTATACGCCGAGGCATTGTTTCGATGCGCGGACAGGCGTTTGTAAACGGCTCGGTAGTAAGCGAGGGCGAACTTACCGCAATGATAACAAAAAACCGTTAACATACTGATTAATATGATACATAAATTTAGCGAAGTACACCCTGGCGCAAAAATCGGCAAAGACGTTACCATTGGTCCGTTTTGCGTTGTGGACGATGACGTAGAGATAGGCGACGGTTGCACGCTTATTTCTAACGTTCATATTATGTCGGGTTCACGTATAGGCAAAAACAATAGGTTTTTCCCGGGTGCTGTGATTGGCGCTGTACCACAAGACCTTAAATTTGTGGGCGAATACACCACTCTCGAACTCGGCGACAACAATACTATTCGCGAGTGCGTTACTCTTAACCGCGGCACTGCCTCCAAGGGCAAGACCGTTATCGGCAGCAACAACCTTATTATGGCTTACTGTCACGTGGGACACGACTGCGTGCTCGGCAGCCACATCGTTATCAGCAACGCAACACAGATAGCAGGTGAGGTAACAGTTGACGATTGGGCTGTAATTGGCGGTGGAACAGCCGTTTTGCAGTTCTCAAATATCGGTATGCACTCTATGACAAGCGGTATGTCGGGCGTACAAAAAGACGTTCCCCCGTTTGTAAAATGCGGTCGCTCACCGTTGCAATACGCCGGTATCAATATCGTGGGACTTACTCGTAGAGGTTTTTCACAAGACACTATCAATCTTATCCACGATTGCTATCGTATTATATTCCAATCGGGTTTGAATATGACACACGCCCTCGAAAAACTCGAAAGCGACCTTCCGCAATGTCCAGAACGCGACGAGATAATCAACTTTATCAAGCGCTCTAAACACGGAATTATCAAGGGAATGAATTAATAATGCATAATCATTGATTGAACAAAAACCGCACGCTGTATTTAGTTTATGGAGTGCGGTTTTTGTTTTTTTCAGGGATTATTATTCTCTATTTTTTTGTTATGAGCGAATTGTTTTCTATTTTTGTTACCAAAATTAATATTAACTATAAATACTAAAATGTTCAAATTATGAAGTTTACACACTATCTTTTAACAAAGATGCCGTTGTTGGCAGTATTGTTTCCTATTGTTGCTTATTGCAACGATGAAGTTATGAATAATTTTCAATATTCTTCAGAAAGTGTTCGACACAATGAAGTTGTGCAAGGAAATATTGTTGATCTCTCTACTTTAACAGCTAATTATGAGGCTCAAGACAATGATATTTTAACAGGTAAGTTGAGTACCAAATTGTATATTTCAATAGCTCCTGATGCTACTGTCACTCTCCGTAATGCCACTATTAGTGATGATGATAGAGAAAATTTTATGTTTCAGCATGATTTTTTACCAAGTATAAAATGTCTTGGAAACGCTACAATCATTATTGAAGATGGAACTAAAAATATAGTATGTTCTGCAGGTAAACAGAATGCTGGAATTCAAATTGGAAAGGCTGGTACAAAGTTGATTATTAAAGGAGGACCAGAAGGAACTGGAAGATTGGAAGTGACTGGTAGTGGAGCTGGTATTGGCGCAGGACCTGATGAAGGTGACTATGATGAATATGGTGATATTGAAATCAATGGCGGCATTATTACTGTTAAGGCTAATGAAAGGTTCGCTGGTATAGGAGCAGGGAATACAGCAAACTGTGGTAATATAATTATTAACGGTGGCAATATTACTGTAACAGGAGGTGTTTGGGGAGCAGCAATCGGTGCTGGTGCTTCTAGCAATTGTAAGGATATAACAATTAATGGAGGTACAATATCAGCAGTTGCGTTTGAACAAGGTACAGGCATTGGGGGAGTTCATGATAATGAAGCTGGGCTTTGTGGTAATATTACTATTAACGGAGGAATTATCACTGCTACAGGTGCTTTAGACGGATCTGGTATTGGTACTAAATGTAAAGATATTTATATTAATAACTGTACTTTAACTGCTAAAGGAGGTCAAGGTTCTGCTGGCATTGGCAGTAGGGATGCATGCGGCAATATTACTATCGCAGGAGGAATTATTGAGGTTAATGGAGGTAGTTATGCTGCTGCTATTGGAGGTGGATGGTACGGAGTATGTGGAGATATTACTATTTCTGACGAAATTACTGAAATTAAGGTAATTAAAGGCGTTGGGAATGGTGAGTGTATTGGCAAAGGTGCACATGGCGAATGCGGCAGGGTAATGGTTGTTGGTCAAGAGGGCAACATTACAGGGACTACTTATAATTATAAGAAATAAGTAAATACGTCAATCCGTTTGACACTCAAAAAACCTCTGAACAACCATTTGTTCAGAGGTTTTTTATTCAGACAGCTCAAGCAAAATGTAATGAGCCTTTTAAATCCGTCTCCTTTTTTTATTTATTCTTTATAAACACATCCATTTGTGGGAAAGGTATATTAACACCGGCTTTGTCTAACGCTTTTTTGCCTTGCTCCATATTGTAGAAATAGATATCCCAATAGTCGGGAGGATTGCAGTAGGTGCTTTGGCGGATGTTGACGCTGCTGTCGCCGAGCGAATATACCACACATACAGCCGGAGGGTCTGGCAATGCACCCGGAGCGTTTTTGGCAACGTCTAAAAGGGTTTGTTTGGCAAGGTCAATATCGGCGTTGTAATCTATGCTGAACATAATGTCTACACGGTTGATACCGTTAACAGTATGGTTTACGATGTTGCCATTGCTTAGTGCAGAGTTAGGGATGATGATAATGCGTCCTTGAGCGGTTTTTAGTTTTGTGGTAAATATCTGAATATCGTCTACCGTGCCGGTATATCCTTGAGCCTCAATCAAATCACCAACTTTGTAAGGTTTAAACAAGAGTATTAGCACACCGCCTGCGAAGTTTGACAGCGAACCTTGCAACGCCATACCAATTGCCAATCCTGCCGCGCCGAGCATTGCTACAAACGATGTGGTTTCCACGCCCACCATCTGCAATACAGATATTATCAGCAAAATTTTTAAGGCTACATTTATTATTGAGTGAAGAAACGAACGCAACGACACGTCCACATTGCGTTTTTCCATCAATTTGGCAATCAGCTTGCTAAGCTTTTTGATAATCCAGAAACCGCCAAAAAGAACTACAATAGCCAAAAGCAGTTTCGGCCCGTAAGATACTACGAGTTTGATACCTTCGTCTAATATTTTATCTGCTGAAATCATTGTTCAATTCATAATTCATAATGCATAATTCATAATTCGTAATTCATAATTCATAATTATGCATTATGCATTGTTTTAGCTTCATTCCAAATCGCCTCCATCTCTTCTAAGGTCATTTGTTTAAGGGTTTTGCCTTGTTCTTTTGCCTTTTGTTCCAAGTAGTTGAAACGGAAGATAAACTTTTGGTTAGTGCGTTCGAGAGCGGTGTCGGCATTCACGTCAAACAATCGTCCGGCGTTGATCATAGCAAAAAGGAGGTCGCCAAATTCGCCTTCGGCTTTCTCTTGCGACATGTTGTCCACTTCGGCTTCAAACTCAGCAATTTCTTCTTTCACCTTGTCCCACACATCGTGACGGTCGTTCCAATCAAAGCCCGATGAAGCAGCCTTGTCGGATACTCTGTAAGCCTTTATAATAGAAGGCAAAGCCGAGGGGATACCTGCGAGAATGGTTTTGTTGCCGCCTTTTTCTTTGAGTTTAACAGCCTCCCACATTTTAGAAACCTCTTCGGGAGTGGTGGCTTTGTAATCGCCAAAAATATGCGGATGACGGAATACGAGTTTGTCGTTAAGGGCGTCGAACACATCTTTGAGCGAGAAAAGTCCCTTTTCTTCTGCCATTATAGCGTAAAGGATAATGTGCAAAAGCACGTCGCCAAGTTCTTTTTTGATGTCGGCGGGTTGGTTTTTGATAATGGCGTCGCTAAGTTCGTACACCTCTTCGATAGAAAGCGGGCGTATTGATTCGGGAGTCTGTGCGGCATCCCACGGACACTCGCGGCGTATTTTATAGATGTTGTTGAGCATCTGCTCAAAAGAGTGTTCAAGATTCTTGTCTTCCATAATGTGTGTTATATTTGAAGAGCCACCACGCAGATGTCGTCGCGCTGAGGCTGACCTTGCTGCCATTGTGCGAGTGCGTTTTCGATAAACTCTTTCTGGTCGTATATAGGACTGCTTGCGCTCTGGTTGATTAGTTCGGTAAAACGCTGGCTGCCGAAGCACTTGCGGTCGGGGTTGTTCTGATCGATAAAACCGTCGCTGCTGAGGTAGATACGGTCGCCTTTGTCGAGGCTCAGAGTACGGTCTTCAAAACAGCGCTCGTTGTCGGTGCCGCCAATTGATTTTTTGGTACCTTTAACAAGTGTGGTGGTTTGTGTATCGGTTTGATAATATGCAAAGTACGATTTTGCACCAGCGAGGACAACATCTGCCTTGTCGTCGTGACGTGTAATTTGGGCAATGGTGATGTCGAGGCCGTTGCAGTTGTCGGTTTCGCGCTGTTTGAGCATCTCTACCACCTTGTCTTGCATTTCGGTAAGTATTTGAGCGGGCGAAACTTCTGTTTTGTGTGCGGTGATTTCGTCAAGAATACGAATCATCAATACGCTCATCATTGCGGCGGGAACTCCATGACCTGTGCAATCGCCTACTGCCACAATGCTGTTGTCGCCACGATGGTTGAACCAATAAAAATCACCCGAAACAATATCTTTTGGTTTGTAGATAACAAACGAGTGGAAATGTTCCGAAATACTTTGATGTGTGGGCAACATAAGTTGCTGTATAAGGTTGGCAGAGCGGATACTACCTGTAATGCGGCTGTTGTTTTCCAACAGCTTGAGCTCTGAGGCTTTAATATCGGTGATGTCGTTTTCGATTATCACGTATTGGTTGATACGGTCGTGCTCAACTACGGGCGATATTGTGCTGAGAATCCATTTGGGCTGTTTTGAGCCGACAAATTTAAACTGGCATATCTGAGTTTTTTTAAGTTCGCGACAGTTTTCGAGGGCTGTTTTGCGGCTCTTGTCGGTAGAGAAGAAAAGGTTTTCACCGTTTTCGAGAATATATTGGCGGAGGTTTCGGTTGTAGAGTTTTTCAAAACCTTTGTTTACCCAAGTGATGCGTCCGGTGTGGTCGGCTACGAGAAATGCGTTTGAGGTTTGTGCTGCAATCAACGACAGCGAAGCAAGACCTGTTTGAACAGCTTCTAATTCGCTTTGACGTGATTCGATACCTTGGTTGTGCATGTTGAGTTGCGCATTTGCCTTGGAGAGCGATGCCCATTTGAATGCAGCAAAAGCTGAGAATGTGAGAATAATAAAACCTCCAGCTGCGAGTAATATCAGGGCAGTATTCTTTGATTTGTTTTCGGTGCGCAGATTGTCGATAGTTTCTCTTCCCGAAATAAAAATCTGCTTATCAATATATTTCGACTGCATATACTGAGGCAGCAGGCAGCATGTTTTGTCAAGCGCCTGGCAATGGAGCTCGTCTTCGCGGATGGTGTAGTAAGTGATGTATTCCAACGCCTTTGCCAGATTGGAAACATGTTGGAAATATTCAGAAATCGACTTGCACGCCTCGCATTTCAACACTTGGTTAATTTCGGTGTCGGGAGCATCAAGCACGAGCGAGAGCGATTGGAAAGCGAGTTCGTATTTCTTAAGTTCCAAGAAAAATTTTCCTTTCAAAAAGTGCAAATATGGTTGACGCTCAACATTGTGATTAAAGGAAATAGCGTCGTTTACATACTGCATAGCCTCGTTGAACATATCCCTGTCAAAAAAGCACACCGCAGCCATCAGGCTAGTGTAATAACCGGTCTCCTCGTCAGACTGCCTAACGCATTCCAACGACAATTGGCTGAACAATTCTTTGAGATAAAGCGTGCTGGTAGACGAAAGCTGATTCGCAACAGACCTTAAACTGTCGGTATAGAATCTGTCGGCTGTTGTTATCTTTTTAATTTGGGTATAGTAATACGCTGCCTCGTCGATCTGGTGAGCGCGCAGGCATAGCGCAGTAAACAGCAAAGTAGTAACTAATAAAAATCTTTTTATCATCAATGTTCTTTTTTCTATTCTCCCAAAAATTGTTTTCACATACAAACCGCTGCAAATTTGGTAATTTTATTTGAAACTGCCAAAAAAAAGAGAGTCTATTTACCTTTTTAATAAAATATAAATATGGATTTATAATGTATTAACATTAAGGCACTATTTTAGCCTCACAGTTAATAAATTACTAAAGTTATGAATATAAAGGATTTAATTTACAAGAGTGTTTTTTTATTGGTGTCTTCAATGCCTTTGTTGTCTTCGGCGCAAATCATCAACAACGATTCAATTCCAGACGTTGAATTATCAGAAGTGCGCATACTTTCGAGCCGTGTTCCGCTTTCCCGCGCTCAAACTCCTGTGCTGGTGCGTGTGATCGGTCGCGACGAAATTTTATCCGCGCCTTCATCTAATATAGAACAGATTTTAAAAACCGCATCGGGCGTTGACGTAAGGCAGCGTGGCGATGGCGTGCAGACTGATATTTCGCTGCGTGGCGGTACTTTCGACCAGATTACTATCCTGCTCAACGGAATCAATATCTCTTCTCCCCACACCGGACACCTCAGTGCAGATTTTCCCGTTTCTGTCGACGATATTGAGCGTATTGAGATTTTGGAAGGTCCGTCGGCAAGGGTGTTCGGCACTCAGTCGTTTTGCGGAACTATAAATATCGTTACCGTAGACGCCGACCCCTCTAAAAACGGCTATACTTTTGCATCTCAAGGTGTTGTCAATTCTTTTGTTGGCGACAACGGTCACTATGGTGCTAACGTTTCTTTGGCGCTGTCGCACAATGCCGGTTACAATGCCAAAGGTAATCCCAATAGATTTGTGCACAACTTTTCGGTAGGATATTCGAGCGACGACGGTGATGTAGACAACTCTTCATACAGCATTTCGCGTGCTTTCTACCGTGGTGGATACCGTGCCGATAATATCAAGGCCGATATTCAGGCGGGTTATTCATACAAGCCTTTCGACGCTAACACTTTCTACGGCGCGGCGTCAACCGACCAGTGGGAAAGCAATGAGCATTTTCTTCTCTCTGCAAATGCCGAAATCACATCTGGCAACTTCCATTTCAACCCCGTGGTGGCGCTCGACCGACGTTACGACCATTACCAATGGCACAAAAATTCTCACGTTGGCGAAAACTTCCATCGCTGCGATGTTAGCACCATGGGCTTCAACGCTTGGACAAAATCTTCATTGGGACGTAGTTCTATTGGTATCGAGATGCGTTCCGAACAGATTTTCAGCACCAAATTGGGCGAAGTGTTAGATTCTGCAAAGTTTTTCCCAACACGTGGCATCGATGCCAAAACCGACATCAAATATTCGCACGAGGCACACCGCACAAATATTACAGTGATTATGGAGCACGATTTTTTGTTCGACAAATGGACTGTGGCACTTGCCGCACCTGCTGTCAACAACTCTATGCTCGACTACCAATGGCGCTGGTGTCCGGGTGTTGACATCTCGTTCAGACCAAACATTTTCTGGAAACTATACGCCAACGTCAACACTGCCATGCGTATGCCTACGTTCACCGACCTTTATTATTCTGGCGCAAACATAATAGGCACACAGGACCTCGACCCGGAACGCGCCGTTGACTATTCTCTGGGAGTGCGCCGCAGAAACGAACTAATCGACGCAGGCGTTACTCTGTTTGGGTCGCACAAAACCGATATGATCGACTGGGTAATCTACGCCGATGAGCCCGATGGACAAACCTACCGCTCCGGCAATTTTGAAATGGAAACTATGGGCGGCGAGGCAGATTTTACTATTCGCCCTCGTGCCGTGTGGAGCAGTTCGTTTATCACAAAGATTGGCGCTCAATACTCCTATATCAACGCCGACGTTGAGCACAAACAACCTATTGCGGCATCAAAATACGCTCAGGAATACCTCCGGCACAAGGTTACTGCCCACATTGAGCTTAATCCTGTAAAAAATCTCTCTCTCTGCGCCGAATACCGCTACCAATACCGTGTTGGCGAAGGCAACGACCCATATTCCCTTGTAGACATGTCGGCCAACTACACTTTCAAAAAACTGACATTCTACGTTCAAATTTACAACATATTAAATAAGGAGTATTTTGATTTTTCTTATATCGAGCAGCCAGGAAGAAGATTTACTGCTGGTATAAAATATAGGTTTTAGCAAGTGACAAAAAAAACATACCACCTTCAGGGTGGTATGTTTTTTGCAGCCACAAACGTCTGTAGTGTTTAATCGTCGTTATCGTCGAGGATAAAAATGTCTTCGAGATTAACCTTGAAGAACCTCGCAATTTTAAGGGCAAGCACTGTTGAAGGAATGAATTTGCCGGTTTCGATTGCGTGAATAGTCTGACGCGATACGTTTACTTTTTCGGCCAACTCTGCCTGTGTGATTTTTTTCTTGGCCCTTTCTACTCTTATGGTATTTTCCATCATGGTGTATACGTTTTATGTGTTATTAATAATCGTTTTTAAGGCGGATTTTAATGGTGTCCGCACTTTGACAAAGTGCGAAATCTATGCCAAAACGTATGATTTGCGTAAAAAAAATCAACATTATTTGTCATTTTTTGCAAAGTTTGGTTTTACTGGCACCATTTAGCTTTATACTTTACAGCGTAGAGAGTAATGTAAAAATAGATTTGTTTTTTCTCTCCTTTTGTTTTGTCTTTACTATTTTTTTTCTACTTTCGCACTGTTTTTATTACGGCTGATGCTATGGCAAGGTCGTATGTGTATATGTGTAACATAATTTTAGTATGAAAAATAAAACTTTACAGGAAATCCTGTTTCACGTTGCTGTTGTAGCGTTATTTATTGTAGCAAGTGCTATATATTTTTATCCGGTTATGGAAGGACAGGAACTTATTCAAAGCGACTATGTCCACTCCAAAGGTATGGCTCAGGAACTCGTAGAATACGAGGAATCCACAGGCGAAACTGCGTCGTGGACGGGCTCGATGTTCGGCGGTATGCCGGCTTATCAAATCAAAAGTCCGTCGTCGTTTAATATCCACGGTCTTATGCAGAAGGCTTTGAGGCTCTTCCTCCCCTACTCCACCATGGCTATTTTCTTTATCTACCTTTTGGGATTCTATTTCCTGCTCACAAGTCTCGACTTTAAACGCATTATTGCTGTTATTGGCGCGTTTGCCTTTGCTCTCAGCACCTATAATATTATCATTATTGCGGCGGGACACATCACTAAATGTTACGCCATAGCATATATGGCTCCCGTGCTGGCAGGCATTATCTATATTTTCAAGAAGAAATACATACTCGGCGGACTCCTCACTGCGCTTACTCTCGGTATCGAAATCTCGTGCAACCACCCGCAGATTCTCTATTATCTGGCTATCCTCTGTTTCTGCTACGCCGTTTACCGCTTTATTATCGCATTTAAGGAAAAAGCTCTTCCCGATTATGGCAAGGCTGCCGCAGTGGTGGCTATAGCATGCGTGTTTGCCGTGCTGCCAAACCTCACAAACCTCTGGACCACTTGGGAATACGGCAAATATTCTACCCGCAGCCAAAGCGAACTTTCAAACAAACAGCAGAGCAGCGGTCTCGACAAGGATTACGCTCTTGCATGGAGCCAGGGAATTGGAGAAAGTTTCGCTCTATTCATACCCGACTTCAAAGGTGGCGCGTCCGACGCTCTTGGAAACGATGAAAACGCTGTCAAAGCTATTCAAGGCAACGTTCTCGAACAGCAGATCGCTAGTCAAAATCACTACTGGGGCGACCAACCATTCACTTCGGGTCCCGTTTATGTGGGTGCTATTATTTTCTTCCTCTTCGTTTTAGGAATGTTTATAGTTAAAAGTCCCGCAAAATGGTGGCTCTTGGCAGCGTCGGTTATTTCGCTGATTCTTTCTTGGGGACAAAACCTCGGATGGTTTACCGACCTGATTTTCAACTATGTGCCAATGTACAACAAGTTCCGTTCGGTATCGATGGCTTTGGTAATTATTCAGGTGTGCGTGCCCTTCCTCGCAATAATGGCTCTAAAAGAATTTTCAGAAAATCCCGATTATATCAAAACCCGTCGCAACGATTTCATCTTCTCGTTGGTTCTTACAGCGGGCATGTGCCTGTTCTTCTACATTTTCCCGTCGGTTACAGGATTGCTTTCTGATCAAGAAACCGCAGCCATCAACGAAGGCATTGCCAAAGGTGGCGAAAACGCCGAACTCTTTCAGCAGTTTCAAGATGGACTTATAACAGCACGTACAGCAGTCTTCCGCTCCGACGTTTTGCGCTCGTTGCTATTCATTCTTGCAACAGCTGGCATAATGCTGCTCTACTACTTTATGAAATGGAAAGAACGCTCATTGTATATCCTCGTTGGCATTCTCATCATCGCCGACCTTTGGATTGTAGACTATCGTTACCTTGGTCCTAAGGATTACAAATTTGCTTCCGAAGCTCAGATATTCAAACCTTCTACCGCCGACTCGTTCATTTTGAAAGATTCCGACCCTGATTTCCGCGTGCTCAATCTCACCCAGAACGTATTTAACGACGGTGTAACACCTTATTACCACAAGACCATCGGCGGATACCACGGCGCAAAACTCCGTCGCTATCAAGAATTTATCGACACTGTGCTTGCTCCGGCTGTTAACGCTACGCTTTACGTTGCACGCAACAATCCCGAACAGCTCAGCGACTATGTTAAACAAAATCCTGCGCTCAATATGCTCAACACCAAGTTTATAATCACCGACCCGAATGCGTTCCCGCTTGTAAACCTCGGAACATTCGGCAATGCTTGGTTTGTAAACCGTTACGAACTTGTTGAAAGCGCCGACAAAGAGATAGAGCGACTCAAAGGTTGCGACCCGCAAAAAACTGCTGTTATCAACAAAAAACAGTTTGAAAGCTTTATTCCGCAACTGCCTACCGAGCAGATTTTTGCCGAAGACAGCAGTGTGATTGTGCTTGCAGAATACAAACCTGACTACCTCAAATACAATAGTGTAACATTCCGCGACCGCCTTACAGTGTTCTCCGAAATCTATTACCCAAAAGGATGGCAGGCTTACATCGACGGACAACCAGCCGACCACGTTTGTGCCGACTATATACTCCGCGCAATGGTGATTCCTGCAGGTCAGCACACCATCGAGTTTAAATTCAACCCCGCGTCGGTTCGTGTAAGCAGGGTAATCGCAGCTGTTTCTTCTATTCTGGTGATTCTTGCTGCACTAGCAATTTTAGCAAAGTGGTATTTAAGCAAAAGAGGCTTAAAACCAGCCACTACAGAAATCAATGAAAAACAATCATAACAATATAAAGATATATAGATAATGGGACTTCAATGCGGTATAGTAGGACTGCCCAACGTAGGCAAGTCGACGCTTTTCAACTGTCTTTCGAGCGCAAAAGCCCAGGCAGCCAACTTCCCTTTCTGCACAATTGAACCTAACGTCGGTGTTGTGTCTGTACCCGACGACAGGCTCGTAGAGTTAGAAAAAATCGACCATCCGGCTCAGGTTGTGCCGGCAACTGTAGAAATTGTAGACATAGCAGGTCTTGTAAAAGGCGCTAGCAAAGGCGAAGGCCTCGGCAACAAGTTTCTCGCCAATATCCGCGAAACCGACGCCATTATTCACGTGCTCCGCTGTTTCGACGACGAAAACGTAACTCACGTTGACGGTAGCGTAAACCCCGTCCGCGACAAAGAGATTATCGACACCGAACTGCAGATCAAAGACCTCGAAACCATTGAGCAGCGCTACGCCAAAACAGAAAAAATTGCAAAAACAGCAAAAGACAAAGACGCGGCAAAACTCTTGGAGATAATGGACAAGTTTAAAACCGCTCTCGAACAAGGCCGCTCGGCTCGCACGGTTGAACTCGACGAAAACGAAAAGGAGGCGGCAAAACAGCTGTTCCTCCTTACCAACAAGCCCGTTTTGTATGTATGCAACGTTGACGAAAAATCTGTTCTCACCGGCAACGCATACACCGAAGCCGTAAAAGCTGCCGTAAAAGACGAAAACGCCGAAATACTTATCATCGCCGCAAAAACCGAGGAAGAAATAGCCGAAATGGAGTCTTACGACGACCGCAAGATGTTTCTCGACGACCTCGGACTCAAAGAATCTGGTGTGTCGCGCCTTATCCGCTCGGCTTACAAACTGCTCAATCTCGAAACTTTCTTCACCTCCGGTCCTAAGGAATCCAAAGCTTGGACTTACAAAAAAGGTTCGCTCGCACCCCAATGCGCCGGAGTTATCCACAGCGATTTTGAAAAAGGATTTATCAAAGCAGAAGTTATCAAAATGGACGACTACATATCACTCGGTTCCGAAGCCGCATGCCGCGATGCCGGAAAAATCCACATCGAAGGCAAAGACTATGTGGTGCAAGACGGTGACATCATGCATTTCAGATTCAACGTTTAAACTTAATACATCATTTGCTTCTAAAATAGCTGCATAAATAATTTTTTTTCATGGAAAAGGTGCGTTGCAATAACGCGCCTTTTTTTTATTCTTTTTTTTTGATTTTTTGCATCGCGCTAACAAAAAAAATCCGTAACTTAGTAAACCGCTATTCTACTTTTTTAAAGCAAGAAAAATGGCGTTGTAATATGTTTATTATCAATGCATAATACTATGGAAGTTCAACCTATCGACAAAAACCGGATTTCAGATTTGCGTTACTCTCTAAAGTGCGAGTTTATCAAATGCAACCAAGGAGGGGCGTGCTCGGCGTCGTCGATCATTATGTGCAATACAAAAAAATGGCACTCGCTGCTGTCGGTGTTTCGCGAACATACAGGCAGCCAATATGTGCTACTGTCGGCGTTGGATGATTCGGTGATTGCCGGCGGCAGGTCGTTTTACCTATCCACACGCAAATATCCCAATGTATATTTCCCGCTCGGACATCAATATATCGAAAGCATTTCGTCCAATCCAATTCCCACATTGGTATACAACATTGCAGATATCTCGCTCCAAAAAGAGGTGCTGTTGCTATCCTCGCAAAACACTTTTATGGTGCGGTACACCGTGCTAAACGCAGCAAGCGCTATTACTTTGCAACTGCGCCCTCTACTCGGTCTGCGCCCGTCAGAAAGCCTTATCCGCAAAAACAGCGACATCAACACTGGAAACAAGCAAATCGAAAACGGAATACAATACATATCCGCCGAACGCGAACCTATGGTGTTTATGCAGATGTCGAAACAATGCGAGTTTGTAACCGCGCCCGACTGGAACTACAACGTAGAATATGCCGAAGACCAGGCGGCTGGACAAGAATACCAAGAAGACCTGTTTATGCCAGGATTTTTTGAAACCATTCTCGCACCTGGCGAAAGCGTGGTGTTCGCCGCTTCCGACCACAAAGGTCAGCCCAACCAATTCGCCAACATGTTTATTGAAGAAATGGCTCTCCGAAAATCGCGCGAATCGTATCAAGACAACGTTGAATATGCCGCCGAGCAGCTTATCCGCCATCGCAAAGGACAGTCGTTTATTGTAAACTCGCTGCCCGAAAAAGCCGAAGTCCCTAAGCAGATTTTAATGGCTCTGCCCGGACTTACCCTCCAATCGCACAACACCGACCTGTTTGAAAAAATTGTTTATTCTCTACTCAAACAGCTGAAAAACATAGTGTTCGGACATTCTCACGGACACCGTTTCGCTCCCGACTCGCCATTATGGTTTATTTGGGCTGTGCAGCAGTTCTTTTTTCAAAAAGGCGACATCAAATACACTTTCAAGCAGTTTGGCAAAGCTGTAAACAAAATTATCAAAGCGGGAATCGACAACAGCATTTCGGGACTTGTTACCGACGACAGCGGTCTGCTGGCTATCAGTTTAGAAACCGAAGACCGTTATTTTGTAGAGACCAACGCACTGTGGTACAACGCACTACAGTTCGCCGCCGACATGAATGCCTTTAACGGTGAAATTGAATCATCCGAAATAGCTTCTCAAGCCGCTCACAAGGTTCATCAAGCGTTCAACAAGATGTTTGTGATACCTTCTATGGCATACCTGCCCGACAGCGTCTCCGAAAACGGCTCTTTAGACCGTGTGTGCCGTCCATATCAGATACTTGCGGCTGCTCTGCCATTCTCGGTGGTAAACTCTCAAACCGCAGAAAAAATACTCACGGTGATAGAGCAAAACCTGCTCACTCCCAAAGGTATGCTCAATATGCCTCTCCAACAAGCTACATCAGGACAGGAAGTCTTTGTTATGCCAGAACTTAACGACTTTGTAGCAGAACTATATCTAAAGCTAAAACTTGGTGACGAAGGCATGAAAATAGCAAAACAGATGTACTTCGCTCACAATCAACCCGACGATATGCCGGTTTCGCCATGCTTTTATCAAAAATATTCGCCCACACCGCCATACAACGGCATTGGTTCTCCCATGTGTGCGGCTTCTATTGCGGCTGTAAACCGAATTAAGCTGCTTATCGACCAATATTAAAACGCATAAACTGATTTTTTTTAACATATAATTTGTAACAGATAACTAAGATGAGAGTATTAATGTTTGGCTGGGAATTTCCACCGCATATATCCGGAGGACTTGGAACTGCCTGCAAAGGCATAGTAGAAGCCCTCGGTATGCGCGGCGACACTTCACTTGTGTTTGTGGCTCCAAAAGTTTTCGGCGACGAGCACTCTGCAAACACTATCTTTGCCGGTGCCGACCAATATGCCCAAACCCACAAAAGAATACTTAACCGCAACATTCGTATCATCCTGCCCGAACCAAAAGAGCAGCAACCCCAAATCTCCGACATCAACGGCTTGATCAAATACACTTCGGAATCCGACAAGCTAATCTACATTGAAACAGCATCTTATCTGCATCCCTATCTCCAGCCGGGACAAATCGAACAAATACTCCTCCGCAAAAATATTTCGCCCGACACCGTGTATATCAACACTCGGGGGCAGCTAGTTACCATCGAAAACGGACGTCCTAAAATAATAAAGGTGTCGGTTGAAGACACAATGGACACCAACCGCCCAGTAAAATTTGAATTCACAGGTCGTTACACTTCCGACATATTTACCGAAACTGGATTATTCGCCCGAATAGGTGGCAAAATAGCCCAACAACACAATTTCAACGTCATACATGCGCACGACTGGCTCACCTACGAAGCCGGAATTGCAGCAAAAAAAGCCACAGGGAAGCCCCTTGTGGTGCATGTTCACGCCACCGAATACGACCGCAGCGGCGCTACGCCAAACCCTCAGGTGTTTGCCATCGAAAAAGACGGAATGGAACAGGCCGACGCCGTAATCACTGTTAGCAACCACACCCGCGACATAGTTATCGACAAGTACGGAATTGACCCCGACAAGGTGTTCGCCATCTACAACGGTGTGGATTTCAAACCCGACCGTCGAAAATACAAAAAGCCCGAAGGCGAAAAACTGGTAACTTTCCTTGGAAGGATAACATACCAAAAAGGTCCGAGATATTTTATCGAGGCGGCATACAAGGTGCTGAAAAAATCAAAAAACGTAAGATTCGTAATGGCTGGCAATGGAGACATGTTTGCCCAAATGGTTACCGCAGCCGCAAGGTTGGGCATTGCCGACAAATTTCATTTTACCGACTTCCTCAACCACGACGAAGTACGGCACCTGCTGGCTGTGAGCGATATATATGTAATGCCCTCTGTTTCCGAGCCTTTCGGCATAGCGCCATTAGAGGCTGCAAGATGCAAAGTGCCGGTGATTATTTCAAAACAGAGCGGCGTGTCCGAAGTGCTGAAACACGCTATCAAAGTAGATTACAACGATGTTGACGCCATAGCCGACGCCATTCACGCATTAGTGGAATATCCAGCCCTATCGAAACACATAGTTAAAGCCGCATACAACGAGGTGCGACATCTCAAGTGGGACGAATGCGCCAAACAAATTTCCACAATTTATAATTCTGTGTGCCACAATAAAAATACCGAAATATGAAAACAATCACTTTCAACATCAACATTCACAAGTATTATTTATTGAAGAAATACCGCTTTTTCGATATTGGAAACGACAATTTCTATTTCGACGAACAGTCTACATGCTCGTCGATAGAGGATTCTGAGAGAAACTGTCTGCGTCCAGCCTTAGAAATGCTTTTGGCTTTAGTGCGACGCCACAAACGCCGTTTCAAATTTTCGATAACCATTTCGGGATTTGCCATTCAGCTTATCGAGAGGTGCTGCGGCTCTATTATCTCTCTATTGAAACAGCTAGCCCAAACTGGTGCGGTAGAATTTGTGGCATCACCTTACAACCATTCGCTCGCTGGCATCAACGATATCGAAGAATTCAAACGACAAATCAGGCTGTCGGTGTCGGAAATTCAGCGATTGTTTAACGTAACTCCCGAAACTATCCAAAACTCCGACCTTATTTATACCGACTCGATAGGCTCAGCTGCTTTTGACGAAGGGTTCAAGGCTATATTGGTTCAACCAGAAAAAAGAAGCCTCGAGGTAAAGGGATCCGACTATTTGTATTTTCACCCTACCGCCCAACGGCTCAGAATTATTCCACAAAATCAAAACTACAGCCAACTGTTTGAAAACGCCCTCAAAGACAGCAAACTGTTTGCTCCCGACTATTTGGTAGCTCAACTCGGAACCAAGGCTACTGGTGGTGACATCATGTTTGCTTCTATCAACTGCGAATATCTCGATGGCACTAAATACAACAATAGAGATGTGCTTGTGTATGTTAAATCGTTTGTAGAGAGTATTTTGGCATCTAAACGGTTCAAATTCGACATCCCGTCTGCTGCCGTACAAAAATTTCAACCAATTGGACCGTACAAACTGCCCGACCCTGTGCCTGGTCTTAATTACCCGTCGTACCTTGCTCCATGGCTCGGCAACGACCTCCAACGTGAAGCTTTTGCCAAAATGAACGCCCTCAAAGAAAAAATCAAGTTGGTGTCTAATCAATCGCTACAACTTATTTGGCAAAGACTGCAAAGCAGTGATTATTTTTACTTTATGTCCGACGGATACCTCAACAACGCTAATCAAAACGTTGTTTCCAATCCTTTCGGCACTCCATACAACGCATTTATTGTGTATATGAATATTATTGGAGATTTAGAGCGCAGAACCGACCTCGAAATCAATAATGCAAAAACCGACCAATTGACTGATAAGCAGATAGCCGATTCTATCAAATACTACCAAACTAAAATAAAACAATTGAAACAGGAGTATCAGAAACGGAGTCTGCTGTGAACATAAGCAAATCTCTAACAATCTGTATATGAAAAGTTTAAAAGAAATATGTAACTACATCAACAACCAATACTTTTTTGAAACTACCAAACGCGAAAGAAGGCAAACCTTATCTGTGTTTTTGCTTTCAATACTTTTGCTCGTAGGCAACACAATTTACACCACGGTGCACCACCATCACAAAATGAACGACAGCACCAACATTAATATGCTCCTACTGAGCGATTCGGCTTTCGCTGCAGAAACCAACAACGACACTCTCAACCGGCTCGACAGATATATCGTTGAGCGGTACAGCCAGCTTACCCTTTTTAAATTCAACCCCAACACAGTCCAAGAAGACGAACTAACACAGCTGGGACTCACACAAAAACAAATCAACACGCTGCTCAACTACCGCTCCAAAGGCGGCACATTCACTTGCAAAGACGATTTTAGAAAACTCTACGGCATTAGATATAGGCAGTTCCAGATACTCCGTCCATATATCGACCTGCCCGAAAAAGAGACCCACAACTATATGGGCACCGCATCAGCATCCTCATTCAAAAACAACAAGGCGCAAAATCAAAAACCAACTCCCAACGACGACAGCACCAAAACCACACTCTTTAAATTCGACCCCAATTTTATCTCCGAAGAGGATATGTACCGTCTTGGTTTTTACACCAAACAAATCAAAAGCTTTATAAAAATGCGCAACGAGGGGAAGAAATATTATGTTAAACAAGACTTTGCCGCGCTCTACTTTGTCGACGACAAAAAATTCAAACAGTTAGAGCCGTACATCAATATCGATTTAGTAAAGCTTTTGGGACACGAGGCTTACAACCTCAACACCATCACAGCCGACGAACTAGCGTCTAAAATAGATATTCCCGGGAAGGACGCACAAAAAATAGTAGAAATGCGGACAGCATTGGGCGGTTTTTACTCAGTATACCAATTGAGCGACTGCGGAATAGCCTACAATTTGGCACAAAAATACGCAGAATATCTCTTTGTGGCTCCGAGTTTCAAAATCACCAAGATTAATATCAACGACATCCCCGAAAACGATCTCAAAGCACATCCGCTTTTCAACGCAAAACAAGCCGAAGTGGTATTAAAATACCGCACCGAAAAAGGCAGGCTCATGCACATCGAAGACCTCCGCTCGCTCAACCGTTTCGACAAAAACGAGCTCAAAAAGATAGAGCGATATTTCAGTTTTAAATAAAGAATCACATGCTCGGGGCATAATTTTCCTTTGCCAAAGGAAACTGCTCCTCAATCACTTCTTTGGGATAAATCCTATATTCAAAAATATATCCTAAAACAAACACCACACAGCACACACAGAATAAGATACAAAAAAAAATCCCCAGCCTTATGTAAGGCTGAGGACTCTTAAAGTAGGGCGGCTACCTGCTCTCCCGCATTGTGGCGCAGTACCATCGGCGCAAGCGGGCTTAACTTCTCTGTTCGGGATGGGAAGAGGTGGTGC
>JAGCYI010000094.1 GCA_017960885.1 Bacteroidales bacterium
GACAGTGGTTTTGCCCACCTGACGCGCTCCCATAATAATTATCGCTTTGCCGCTTCCGACAAACTCGGTAAGTCTGTTGCTTAAAAGTCTTTGTATCATAACAATAGTGTTAATGTTTTCAAGGCAAAGATAAGTAAAAAAAATCATAATCCAAAAAAATCACAATATTTGCGGAATGAATTCCAAAAAAATCGCTATTTTTTCGGAATCAAATCCAAAAAAATCATAATAATTTCGGAATTTACTTAACATTGACGTGCGAATGGCTTATTTGACTAAATACAGAATTACACTTTTTAGGCGGAGTTTTTGGTTAAATCTTATCCGCGCAGCAACGGATTCTATCCGCAAGGTCGCAGAGAGCGGATTTACTACAATTTTGTGTAGTAACAAATTTTTTTAAGGAAAATAACACTCCGTAATAAAAAAAGTGGTATATTTACAATATAACAATTAAATATCTCTCACTATGAAAATACTCAGTTGGAATGTTCATTTGGATTTAAAAAAAGAACAAATACCGCACATCGATAGTTTTAATGCGGATATTATTATTTTGCAAGAAGTTACACCAAAAGGCTTTGACTTGTTGAAAGACAAATACAAAAATTCGTTCCATTATGCCGATACTTTGTATGAGAATAATGCTAATTACGGAATTGCCATATTTTCAGAGAATTACGATATAAAATTTACCGACAACTTTAATCGAAACTTTCGTTATGTTGTTCCATTAGAAATACATAAACCCAACAGCGAAGATTCGTTTTTGTTTTATCTCTTTGCGGTTTGGACTAAAAAACTGCCCATCAGTTACACACAAAATATCATTCAGGCTTGTGATTTCGATGGTTATCAAAAATACATTGCCGACAAGGCCATCTTTATCGGAGATTTTAATACTCCTGACACCAAACAGCAACATTCTAAATATGACGCAATTATAGCAAAGGGTCTTATAGATTGTGCTGATGCCAAGGATATTCTCAAACCAACATACTCTCATTCTACGGGAATAGATTATTTTTCAGCCGATTATTGTTTAGCCACACCGAAAATGAAGGACTCATTTAAAATTAAAGAAACAATTTTCGACTTAGACGACAGCATAGATATAAAAGACAAGTACCTACGACTTTCTGATCACGTGCCGTTGTTGGTGGAAATTGAGTAATTATGTTCAAAAAATAAAATAAAAAATCCGTTATTTTACTTTCCGGCGTAAAAGTAAAATAAGGAATCGCGTTATTTTACTTTCCGGCGTAAAAGTAAAATAAGGAATCGCGTTATTTTACTTTAATGGCTAAAAGTAAAATAAGAAAAACAAGCCCCGGATCTTAATAGAACCGAGGCTGTGTATTATTGAGTGATGGATGTTAACTATTCAAGTTCGTACCAGAGTTCATCGCCTTTTTTGGTAAGAGTTAGTTTAGTTCTGCCTGTGAGATTGAGATTTGTAAACTCAACATAACCATTGTCAATATCGTTCTCATCTTCAAAAAGACGGATGTCCCATTGACCATCTTTACTACCGTTAAACGTTACAGTTACAGAAGAACCGTTAGGAAATGTGTCGTCGGTGAGTACATCTCTCCAAGTGGTTTGACTACTCGGCGACATCATAATACCATAAAAATCTCTGCCACTGTTGTTAACAATTTTAAAAGTAGCATCTTCTTCGTCATCATCGCTACAAGATGCGAATCCCATTGCCGTGATCATAAGCATTACGGCAAATAAAAATTTGAATTGTTTCATTGCATTGAATTTTTAGTTAATAATATGATTTTTTGAATTTTAATTCTACCAATCATCATTTTCATTTCCTGTTATACCATTTTTAATAGCCGCTTCAAGTTTGTCAATCAACACGTTTTCGTAAGCATTAGACATAATCAACGCCTTAGAAGATACTTTTTTATTGGAAATGTGTTTATCTTTTGCCACAAATGGATAACATTCATTAATAAGATACTTGTATTCGGTAACAGGATGTTCTGTTTGACCTGCAATTGCACCCATTATGCCACCATCAACTCGTTTAACGTCATAGTATTGAATACTTTCAGTTACCCTTACTTTTCCTGGTTTAATATCAACTTTAATAGTAGGTTTAATACTTACATAATATGTGGCGGCAGCACCACCATAACTTGCGATATTTTCGCAATATCCTTGAACAATAATAGTTCCCGATTCTTTATCATTGAGTTGAATTACAGAATTTGCGTCATTAAACTGTTGCGTAACCCAATAATTTACAAGAACATATAACTGTTCTTTGGTTTGGTTGCCTGCTTCAATCACTTGAACATAAGTTAGACAATTGTTTTGATCTAATTGGATTTCGGATGCAAGATTTTCTGCCGCATCGTTCCATTTGTCACCATACTTGTCTTTTGAGTACTTCTCCAAATCCTCGTATCGGATTACTTGCGCTCGAAGAGAAGATACGAAAGCCGAAAGACATAACGCTATTAAAATAAATTTTTTCATCGTAAATATAATTAAGTAATTAATATTTGTAATTATCAATACTAAATTACGATTTCATCAATCTAACAGTTAATCAAATTCAGTCGGAAATACAATACAAAAATGTACGGTTTTTTAGGACAAATTATCAGAAAGGTCTTTGAAAAAATTATGATTCAATACGTTAGATATGGTTGTTAATAGTTCTGTATTAATATCTCGCGATTTAAAAATATCATAAACAGCAGAATGAGAGCGGTTTATCTGTTGTTGGAACCACTTTACACTCCGGCCTTGACGTTGCAACTCTGCTCTAATTACTTCTCCAATATGTATCGACATTTCAAACAGATTTTGCCCGACGAGATTCCAATTTCGGACAGACATAAAAAAAGGCGCGGAATCCTTAATCTGCCCGTTCCACGCACTGAGGTCTTCGCTACCTAACATTGCAAAACAGGCAGCGAAAACCCACGCCGTAAGTATAATACAA
>JAGCYI010000095.1 GCA_017960885.1 Bacteroidales bacterium
TACAGGTTTTGCAAGATTCTGTCGCTGTTTGGCGGGGCGAGCAATTTCAAACCGTTGAAAAAGGAGTTTTACAACCGTCTGATTACCACCGACAGCGAGAGGTTTGAAGAGATAAAGAACCAACTGCCGTTCTCGATTATCCACACGCCGGGACATACCGCCGACCATATTTCGCTAAAATACGGAAAGATAATGTTTTGCGGCGATGCGGCTATGAACAATTTTCCAAGTATCAACAGGTTTATAATTTGGATCGAGGACGTGGAGGCATACCGTCTGTCGTGGCAAAAAATCATCAACACCGACTGCGAAACTATCTATCCCGCCCACGGCAAACCTTTTAAAAAGAGCGATTTAGAAAAATACATATCCAAAATTGACGGAATAAGGTTGATTAAATAGTTTATTATCAACGAATTAAACTAAATAAACGAATATATTTATAATTCTTTGCCCCCAAAAAAAACAAAGCCACAAGTGGCGTACGGATACATACTAAATATAAAATAAATTAGTTATTGTCGAATAAATTTTGTACATTTGCACAAACAATTAAAACCGAATAAAATGGAAGTTAAAGTAGACCATCAATACAGCCAAGATGTTGCCTTGGAGAAGATGAAGCATTTTTTTGAACAGATGAAGCGCGAGCACGGCGACAAGGTTTCTGACCTCAAAGAGGAATGGAACGGCAATTCGGGCGACTATGCCTGCAAGTTCAACGGAATGTCGCTCAACGGCCATATCGATGTCAACGAGCACGACATCATCCTCAACGGCAAACTGCCCCTGTTTGCAATGCCGTTTAAAGGCGTTATCGAAAGCACTATCCGCGCCGCTGTACAGAATGCGTTAAATGCAGAAATTGCGTAACAACGATTATGAGACGTCCCGAAATCATAGAACGAATAAAGGAAGCCGCCGACAAGATGCGTCCCGAAGTGCAGACCATCCTGTACGGTTCGGAGGCTCGTGGCGATGCGCGTCCCGATTCAGATATTGACCTCCTATTATTGGTTAATACTGATAAAAAACTGACTTACAGCGACAAAGAACGTTATATGTCTTCGCTTTACGATATCGAACTTGAATCGGGAGTTATCATCAGCACTTTGATTATGCCCAAAAAAGAGTGGGAGCAAAGGCCTTATCCCACACCGTTTTACAACAACGTTATGAAAGATGGCATTACAATATGAGCAACACACAAGACGATAACTACGACGAATTAATCAAATACCGCCGCCAAAGGGCGCACGAGACCCTTGCCGAAATACCTTTTCTCAGCAAGCAAGGGTTTTATAATACGGCTGCAAACCGCTTGTATTATGCCTGTTACTATGCGGCTGTTGCTCTTTTGCTCAAAAACCATATCACCGCAGCGTCGCACGCGGGCGTAAAAACTATGTTGGGTCAGCACTTTGTTTCCAAAGGTCTTATTACCAAAGAGAGCGGAAGGGCATATTCCAACCTTTTTGACAATAGGCAACACAGCGACTACGACGAGTTTGTATACTCTACCCAAGAAGAGATTGAAGAACTCTACCCAAAGGCACAGCAATTTATCGAGGAGGTTGATAAATTGCTGTAACCATCATTTCTTCGGCATATTAGCCCCGTCGGCTTTGACGATTTCGCCTTGCGAATACTCTATCTCGGATTCGAGGAGGCCGTCTTCGGTGTAATAACGCCAAAGTCCGTCCTTATTGCCCGACATATAAGTACCTTGGCTAAGTATCTTACCGTCAGGGTAATAGTCTGTGTATTTGCCGTGAAGGTTGCCTTGCAGATAATTACATTCAAGTTTTTTCTTGTTGGTGGCGCGGTAGAGGATTTTGTATTCGCCGTGAAGCATATCCTCGGAATATTTCTCGTAGATTACCACGTCGCCTGAGGCAATTTTCCAAACACCGGTTTTAAAGCCTTCGGAATATGTGCCGCGGGCAAGAGTGTCGCCGCCGATGTCGAACTCAACATAATCGCCATCTTCGGCACCTTGGTAAAACGATTCGGTGCGGCGAACCTTGCCGTTGTCGTAATACCAAACCCAATCGCCTTCGGGCTTGCCGTTTTTGTAAACGCCTTTTTGCTCAATCTGACCGTTGGGATGGTAAAAAAGCCATTCTCCCTCGCGGTTTCCCGCCTTATAGACACCTTTGCCCGACACGTGTCCGAGACTGTCGTAAAGCGTCCAATTTCCCTGTTCGCGACCGCGGCCGTCAACAATACCGTCAGCAATCTTCTTGCCCTCGTCGTTGTAGGTAGACGAGCCGTTAATCTTGCCTTTTTCGTTGTAGGTGCGATGAACGCCCACGGGACGGTTGTTTTTATAACCTCCGCTCGATTTGATGCCTCCGCCGCTATAATAGGTGTTTTTTACCTCAACGCTCTCTTTGGTGGTGGCAAGGGCGTTTTTGTTCTCCTCTTGAAGCACGCCGTTGATATAGCGTTCAATCTTTATTTCCTTGCCTTTTTCGTCAAATTCGCGGCTGTAACCATTCAGAAGGTCGTCTTTGTAGTAACATTCGGTCTTTACCTTGTGACCGGGATAAAAGGTTCGCCAAACGCCTTGCTTTTTGCCGTCGCCGTCGATGCGGTTGATTATCTGCTTATCTATCAACGAGTTGTTTTTATATTGGAGAATAGCCACAATCTCGCCTTTGTTGTTGTACTGATAGCCTGTGCCGTTTTTCCAATCGTTTTTAAACGGGATTTCTTTTTCCACCATTCCGTTTTTAAAATAGTAGTAAGAGATGCCCTGTTTTTTGTCGTCGAGATACAACTCTTTGGATTCCACTATGTTGTGATGGATAGAATCGTCGAACGAGGTGTAGGTGTAATGGTAGCCGTTTTTCTTGCCGTAGCGGTAGTTGATGATGTTGAGGGTGTCGCCTTTTTCGGTATAAAAAACCCACGTGGAGTCGAGTTTAAACTCGGTGCGTAGACCCTCGGATTTGAGTTTTCCGTTGGGGAAATAGGTTTTCCAATATCCGTCGGGCTGACCGTTGCGAAGGGTTCCTTCGCTCGAAATTCCTCCTTCGGGATAATAAAAACGGTTGTAGCCGTTAGGATTTACTTCCGATTGCTGTGCATAACCACTTAAACTACAAGCAATTATCGATACAATAACAAAAACTCTTTTCATAATATCATAATAATTTTGTTTTCAACGAATTAAACTAATTAAAACCAATACTCTATTATAAAAGATAAAAATATAATCTACGATTCTATTTTTATACGAATTTAACGAATACAAAAAGGTATTAGTGTAAGTCGTTTAATTCGTTGACAATGACTTACTTACTCATCTCCATCATCCTGTTGATGCAAACCACCGCTTTTTCGGCGATGTGCTTGGGCAGGTCAACCTCGGGAAATTCGTATTTTAGGGTTAAATAAATCTTTTTCAGTGAGTTGCGTTTCATATTAACGCACATATTCAATGGATGTCCGCTCTTAGA
>JAGCYI010000096.1 GCA_017960885.1 Bacteroidales bacterium
CATATAAGCCAAATAGTCAGCGTCGAGAAGGTCGTTAATACCTACAACTTGGATGTCTTTTGCGAAGTTTTCTACGGCAGCGCGGAAAACCATGCGACCGATACGGCCGAAACCGTTGATACCTAATTTGATCATTTTATTTATAAATTAATTAATTAATTAAAGATTTTCGTATCTTTTTTATCACCGCAAATTTATAAAATATTTTTTTCGTGGTCAATCCCCAATACTAATTTTATCTTAACTTTTGTAATCCTAAAAGTTATCAAATCATTTCAAACCGTTTCAAATCGTATCAACCACACGGTAAAGACCGTTAACCGTTTTAAAGAACATCAACCGATTTTAAATTTTTCGGGATTGTTTTTGGGATTGCCTACCCAAACCATCTCTCTCTGTTTCTGTTTTGTTTTACGCATCAAAATTAGTATTTGTTATCATAACCACAAAATATTTTGTGTTAAAAAATGTTAAAATGGTGTAACTTGTTAATTTTCAGTGTTATAAAAAAATTTTTCTTAAACACCTTTATATATAATATATATAGTGTTCCGCCGGTGGTGTTATAGTGGGGTGTCAAACTTACTCATTTCCTGACGTTTGAGATTATCCACAATTGCTATATATGGGCTTAGGGTTTCAAGATTGCTGTGTCCTGTCCACCTGATTATCACGAGAGGCGCAATGCCTTTTTGCAAACATTCTACCACGAAGGTTCGCCGGGCTGAGTGCGAGGATAAGATTTCGTATTTTTTTTGTGTAGTTTCGTATCGCTTACTACCTTTATAATATGTGAGTGTTACCGGTGAATCGAATCCGCAGCGCAAAAATAAGGCGTGAAGAATTTTATTGTAGTGGGGGAGGCTGATTGAGGGGAAAAGAGTATCGAGCGCAGCGTAACGGTCGGCTGTGTATTTTTCAATCAGTTCCTTTGAGTAGTGGTTTAGGTCTATAAAAATCCGTTTGTTTGTTTTCTTGGTTACTACTTCCAATTGTGTAGGGTGAATGTCGCTTTTGCGCAATGCGGATAGGTCGGAAAATCGCAAGCCGGTAAAGCAGGCAAACAGAAACATATCTTTTGATAATTGCTCCATCGGGGTTTGTGGTTCAAGGTTGTAAAAGTTTTTGAGTTCCTGATGTGTAAGAAAACTTTGCGTTTCGTTTGTAATGCGTTTGATAGTAGTACGTTGCTCAAAGTCCACATTTATATATTTGTTGCGGTTCAGGTAGTTCAAAAAACCTTTCATCATAAACACAAATACGTGGATAGATGTATTTTTATATCGGTTTGTTGCCTCCAAATACGCTTTATAATCATTCAAAAAGGTTGGTGTAATACGTTTGAGAGTAAGGTTTTTGTCAAACTCAATCAAAGTTTTACGGATAAATTGCAATGTAAGTATGCTTTTGTAGGCGAGTTGTTTTTCCTTTTCCTTTGCCTTGATATATTGGTCGTATACCACAAGAATATCGGCATTGGTAGTGGCATTTTTAAACTGAGCCGCAAAAAGGTTTTTGAGTTCATCAGGCTTCGGTCGGCGATGGTCGAGTTCGCACTGCAAAAAATATTTGTCGATAAATTCCACCATTTGCGCCACCATAAGGTTAACCTCAACGGCTGTTTGCCTGTTGGCGTTTTTGGTGTTGTTTTTTGCCTTGCCATTTACAAAGTTTGATTCTTCGTAACTCATACCTGTTACCAAATCAACACGTTGACTGCAAAACGACACACGCAACCGTATAGGCTTTAATTCGCCTTTGGCTGTGCCGAGCGTTATCTTTATAGAGTGTTTCATTTTTTACGTTTTTTTCCATTGCAAATGTATAAAAACACTCTTAAATATCAATCTACTTTGCCAAAAAGAGATTTTCGGAAATAATAATTTGTTCCTGTACGCCAAGCGGCTTTGCCAAATTCACCGTTGTTATAAGCCTTAACGTATGTGTTACGGCTCATATTAGTAAATTCACAAATATCTTTCATCGACGTAAGCACGTCGATATTCGGGTCAAGTGCCGGGGGTAATTTCTCTGTACTCAACTTTTGCGCTACTTTGGTGCAAGTAGATTGCACCTCTCTAAATATCAGTTGTTCTAATTCGCTCATATTTATTTAAATATATAGTCCAACAATGATTTTTCTTTGTTTTCTTGCATCGTGTTGAAAATAGCCTCTTGCCCTGCTTTCAGGGTGTCGGTGTTGGCTTTTACGGTGCGGAGTTCGTTTTTTAGTGTGTCGCAGTTGCGGAGTATGCTGTCTATTTGCATTTTCAACTCTCGCTTTGCTTTTTCCAAATCTTCCTTTGTTGCCGATTCGGATGTAATATGCCAATTGTAGAATATTACAGCCACAATGGATATTACTATTATTATGATTATTGATTTCTTCATAATGGTAATGTTTGTTGTGTGGGTATCTGTTTGTTTGCAAGAGTGTTGTTTACTCTCTTTATTTCTTCATCCACTTCTTTTTCCAAACCTTTGGCAATAGCCAAATAATCGGGGGAGCGGTATTTAAAATACGCTTGTTGTGCTGAGCGCATTTTTTCTACTTTATCGAAAAATTCTCTATGTGTCATTTCTTCTTATTTTTTGCTATGGCTTGCTTTTGGGCAGCCATATTGGTTTGTAATATGTTTTCGTAATTGTCGGAGTTTGCAGCCGATAATTCTTTTATTACTATATCCTTACGGTAGGGATAGAACGTAAATCTGTTTTTGTGTTCAAACTCTTTGATAAGGCTATTGTAGTCAGAGGTTGAGCCAATTATCGAGGCGGCAAATATTTCTTTTGTCGGTTGGCTCGTGGTGGTGGCTTTGTAATATACCGATGTCAGGTATACCGAAAATATGGCTATGAATACGCATATCGTTTTTACCTTCCATTTAGGCATCCGTTTTTGAAATTGGTTGCTGATATGGATTTTGTAAATCTCGTATTCTGTATAATTAGCGTGCAACCTATTGTTGATTGCTACCACGATAGGGGCGGGGACACTAAACGTATACTTTAAATCTTTGCGCCCAATTACCTGATTTATAAATTTTTTGTTATTCAACAACTTTATAACTTCGGGATTATTTTTTACATAATCCGATGGTGTTGTAGCCGGTTTTTCACGGTTTTCTTGTGTGGCTGCGGCTGTTTGTCGGCGGCGTTTCTCTATCGTGTAGTTGTCGTTTTGTTGACGTTCCATTATCGTTTGTTTGTCGTTTGCATCACGTTCAAACATCGTTTCATTACCGTTTGAATCTCGTTCAAACGGCGTTTGTTTCTCGTTTGAAAAACGTTCAAATTCTTCTTTTGAAACGTCTACTACCAAAGAATAATTGGTATCGTTAGTAGGGTAGTGGTTATTCATTGCTCTCTCTCCTATTAATAAAGTTAATGTAAGGCTTTAAGTATTTGCCACAACAGGCAGTAGGCGTGTTGCATACCTCACCGTGATAATATACACGGCTTGGGGGAATACGGTATTTTATCATAAGATAGGCTATTGTGTAATAAAGATTACGAATCTCCCCTATCGTTGGCTTGCGTTTGTCGAAATTACCACTAAGGCAGACTGCAATGCTATTGTCGTTAAAATAGCGATTACCGGCGTGTATGGTTCGCGCTGTGTCCTGATGTACCTGATAAATTGTTGAATCGGTTACAAAGAACGGATAGGCAAAACCACACTCCCATCCGCACGAATCCCGGTGCCAACGTTCAATTGCTTCAACTTGCGCACTATCCGCTGCCGGATGATGAATAACAATTGATAAATTTTCGGTTTGGCTCAGGAAACGTGTATCTGTGCTAAACACGTTTCTGTAATCTACCAATCTACGGTAGAAGTCCCCTACCCCTATCGAGATAAGAACTACCAACCCAACAAGTATCTTAATTGTTGTCCGCATTGTATGTATGCTTTGGATGAAACAAATACGTAAATTACAAATATAGCAACGGCAATGCCCATTATCCTTGCAAATTTGCCGAGTATGCCGGTGGCACTATCGGTTACAATTTTCCATAGTGCCTTAAACAAATTCGCTATTATCAGGAATAACGCAATATCAATTGCAGCCGTAATCAGCGCAAATACGCACAAGAATATATACCATAGACCAACCAGCCACGGATTACCGGTTGGCTGTAAGTTGTTGATTGCCGACGATGTCAGCAAAAAACCCTCCGCAGTAAGCGGTTTTTCCGCCTTGCGAAACTGAAACAACGGTCGTTGTTCTATGGGGATATAAATTGTTTCGTTTTCTTCCATATATTTGTTTTTTTCAAATTAACAAAATAAAGTACCAACGGCTAACAGGCTGACAGAAGACTGATATGTCAAAAGTTCTCAGGGCTTACCGTTGGTACAAAAAGGGTGTTACTTAGCCAAATCTTAGTAGGGTTATATTATCTCTCCCACATAACACCCTTTATATTATATCTTTAAAATGGGTTGCGTCGCTATGGTGGGCGAAATTTCACAACCCAACTAACATATTGTAACCTTTAAAAATGGAGCGGTGTGTGAGTTCAAACACCGCTCCGGCTGTGGAAGGCAGGCTTCCTATTCCAGGGCTTTCTAAGACGTGAATGTGCGTGTTTTGTTGTCAATCTGTTTTAAATTGACAATGCAAAGATAGAGCATTGTTCGATATGTTCCAAATTTTTCGGAACATTTTTTTGAAAAAAATGCAAAAAAAATCGGAGCGGTGTTTACCGTTCCGATTTTGTATATTATATAAGGTGTGGGGGGGTACAAAATTTAGTTTGAGTTTATAAAATCCCACATATCGGGGTCGAGATAGCCATTGCGCATCTTATTGTTGCCTATCTCAACTATTATAAACCTACCTTTTGGTAACTTTGTACGTATTTTCTTTGCCAAATAATCAGGAGTACGCTCCGATTTAAAATATATACAATTTTGCATATCGTATCGCCAATCTGTAATGTCAGAAATATTATCTAAAACATCAGCCACTTGCTCCTGAGTGCCGAGTTTATCGGAATATGTAATAATATAAGTGTTCATATTCGCTCTATTTTTTCTTGTGGTTCAGTTGAGTCTAACGCAGATAAATCGGAAGTGGTTTCAATACTCATATTACCCTTTCGCCTTGCAATATCCAATCTTTTCTTTTCAAGACGGTATGTTTCGCTTTGTAAAGAATCGGGTTTTTTAATCATAAAGTAAAAATATGCAACGAGAAATGCCACTACCATAACACACAATACAATAGTTAATATCATAGCAATATCGGCAAGTCCATTACTATAAGATGCGATTGCGCCTGACATCACAGAAATCACAGCCCACAGCAACGGTGTTACCGTTGTACGCTTTTTACCTGCAATGCTCGCATTTTCAGATAGAATTTTTATTAAATCTTCCATTGTCATAGTGTTGCAAATATGCAACTAATATTTAACATTACCAAATTTTTCTCTACACCTTATATATTATATACCACTATTATTCTTCTTAACTATCTCTATAAGGTCGTTAATTTGTTTGTTTTTCTCGTTCATCAGGCTCATAAAATCTTTGCGCAGTTCCTTTTGCTCAGATATTAATTCACTCAATTGCGTTCCTAAATCTCCGTTGATTGTGTTGGTGGAAAATGCGCCGGTGTTGCTTATGGTATTATGTATTTCTGTCTTTTTAAGCATTTCGCCATCGCCAAACAACAGCCATTCTCTATTAAGGTCAGGAAATTGTTTTAGAACATTTTTCAATTTCGGTGCGCCAAATCCTTTACGCATAGAGGAAATATAGCCATTTGATAAGCCACAAAGTTCCTCAAATTGCTTTATGCTTATTTTTTTAGAGTCGCAAAAATATTTTACTCTATCCTTAACGGTTTGATTTTCCATATTTTATAATTTAATTTAGTTAAATTTAGAAAAAAACTCCGAAAATATTTGCGTATATCGGAACATTGTTCTATATTTGCATTGTTAAAATTTACTGAATTGACAATTTAAAATGCTGCAAATATAGTGCAGAAAATCAGATTGTCAAGAGAAAAATTAAAAAATATGATAACAGAAAAAACAACGAAACCAAAAAATTGGAGAGAGAAATATCTCTCGATAATCAATAGGAACGAAAAACGCGAACTGAAAAACAAGGTGCTAAGCACCATCGGTATTCAGCCTGCCACATTTTACTATTGGGTAAACGGCACAAACCGTTGCCAATACGATGCTGTAATCAATAACATCTTCGGCATTGAGCCGGATGATGAAAACAATAATACTATAACCAAATAAATACTACGCTTATGGAAGAATATGAAAAAATTGAAGATGCGTACAAACGCGCACAAGAATTGTCTAAACAAGTTGGCACAGGCAAAGTAAAAATGAAGTGCAGTAAAGGCAAATGGTTGGTTTGGATTGCCGCTTGTGCTATAATCTTAATAGGGTTGGGAATATGTATTGCATAATTCCTCCCCCACCGAAACCAACAATGCCACAGGCATTGAAAACGGCATTGGCAGTAATAGCCTTTGCGGTTGCTATCGGATTTTGCATAATCCTTTCATAAACAATAATTACGTTTTTTTCCACAACCCTTCCCCGCTCTCTTTAAGAGTAGCGATTTGATTCGCGGCGGGGAACTAATTATAAATTAATTAATTATAATATTATGAAATTAGATTCTTCAATTGAGATTAACGATGCGCTTGCCACACAAACGGTATCAGCCGCAGAGCGCACACTAAAAGCCTATTTCGCAGTTAAGGCAGAGAGCCTGAAACAATCGGGCGAAATTCAACAAAGCCAAGTAGCACAAGACGGATTTGCCTTGCTATCCGACCTAATTAAACCGCTTATTCAAAACGCAGCCGTCAAAGTGCAGCAAACCGAAGGGAGCAACAGCCTTTTGCCGTTGCTCTTGTCGTTTATAATGCCTAAGCCGCAACCGCAACCCCGTGAAGCCGAGCCGACACCTCAGCCCGACCCTGAACCCGAAACCGAAACCGAAACCAAGGCACCGGCGGACGATTCCAAAACAGAATAATCTATCTATTAATTTTTTTATAGTGTTTATTTATTTGGCGCGGCGCGGTGGAAAACCAAACATTAACCATCGTGCCGTTTTTTAAAAACCAAAATAAAAGCATTATAAAAGCAAAAGGAAAGCAAATAAAAACCAAAGTGAAACCAAGATAAAAGCATCGCGCACTTTTGGTTATTCACTTACAAAACCAAAAAATTAAAATGGTTTTACTACTCAAAAAGCACATCACAAAAAAGGTTTTGCGGAAATATAAGCAAAACCAAAGGAAACGCACAAAAATTTTTAACCATAACACACAAAAACAATAAGCGAAATGGAAAAAAACGAAACCACACAGCAGGCATTTGTGTTCCATCCGTCATTTTGGAACGCATTAAAAGAATTGGATGACAATTCGCTTAAAAATGAAATCGCCTTTGCCATAATAAGTTATGGCAATGAGGGAGAAGTCGAACTTGCCGAATTGTCGCCCGTTGCTCGATTCGCAATGAGGTTAATTATGCCTATTATAGATAAGCAACAAGAAACCTACCGACGTAAAAGAGATGCCGGAAAATCAGGCGGAAGACCTAAAAATGAAAACCAAAAAGGCGAAAACGAAAAACCAATCCAAAACCAAACGCCCGATTTTGAAAAAGCAAATCAAAACCAAAATTGCAACCCCGAAAAAGCAGACGATAACCAAGACGAAAGCAGAAATTCCCGTAGGTTAGGAAAGGAAAAAGAAAAGGATATTTTTTTTAATAAGGATATAGAAAAGGAAAAGGATATTGTTTTTTTAAAGGAAAAAGAAACCGAAAACGCAACTGAGGTTTCGGATGACAAAAACAAAAAAACTGATTTAAATTTTTCTGAAATAAAAAAATACTTCGTAGGCAAAGGTTTTGACGAATCAACAGCGCAGCGTTTCATCGACTACAATATCAACCACAACAAAAAAGTTCAGAATGATTGGAAACACTATGCCGACAAGTGGATTGAAAACTAGAAAAACGAAAAACAGAAAACCACCCCCCCCATAGACCGCACCGCCCCCCCAAACCCTGAAACAGAACCTATTCAGGGTAAAGGATATATATTCGACACTATACAGCAAAAAAATTGGAATCACAACCTTTTCGACCCGAACCCGATAGGCAAAGACCCATACGGACGGCAATTGTACAAACTTAAAACCGCATAGTATGAACTCCCAAATATACCGCATCTATCGAGCATTATGGCGTTATCTGCCATTTTGCATCAAGAAAATAATTATGTCCCAAATAATTAAAACACTGTAAATTATGAAATTAATTTTAAGAACATTCGTAATCTTGCTTGCAGCGCATCTATGGTACTGCAACGCAGATTTACTAATCCTTACACGAGGGATGGCATTAAACGAGGGTGAAACGCTCTCAACATTCACGCTCGTATTATTAATCCTTTTTGCATTGTCGTACAGCATTATGTCGGCAATGTCGGTTATCAAGATGGAAAAATACATCTACGTAGGCATTTTTTCCTTGCTTGACGGTTTCGTTGTTTATATGCGTATCAACATCGACCAACCGTATTTTCTGTATATTTGCGCCGGATTTTACGCCCTATACACGGCGTATTTAATGACGGTAGGATGGCTAATAGCACATCCCCACAACACCCCTATTCCACAACCTGTGGCACCGGCAACACCGCAAGCAGAAGAAAAAGCCAAGCCAAAAGCATTGCCCGAAGGCGTAGATAAGGCTGAACTTAGCACAGCCATACACCGAATAAACGCAAGTAAAGACAAGCAAAGAGCAATTACAGAAATCATTGCTACTACAAGCAATGAAAACCTCAAAGCCTATATCCGACAAAGATATTCTTACACACAAACTGAATTAGCACTATGATACGAGTTTTTACAAGTTTTTCAGGCTATGATTCGCAATGCCTTGCGCTTAACCGCCTCGGCATAGAGTACGACCTTGTGGGTTGGTCAGAAATAGACAAATACGCCATCATAGCGCACAATGCTCTGTTTCCTCAGTTTGCCGACCGCAATTTTGGCGACATCAGCAAGATTGATTGGAACGCAGTGCCTGATTTCGACCTATTTACCTACTCCTCGCCTTGTCAAGATTTCAGTATTGCAGGTATGCAGCGCGGTGGCGAAAAAGGCTCAAATACTCGCAGTTCCTTATTATGGGAATGTGAAAAAGCAATATCTATCAAACGCCCAAAATATTGCCTTATGGAGAATGTTTCGGCACTTGTCAGTGCAAAATTCATTAAACTATTCAACCGTTGGCAGTTGGTGCTTGAAAAACTCGGATATAAGAACTTTGCAGCCGTTCTCAACGCTAAGGATTACGGCATCCCTCAAAATCGTGAGCGTATTTTCCTCGTGTCTATCCTCGACGAAAACGCACAATACGAGTTTCCAAAACCAAAACCGCTCAATATCAAGTTAAAAGATGTATTGGAAAAGGGTGAAATACCTGAGAAATATTATGTTCCAATAGGAACATTGAATTACTTTATTCGCAACAACGAACTGCAAAAAGAAAAGGGCAATGGTTTCAGATTCTCCCCCACCAACGGAGAGGGGATTGCAAAAACAATAAATACTTGTCCGACAAATAGAATGGATGATAATTTCATCAAACAAGCCGGTACCCTTGCCGGTGAAACGTGGGATAAACGATATAACCACAACAAACGAGTATTCTCCCCCGATGGCATTTGTCCGGCTCAAACAACGTGTGCGGGGGGGGGCGTTCAAACTAAAATATTAGAAACATCTGAACGAAAAAAAAATAACTAAAACTTAAAAGATTATGTATACATTTAAAGACCTTTTGAAAGCAATCAATGTTTTGGAGTTAGACATTGATGTAACCATCGACACTGAGGGAACTTTCGCAGTTGTGGCTCCTGTTGTATTAACCGAAAAAGCATTAAAGAAATACGATGCTGTGTTAAAATTGCCTATCAATAAAACCACCGTATACGCCAAAACCAAAGCACAAGAAAAATTATTGCCGTTGGCATATCAATTAATCAGAGCCAAAGGCGGATATTGCACCCAACAAGAATTTACAGAATTGTTTGAAAATGGCAAACAAATATCTTGATAAGATGTTGGCAGATATTCAACCCTCGGACGGGTTGTTTATCAATTGCGAAAATAATTTTATTAGTTCCGAATTTGTAACCACAATTACGGCAGGAATATCAAAAAGAAATAAAACATACGTAATGGAAAACGCAATAAATACAACAGGCACTAACGCCCGAACCATAACAACACAATACGGCAAAAAAGGATGGTCGGCAATGCTCGATAGCGACCGTGATTCGCTAACGTGCGTTCAAAACTCTGAAACCTACCGTATACGCAAACTCACACCTCGTGAATGTTTCCGTCTTATGGGAGTGTCAGAAACAGAAATAGACACCATCCAAGCAGCCAACCTCAGCGACACGCCAATATTTCCTTGCCGGGAATAGCATTGTTGTAGACGTTTTAGAGGGGATATTTAGTAAAATGTTTATAGACAAAGAAATAACAGAACTAAAATTATTTTAATTCCTATGGCTCTCCAATTAAATAATTACACCAACGGGTTGCTTGAATACCTAATAGCAACTCTTACCAAGATAGCAAAAGACCCGGTATTGGTAACAAACGCTATCAAAGAGGCGAATTTTGCTCTTGCAAAAAAATATTTGGAGCATCAGGCTGAACTTTTCAGGTTTGTGCAAGATTTGGACACTGAAAGGTGGCAATTATATGAAGAAAGAAAAACATCTAAAAACGAATAACTATGGAAATCCCCGAAAATACAAAGCATAGAGTTATCCGTGTTCGGGTTTTCGTTGATGTAGACAACGATGAAGCAAAACAATACAACTTTCACCGTGATACGGTGTTTGTAGTCCCCGAATCCGAATTTACAAAAACAATTTACGGAATAATACAAAATATCAAACAAATACACAAAAAAAATGCTCGAACCACCAAAACTAATAGATAAAACCCAAAAAACTTGCTGTGATTGCAAACATATCGGTAGGGCTTGGATTAATAACAGATGGCAGTATTGCTGTATGTTACAGCCATCCGGCAAATACAGCCAACTTGGACACGAAAAAACAAAGTTATCAACCTCCGCTTGCGAGCATTATGCTGAGTGGGATAAATAAATATTGAAAATATGACACAAGACGAATTAAAACAAATAAATAATGTTCGTGAACTTGTTTTGAAACAAGTAGATACAATTATTGCTACTTATACATCCGAAAAATCTGATAAATATTTTACGTCAGATGTCCGTGCTTACCTTCTTACGGTAGGTTCGGGAATGGTAGCAGAGGGAACTACTGAGTATTACCAATTCCCATCAAAAGAACTTGCCGAAAAAGTATATAAGGCATTTGTAAAAGAAAGCCGATATTATAACACGCAAAAACGTGGAGATTATTGTAATGTATCTGATATTCAATCACATTTAAAAAAATTTCGTTTACGCATTGCCAAAATGCTTACACCGGGAATCTCTCAGGCAGAAAGAAATCTTTTGTTTCAGGCGAAAGTTTTAAGCCAATTAAATGAATTGTACGAGGCGCAGAAAACCTTTACTAAGGTTCTTCAAATGTACGCTGATACTTTTTTCGGTGAAATTCAAAAACTTCAAATAAAATCAGAGAAATAAAAATAAATTATGAAAAATTATTCATACAAAGCCAAATGCGATAAAAACTCTACCAACCAAGGAGAATGGGTAGATGGCAACCTGATAATTTGCGACAATGGCGATACGTTAATTGTACACGCAATCAAATTCAATATCAGAAGTATGCAGATATACCGCGTTATTCGCGAAACAGTTTGCAAAATAACTGACTATGTGGATAAAAACGATAAAAACATCTCTGAGGGAGATATACTACAATCTGATAATTATCCCTTTTTAAACGACATTGGACAACGCAACTATTACGGTGTTGTTGTATGGATTAATAGTGGTTTTTATGTCGAAACCGTCCGTACGTCGGCAACCTCAGTAAGAGGTTGTAGTGAGGGCAATTTTGAATCACTCTCTGAATTTGTTGAAGATAATAGTGCAGTTGAAATTATCGGCAATGTCTTAGATAACAAATATTTATTAAATCCAAACTATAAATACTAAGCCTATGGAACTAAATCTAAAAAAAATAAAAGACCTTTGTTATAAGCGGCATATCACGCTTAAACAATTGGCGCAAAAAACGGGCATATCTCAAACAGCGTTAACAATGGCTATGCACAGAAACAGCACAACGCTTGAAACATTCTCCAAATTAGCGCAGTTCTTCAACGTGCCGATGGAATATTTCTATCAAGAATGTACCGCCGAGATATACGATACTTTGTCGTTGTATCTAAAAGTCCGCAGCGACCTGATATTACAATTATGGAATTGCCCCCCCTCTCTTAACGAGGCTATGGACTACTATATAACGAATCTCTATGAGGTTCAAATGAAAATAACCGAATTACTAAACCCAAAAAACACAGAAGAAAATGAAAAAACTAATACAAGCAATCAAACGGCTATTCAGCCCGAATGAGGTTGAATACACTATTTTTCTCCGCTCAGGCGAATTTTTCACGGTAAAAGGTATCAAATATATCAACGGCAGATATTTCTGTCATAAAGGCGATAACGATGAATTGGAGATACCTGAAACATCTGTTAATTATATTCGGACTGAATACTAAACCAAACACCAACCTAATATG
>JAGCYI010000097.1 GCA_017960885.1 Bacteroidales bacterium
CTCCCGCAAAAACCGCACAAGACAAACTTCCCGTTATGGTGTGGATTTATGGCGGAGGTTTTTCGTTTGGCTCTACTGCCGACCCAAGTCACGACGGCGAACTTCTTTCGCGTAATGGTGTTGTCTTGGTATCAATCACTTACCGCGTTGGCAATCTTGGTTTTCTGTGTCATCCCGAACTCACTGCCGAAAACCCCAACCACGTAAGCGGCAACTATGGTATTTTAGACCAAATTGCAGGTTTACAATGGGTTAAAAACAATATCGACAAATTTGGCGGCGACCCCAACAATGTTACAATCTTTGGCGAAAGCGCAGGTGGTATTTCTGTTAGTATGTTGTGCGCATCGCCTTTGGCTAAGGGATTGTTTCAGAGAGCAATATCACAGAGCGGCGGATCATTTGGTCCTTCGCGTCAAACCACATATCCCGGCGAAAACATGAAAACTCTCGCCATGGCTGAGCAAGACGGCGCACAAATTGCCGAAAAACTCGGTGCAAAATCCCTTGCCGACCTTCGCGCTCTTCCTGCCGAAAAATACGCAGGTGGCGATATGTCGGGCTTTGGCGCTTGGCCTGTGGTTGACGGCTACGTTATCAAAGACGACCAATATGTAATGTACCAAAACGGCGATTTCAACGATGTGGATATTCTTGTGGGATACAATTCCGACGAAGGTGCAAGTTTCTCGTTTGCCGACACTTACGAAACACATCCTAAGTTTGTTGCCGACCGTTACGGACGTTTTGCCGACACTCTGTTAAAGGCTTATCCCCTTACCGACGAGGGCAAACTCAACAAAACCGCCCGCGACCTTATGCGCGATGCCGCTTTTGGTTGGCAAACTTGGGCGTGGGCTTCGCTTCAAAGTCAAAAGGGCAAATCAAAGGTTTATCTCTACTATTTCGACCAACATCCCGCCGACAGCGAAGGTTCGCACCACGGTCAAGACGTAAACTATGTATTTCAGCACGTTACACAGGGCGAAAGCGATATTGCCCTGTCGAAAGCAATGGGCTTGTATTGGACCAATTTTGCCAAAACAGGCAATCCCGATGGCGAAGGCGTTCCTCATTGGCCTGAATTTACCACCGAAAATCAAAAGGTTATGTATCTCACCGGACCTGTTCCGTTTGAAGGCACAACCCCAAGCCTCGAATCTATGAAGGTGCTTGATGCTTATTTTGCGTGGAGACGCACTCCCGAAGGCAAAGAATGGGCTAAGTAATGCATAATGCATAATTCATAATTAGGAATTCAAAATTTTAACACTAATATTATTTAAGATGAACAAATTTATCAAAACAGGATTGGCGCTGTTGTTTGCTGCAACGTTGCAGACCTCAGTGGCACAGCCCGGCGTTCCGCAGGTGCAGTCGCCGGTTGTCAACAAAGACAACTCAGTAACTTTCAATTACTTAAACAAAACCGCTCAAAAGGTTGAGGTAGACGTTCAGTTTGCCGGTCGCCACGAGATGAAAAAAGACGACAAGGGCGTGTGGTCTATCACTCTCGGACCTACCACTCCCGACATCTATCCTTACTGCTTTATCGTTGACGGAATGCAGGTTATGGACCCCGTTAACGCCGAATGGTTTCCCAACGAGGGTTTCAAAAACAGCCTTTTGGATATGCGTGGCGATTTCAACCTGCCCCACGCTCTCAAAAACGTTCCCCACGGTAGCGTAGAATACGTAACTTATTGGTCTGACGCAGCCAACACATTCTGCAACGCCATTGTTTACGTTCCCCCCACATACTACAACGGCAAGGGTGCAAGTTACCCCGTAATGTACCTCATCAGCGGCACCACCGACACCGAGGAGGTATATTTCAAGGTAGGCAAAATGAACCTTATTCTCGACAACCTCATCGCACAGGGCAAGGCCAAAGAGATGATTATCGTTCTCCCCTACGGCAACCCCAACCGTATTGCAGGTCAGGGAGATACACCCGCTATGCAGTTTGATATGTTTGGCAAGGATTTTCTCAATTTCCTTATGCCATTCGTTGAGAAAAACTACCGCACCATCAACAACGCTGCCAACCGTGCTATCGGCGGATTCTCTCGCGGCGGCAATCAGGCTCTCAGCATTGGTCTCAACAATTTGGACAAATTTTCGCACCTCTGCTCTTACAGTTCGTTTACACAGTTGCGCCCCGGTCAGTTAGACGACGCCAAATCGCTCAACTCTAAAATAAAACTCTTCTGGCTTGGCGTTGGTAGCGACGATTTTCTCTACGGCAACGCTCGCGACTTTATGGTAGAGTTAGACAAGCACAACATCAAGAATATGAAGGTGATAACATCCGACAAACACGGTCACACTTGGATGAACGCACGTTATTTCTTAGAGGAATCGCTTCCCCGTCTTTTCCAAGCCAACCCCTACAAGGGCGCAAATATGAAGGTAACACTTCCCGAGGCTAAAAAAGATCAGCAATTTACCCCCGGCGTAATGGCAAGAATGTTTCCCAAACCTGTGATTTCGCCCGAATATCACAAAGACGGCAGCGTAACATTCCGCCTCAAAGCCGACAACGCTAAGGAAGTAAAACTCGACCTCAACCAACTTATGGGCGGTCAAAATACTATGACCAAAGATGCCGACGGCGTTTGGAGCATCACCATCGCCACCGACCATCCCGACATCTATCCCTACGGCTTTATTGTTGACGGCACCAGCATCAACGACCCCAACAACGCTGACATCTTCCCCAACGAAGGTTTCAAAGGCAGTCTCGTAGACATTCGCTCAAAGGAACTCACCATGCAAGACATTCAAAAAGTGCCCCACGGCAAAGTGGCTTACCGTTTTTATCATTCCAACAGCCTTGGAATCGACCGTCCGATGTGCGTTTACACTCCCGAAGGCTACAAACCCGACGGCAGCGAAAAACTCCCCGTGCTTTACTTAATTCACGGTATGACAGATACTTACGAAACTTGGTTTAAAGTGGGCAAGATGAACAACATTCTCGACAACCTTATTGCCAAGGGTCTTGCAAAACGTATGATTGTGGTAATGCCCTACGCCAACCCCTACCCCGAACTTATTCTCCGCGGCAAGGCTGAGCGTTACGACGCAATGGACACCAAAAAGATTGTTACCGAAATCACCAAAGACGTTGTTCCTTACATCGAAAAGAATTTCAACGTGCTCACCGATGCCGACAACCGCGCCATTGCAGGCTTCTCGCTCGGCGGACGTCAGACTTTGGCAACAGGTTTGGGCAATCCCGATATGTTCCACTACGTGGCCGCATTTGCACCGGCCATCTTTGGCAACGAGTTTAAAGACAACTTCACCAACGGCACATACGCCACCCCCGACGTACTTAAATCAAAACTCAAATTTATGTTCCTCGGCACCGGCAAAGACGATTTCTTAATTCAGGCATCGCTCGGTTTGGAAAAATACCTCACCGACAACGGCATCAAGCACACCTTCTACAATCCCGGTGGCGGACACACTTGGATGAATTGCCGCGATTACCTCGAACTCACCGCAAAAGAGTTGTTTAAGTAAACAATCTCTTTATCGGCTCAAATATTTCAAAAATCGGCTCAAAATTGCAATAATTTTGAGCCGATTTTGTATTTTTGGGAGCCGATAAGCAATTTAGTTCTTGCACATCACGGGGCGAACCGAGAAGCCGAGGTAGCGGAAGCTGTAGTACCTATCCACGCTGGACGAATTGAAGTAGAGGTAGCGAGCGTGATACGGGTAAGACTCGTAGAGCGAACGCGACCAGTAATCGCCGTAGGAGCCTACGCTGAAAAAGTCTATACCGGAGCGGCAACCGGCAGCAGGAAGAAAAAGCGAATTGCCATTAGGTCCAGTAACCATGTAGCCTTTGATACCGTTGTTGCTTGTCCAAGTCCAATTGCATTTCTTTTTAAGTTCTTTTATCTGGTCTAACGATGGCATGCACCAGTCGATGCCCCAGTTAGCTGTGGCGGCATCATCCTTAGGCTCTAACTCTTTTAGACCATCGATGTAGCCATTGTTGCCATGTTTCTTATTTGTGCAATACTTGGTAAGTCTGTCGTAACTGCCATTAGCATATTTATAATTATCCCATGAATAGGTTTCTTTGGGAGATGTTTCCCCCCAAGCAAAATAGTCGCCATAGTCCCAAGTATTTTCAGCGCCGATATTACAAGTTGCCCAAAGCGTGCCAGATGGAAGTCCGAGGTCAACATACTCGTGTTTTTGCTGTAAGGCAGCAAAACCGTCATTCACAAATCTATTGCACCGAACAGGGCGGACAGAAATGCCGTATTCACGAGGAGTCCAACCTGCATCGTAAACATTGTCTGACTCGAAGTTGAGGCTGTGAGTTATAAGAGGTAATGACAAATCGAGAGAGGACGACCTATATGAACCACCTTCCTCATGATAAGCTATACGAGAACCTATCTTCTCCCCAGTGGTAGGTAAAAAGATATGCGGCACGTTTTCTGTATATGCAGCATCTGGCGTTTCGCCTTTATATTTTCGAATACCTCTGTCTCCTGGTTTAAATGCTTTATAAACCATATATCCTCTGGACTTATTGCCTTGTTTATCATTTTTTTCAGTCCATACCCAATAACAATTGTAGATTAGTTCATTCCATTGTATTAACGTCGGCATACACCATTCACTGCCCCAATTTACAAAAGCAACATCATCTGTAGTTTCTAGTGTAGTGTAACTATCGGTGTAGCCATTGCTACCCCAAATATCTTTATTGCAATACTTTGTAAGGTCAGTTTCACCATTAAAATATTTGTAATTAGCAGTAGTATAAGTGGTTTTAGTAGAAGTTTCGCCCCAAGCAAAATAATCACCACATTCCCAAGGATGTTCAGCGCCAATATTACAAGTCGCCCAAAGTGTGCCAGATGGGAGACCGAGGTCGACGTATTCGTGATTTTGCTGGGCGGTGGCAACGCCGACATTCAACGACAGGCAAAACAGCAACAAAAGGAAATTTGTGATTTTGTTTTTCATATTCTTAATTGTGATTAGTTTCGTTATTTATATAATGCCACAAATATAGTAAAAATTATTAAAAATATCACTCTTATTACCCAATAATCATTATCTTTGCCATTAAATAAAATCGGCAATCACTATGGCAAAGAGATTCAATACATCGGTTACCTGCGACCCAAAGAAACATTATATGGTGGATACAACAGCCAAGATGAAGGTATTTGAGCACCTCATCGACAACGGCAATTACTTCACCATCACTCGTGCGCGGCAGTTTGGCAAAACATCGTCGCTGAAATGGATATACAACAACCTCAACGACAAATACTTGGTAATCTCTATAAGTTTTGAGGATACCGAAGAAGACGATTGGATTAGTGCGGCTACATTTTATAAAACTTTTTGCGGATATATGGTAACAGCTTTTCAGTCGATAAAAATACAAAGCAATACTGCCGCAAAGTTTTGGGAAGATGCAAAACAAATCGAAAATGCCGATATAAAAGATTTGTCCTCAAAGATTACTGAGTTTTGCCAATTGGAATCGAAAAAAGTGGTTTTACTTATTGATGAAGTTGATAAAAGCCTCAACAACCAACTTTTCCTCAACTTTCTCTCGATGCTTCGCAAAAAATACATCGACAGAGATATGACTGGCGACAATTCAACATTTTGGTCAGTGGTGCTTGCCGGCGTGTATGACGTGAAAAACCTGAAACTAAAAATCCGCCCCGACGAACAACATCAATTCAATTCGCCGTGGAATGTTGCCGCCGATTATGACCTTGATATGACTTTCAACCCGCAAGAAATCAGCACGATGCTTGCCGATTATGAAAACGACTACCATTTCGGGTTTGACATCAAAGAGATTTCCGAAGAGATTTACAAATACACATCGGGCTATCCTGTTCTTGTAAGCCAAGTGTGCAAAGTAATTGACGAAATTTTGGGCAAGGTTTGGACGAAGGATAATGTATTGAAGGCAGTGAAATATATCGCCGACGACGACAAATTTGTGCTTTTGGACGACATCTCCAAAAACTTGCAGCGGCACAGCGACCTGCACGATCTTTTGTACGACATAACAATCAACGGCACACAGTATATGTACTCGCCAGTTGACCCGGTGATGAAATTGGCGATTATGTTTTCGTACATCAAAAAAAGCTACAACAGCGGCGTTGACATTCACAACCTGATTTTTGAGGATGCAATACACACATATTTCATCAACGAATATCGGCGCAACAATTCTAAGGAACGTCAACAAATTTCATACGACTACATCCAAAACGGCGAACTGAATATGGAGATGGTAATCGGGCGTTTCAAGGAGATAATGGCAGACCGCTACAAAGACCGCGACCAACAATTCCTCGAATACCACGGACGGCTGCTTTTCCTATGTTTCATCAAGCCGATTATCAACGGCACGGGCTTCTGCTACTTTGAGCCGCAGACCAAAAACGGCGGGCGTGTGGATTTGATTGTCAATTACAATCAAAAAGAATACATCGTGGAACTCAAAATCTGGCGCGGCTCCAAATACGAAACCGACGGCAAGACGCAATTAGCCAACTACCTGAAACAACGCAACCTCTCAGAAGGCTACCTCATCACATTCTCATTCCTAAAAAACAAAGTTGTCCAAGAACAGCCCGAATGGATTGAGCACGATGGGAAGAGAATTTTTGAGGCGGTGATATAAGACATCTATACTAAAACAAAGGGACGCACTTGTTGCGTCCCTTATATTTTTTATAATCAATTATTTTATTTCTTTTTGGTCTTAACTTTTTTGCCTTTGCTGGTTGGTCCTTGGTATTTTTGGTCGGTGGCGCCAGAATTGCCGTTTACCTTGGTTTTGCCTTTGTTTGTATTGCCGTTGGCTTTCTCTTTGTTTTGTCCATTGCCATTTACTTTTTCTTTGCTATGACCATTGGCATTGCCGTTGCCGTTTACATTGCCATTGTTGGTGATGCGGGCGGCTTTGGCAGCGTTGAGGAAGTTGACCATTTTTTGGAGGTTGGCTTCTGAATACATATTCATACCGTGTCCGCCACCGTCTACAAGTGTAAGGTCGGTTTTTACGCCAGCGGCTTTAAGATGGTCGTAGAGTTCCTGACCTTGGCAGCAGGGCACTACATTGTCTTCTTTGCCGTGGAAAACAATCAGCGGAGGGTCGTTTTTGTCGATATAATATACAGGAGTAAGCAGGTTGTAAAGGTCGGGGTTTTCAGATGCCTTTGCACCAAGGAGAGCCTCCTCAGGACCGCTTGCACCTTCGCCACGTTTACCGCCGCAATCCATATTCATCAAGTCGATGGGTCCCGACCAATCACAAGCCGCATCTACATTGCTACTCATATTGGTGTATTTGCCCACAGAGCCTTCCAAATCCACTGTTACGCTGCCCGATTTGCCTTGTTTGGTGTTTTTGGTAGTGGCAGCAAGCGAAGCCAAATGTCCGCCCGACGAGAAACCAGATGTGGCAATAAATCTTGGGTCGAAACCGTATTTATCAGCCTCGCCACGTACAAAGCGAATAACTGCCTTGATATCATTAATTTGCGCAGGATATTTAGCATCCATCGACGAACGGTGATTGGGCGTTACAACGGCGTAACCTGCATCTAACAAGGCTTTTACAATGGTAGAAATATCAGCCATTCCCTTTGAACTATTGCTAAACCAAGCGCTGCCGTAGATATGAATCACCACGGGATAAGGTTTTTGAGCGTTTTTGGGAATGTAGATGTCGCAATTGTGATAAGCCTGATCATCGCCAGCATAGTTTACGTCGGCTATTTTGTCGGCGTTTTCGAGTTTAACTTCGCGGAACTGAAATCCGCCAAAGCCCATATTTTCGGGCTGTTGTGCGTTGACAGCACCTGCCGCAAACAGCGCAGAGCATATCAACAAGGGTTTTATAAAATTTCTTTTCATAAAATTTGAAATTTAGTTTTTGGCAAAGGTATAAAAAAGAGGAGAAATAAAAAAACGTTTCATGTTTTTCACAATTATCAGTGAGACATGAAACGTTAACACACTTCTATAAACATATTTTCATTAAAGCAATATTATTTCGCTCTGTTAAGTCCATTTACATTCACACTTCCAATTCCACTTTTAACAACTGTGTAATCGTCGGCGGTGCCTGTAACTGTGGTGGAGCCTATGCCTGAGGAGCTGATGTCGATTTTGCGGCATTGGGTGTTGAGGGTTACGCTGCCCACGCCCGACGAGTTTAATCTGATATCCTTAGCGTTGAGGTCTATCTTTAAATTGCCTACGCCGCCTTGTTCGATTTTTATGTCGCCACATTCGCAATGGTTGATTGTGAACGAGCCAACGCCGTTGTTGTAAAATTCGGCATTATCGCACGATACCGAGTTGATATTAACCGAGCCAACGCCGTCGGAGTAAAAGTGTAATTTGTGGTTCAAATTGAGATTCTCATTTACGGTAAACGAGCCGACGCCGTTCATCCATACTTTTTCCAAGTCGGGAGCAGTGATGTAGAGGTTGAGCCTCTGCAATGCTCTACCATTGATGTTTTTCTTGTCAGAGATGTAGAGAGTGCCGTTGTAAACCTGCAAGTTGAGGTTTTCTACCGACCTTTTGTCGCCCTCGATGTCGATGTTGAGTTCGTCGCCTTGTGTAAAGTAGATTGTGGCAACTCCCTGAGCGTTAATCTGGTTGAACATTTCTACCTTGGCTGTGCAAGTGGTATCGCCGCCGCTGGTATATTCTTCATTGCAGTTTTTTACTGTTGAGATAGCAAGTGCCAATAATATTGACAAAATTCCTAGTGTTTTCATTGTGTTTTAGTTTTAAATTGTTTGCTTACACCAAATAAAATGACATACCGCGTGCCAATATCAACAATGTGTTGATATACAATGATTTATAAAAATGTAAAAGTGTAAAGAGTGTAAAAAAATTTTACAGTGGTGTAATGATTTTTTACAAATTGCGGATAATTTTGTCGGTAATATCCAAACACAATGCAGCGGCGCGGAGATATTCTTGGTAATATTCCTTGCCATCGCCGGTGAGCGAGTCGGAAACAGCCTTAATAAATATGCAGGGAATGTGATTGCGGTGGCAGGTGAGGAAAATAGCCGCGCATTCCATCTCGCAGATGTCGGCACCAAAAAGCGTGTGAAGTTCATCTTTTTCGTCCTTGTTGGCTACAAAACGGTCGGCAGAGGCACAAGTAACTTTTTTGAGCGATGGATATACTTTTAACGCCTTGTTAATCAACGCAGTATCGGTATATAGAAACTCGCTGTTGAACCCTAGATATTGACCTTTTTTTACAGGGTCGATGCCCGAAAGGTCGAATTGGTAATGAACAATTTTTTCCACCACGCAGTTTTCTGCCACCGTCATTTCGTTGGTGAGAGCGCCCACCACGCCGAAATTCACCACCAAATCCACCTTAAAAACATCTATAAGTACCTGAGTGGCTGCCGCTGCCGCAATTTCGCCCACGCCGCTATTGATAACAAAAAGTTGATATTCGCGATTTTTGTAACTGTAAACATTAAATCCACCCGACATCGCACTCCTCTGCGGCCGCCCATATTTTTCAAAAATGCTCTTCTGCTCTACCGCTACTAAAAGACCGATTTTTAAGCACTTGGCGGAGATGGTTGGGATGAAGGTGAGGAGGAATAGAAGGGTGAGGATGATACGGGGCATTGTGGGTGATTATTTTTTCTTGAAATAACGGTTGTCGGGATTGGTTTTGCACGAAAAAATATTGATAATGAGAATGGTGTTTTCTCTAATCTGATATTCTATTCCATATTGTTCAACAAATAAAATCCGTACAGAAGGATAATTAGTTTGCCGCCCAATCTCAGGCATAGTCGAGAGCAAAGAGATTTTCTGTAAAATCAATTGAATCAGTTTCTTGCTGTACAAGTTGCTGCCGTTTCTTTTGTCAAAATATGTCAGAATGGCTTCTAAACTGTTAGCAA
>JAGCYI010000098.1 GCA_017960885.1 Bacteroidales bacterium
CGGCTTACTGCCCAAACTATTTGTACATCAGGGTGATAAGTTAAAATTCTGAGAAGTTCGCCGCCGGTGTATCCCGCTGCGCCGATTATTCCTACTTTTATCATTTATATATTTGTTTTATAATTACTTAGCAATGTTGGGCTGTTGGTCGATAGGAACAGTGTTGTCGGTTTCGCCGTTGATGGTAACAATCACTTTGTAAGCCTTTTCGCCGTTTTCGGTTTCGGTGAGCGGGCAGAGCAGAGTGGTGAGGGTTTTTACAGCCTCGGTGTTTGCCATACGTATCATCTTGGTGGTGTCGCAAGTGTTAAGGGCGTGTTTTTCAGCGTCTCGGAGAGCCTCTTTCATATCGTTTTTGTTTTCCCAATTGATAATCGACTTGCTTTCGCTTACGATTTGCAGGCTGTCGGACGGGATGCTGAGCGACTGCATTGTGGCTGAGGGGAGGTCGATTCTAACTACTGACGAGTCTACCTTGATGGCGGCTTTCGACAAATCCACTGCAAACGCTATTGTGGCGGCGTATTTTACGGTGAATTTTTTTGTGCCAAGTTTGTCGAACCAACCGAGACCAGTGCCGTAATTCTCTTCGCGGGTAATTTGTCCGGTCAACTGATATTTTGCGGAAGTGAGTTCGCTGCAAGTTTCCAATTTTTCTTTCAGAACTTCCTCATTGATAACTACATCTTCTTTAAAGAATTTTCCGATTTGCGACAGGTAATAACAAACGCCGCATCCGATAATGATACCGAGTATCAGACCAAATAAAAATTTCTTCATAGTAAATATTGAGTTTAAAGTTTAACGTTTTGCAAATTTACAACTATTTTCGATAGGTGAGATGCTTTTTTGATTATTTTTTTTAGAGGGAAATTTGCAAACTATCGTCTTCCTACTTCGCCAACGATTACAATTAAAGGGGTTTGGTAATTTTGCGAAAGGTTGTTAAGTGTGGTAATGTATTGTTTTTCAGTTGGTTTAGAAACGTTTTCTACAAGCATAACGGGCGTGTCGGTGGCTAATCCTTTGTTTATTAGCACATTTCGTATTTCGTTGAGATTGCTTGATGCCATATAATATACTAAGGTGGAGGCATTTGGCATTTCTATCTTTTTTGAATGTCCGTTGATAAATGCCACGCTCGACGATATTTTTCTTTGTGTAAGAGGTATCCTGAGTGCGGCGGCGGCAGCAAAAGCGGCTGATATTCCGGGCGTTACACCTACATTGATAAAACATCTCTGCAAATATTCAATTTCTTCGCCTGCGTGGGCAAAGAGCATCGGGTCGCCGCCTTTGAGCCTTACCACATTTTTGCCCTCGCGTGCCGATTTTAAAAGCATATAGTTAATTGCCTGTTGCTCAAAACTATGCTTGCCACTGCGCTTGCCCACATACACTTTTTCGGTTTCAATGGTTTCGAGATATTCCTTGTTGGTTAAATCATCGTAAAAAATAATGTCGGCATTTTTGATTAACCGTTCGGCTTTGATAGTGAGCAGTTCGGGGTCGCCGGGACCGAATCCCACCAAATCTACTCTTCCTGATTTGGTGAGAATATTGTTGTCGCCAGCAAATAATTGCTTCAAATCCTCACGGTTACGCTTGACAACAACAGCCAAAAAGCCTTGCAACGGATTGGTTTCGGATGGTTGAAAAATGTTTTCAAAATCGTGATATAGGGCAATTACCTCAAAATCCGAATGTAAAGGATATGGCAAGTCTTGCGCCGGAGATATTGCTAAATCGGCTTGATTATCTGTTAGTTGGTGTAAATATGTATCCGAAAACGCAATGCTAAAACTTACACCATTAATATTGTTGGTAATGGCTTTTAGTTGCAAAGGTTTTAGATTGCTAACTAATTTGCAAGATACCATTTTCTATTTCCTCTTTTATTTTGTTTCTTACTCTGATACTGCGTTTTACGTCTTTGGCATCGGACGAAACCGCCACCGAAATAGAGCCTGACGTAAAAATGGCAGGCGATGTAAAATCGCACAAAAAAGGCGAATCGCAAACACTTGTAAGTATTCCTCTTTTTTGTGCTAATAGTTTGATTTTGTGGTTTAAACGTCGGTCTTGGGTGCATACATACAGCAGAGTTACACCGTTGAGGTCGTCTTCTTGAAACTCTTTTTCAATTGTTTTGAAATTTAGAGCCTTAATTTCATTAGAAATTTTTTTGGCAATAACTGTTGCCTTAGATGTAAATCTGCTGAGTATCTGTGCTTTGTGAGTAGCCACTCTGCCGCCGCCAACAATCAGAATATTTGCCGACGATATTCGTATGTTGATAGGTAAGAAATCCATTTTCAGTGTTTTTTGATTAATACACGCCAATAAGAGCCAAGATTCTCGGTTTCAAGCACTTCGTGACCTTCGAGACGTACCGAGCCTGGTACGTTTTTGATAGGTTGACCATCGTCGAGGAGTATTTCCAAGAGTCCGCCCTGAGGAATAGTTGCAAGCACCACTTTGGTTTTAACAAAGTTCATCGGACAAGCCACACCTCTAAAATCGCGTTTTACAACATCATTGTTTTCAGCCACTTGCTGAGTTTTAGCGGGTTCTTCTTTCTTAATGTTTTCAATATTTTTGAATTGCAACGAATCGTCCATTGATTCGTAAAGTTTGTTGACAGTTGAAACCAACGAATCTATTAAATCTTTGTATTCTAAAAGGGTGGATTTTTGTTTGGCTTTTTCGATAATCGGGAGATATTTTTGCGACACCAAACCGGCTTTAATAAACAGATTTTCAAAGTTTTCGTAAACTTCCTTGTCGGTTCTCGGGTCGGCACCGCGCGTAACCAAAAGCATTCTTGATGCCGAAAATACAATTTCGTTGAGCAATTTTTCTTTGTTGGTTTCGCTATTCAGATATTCTTTTTGTTTGTCCTTAATTGTCTGTTGGTCAAGTTCTATGATATCAAACAAGCCGGCAGAACATTCTGCCTGCGACGACCTTGAAAGTGAGAACAACGCTTTTGCACCCCAATCAAAATAGTAGTTTTTATCATCCTCAAATTCAGGAACTTCGGTAAAACTTGACAAGATTTCTTTTACAGTTTTAGCACCGTTTTTTATTACAAAATCGTTGTAATCTTTGAAATTTGCTTTTTGCGAAATGTATTTCGCCAAAAACTTTTCAACAAATTCGGGAATATCTCTTGCTGACAGAAACCCTTGGTTTTCAGCCAATTCTTTGTTTCCCGAAGTCCTCAGCCAAATATTGTATGCGGGATAGGGATAGTCGCCTTTGCGACCAATGCGTCCGCTGAAACCGAGATCCGACCACGCACTTTGAGCGCACGAGTTGGGGCAGCCGTTTATATTGATTTTTATTGCCGGTATTTCATCAAGTTTTAGTTTGCTGTTTTTCAAGCGTTTGGCAATTGCTTTTTCTAAACCTTTGGGCAAGCATATACCCAAACGGCAAGTGTCGGCACCTGTGCAAGATACTATATTATTGATAGTTACAGGCAAATCAAGTTCAAACCCAAGATTTTTGAAAAATTCATATATATTGCCCAAATACTCTTCTTTGATATTCCTTATCTGAATGTTTTGGCGTGGGGTAAAGCGGATAACATCTTGTCCAAAATTATCTAAAAAATCTGCTATTTTTTCAAAAGTATTGTTGCTAATATTGCCGTTTACCACAGGAATTATCACCGAAAAAAGGTTTGATTCTGCGTTGGTTTGTTTTTTAGCGTAACGGTTTTTCCAAATTTTAAACTCTTTGCTGGTATTATTAATCGGCTCAAAATCAGGAGTTTTGTACGAAATGTTTAATACTGCGGGTTCAAAATCCAAAGATTTGTCGTCTTTGAGTTTGTTAAACTCTTCGTAAAAAAGTTTAAGAGTATCTTCTTCGCCGTTTTTGTAAAAAATATAGCGTATACGTGCTTTGTAGCGGTTTTTTCGGTTTCCATTGAGGTTGAAAAAGTTTTTTGCAGCCTTAGCCGCTCTAAACAAGTCTTTTTCGTTTAAAAAATCAAATGCCACCCAACCTTTGTGCGGATTAGAAGCCACGCTGCCACCCAATAAAACTTTGAATCCTCGTTGGTTGTTTTGAATTTTTGGTATAAAACCCAAATCTGCAACTAACGCAAAATCAGCGTCTTGTTCGTTGATATCGAATGCAATTTTTAATTTTCTGGGCATCGACCACGAATCTTTTTCGGCAATGAGTCGCGAAGTAAGTTCTACGGCGTAAGGGTACACGTCGAACACTTCTGTGCTGCTAATTCCGCTTTTTTCGTTCACAAGCATATTTCTGATAGTGTTTCCGCCTCCGCCTTGGGTCGAAAGTTCAGCATCTTTGAGAGTGTTTAAACTTGGGGTGATGTCGTCGAGCGCAACATCGTGAATTTGAATCTCTTGACGAGTGGTGATGTGTATATGCGAAGCATTGATGTTTTGAGCCACTTTTGATGCCTCTCTTAGTTGCTGAGGAGTAATCAAACCACCTACACAGCGCACTCTGAGCATATATCTGCCGTCTTGACGTTGCTCGTACACGCCCATAGGCACGCGGTTGGCTTTGAGTTGCGCACCGCTGATTTCTCCCTTCTTGAATTTTTCGATAAGTTGCTGATTATAATTGATATCAGCCTGCAAAGTTTGTGATATTTTATACATCTTTCGTTTAATTAATGGTTCGGGCGCAAAGATATGGTGTGTAATTATATATTCTATAATATAATACAAAATATAGATAATATTTCTAAAATGTGCTTTACCGATAGAAATAATATCTTTTAAGCGGCGCGGTTATTTTGGATTTAGAAATGTTTTATACAGTGATGCAAAACAGCCATTCCCTAGAAAAAGTGTAATAATTCTTCAACATTCCCCCGAAAAAGTGTAATTTTTCTCAAATATTCCCCCGAAAAAGTGTAATTATTTTTGATTATTCCCCCGAAAAAGTGTAAATTTGCAATTAGAATATTCAATGTAATCGCTATGAAAAGGTTTATATACAACAACTTAGTAGAATGGAAGAATAAAACTGACCGCAAGCCGCTTATTTTGTTGGGCGCAAGGCAAGTGGGCAAGACCTATATTATTAAGAATTTTGGCAAAAAGGAGTTTAAAAACTTTGTTTACGTCAATTGCCATCAAAACGAGTTCACCAACAATCTGTTTCATAATTTAATGGTAGAACGGATTGTTACTGAGATAGAAAGGTTTTACGATGTTAAGATTGTATGCGGCGAAACTCTATTGGTATTTGACGAAATTCAGGAAGCGCACAACGGAATTGCCTCGTTGAAGTATTTTTGTGAGGATATGCCCAACCTTCACGTTGTAGCCGCCGGTTCGCTCTTGGGAATTTCGCTTCGCAGCGATGAATCGTACCCTGTGGGCAAGGTGGAGACTCTAAAAATGTATCCGATGAGTTTTTCGGAATTTCTTATGGCGAAAGGTCGACAAGGACTTGTGAATGTGCTTGACGAGTTGGCGTGGGATTCAATGAAATCTATGAACGAAGAATATACTGAGTTGCTTCGTCAGTATTATTTTACAGGCGGAATGCCCGAAGTGGTAAAAACTTACATTGCCACTGGCGACACCTCTGCCACACGAAAAGTTCAGCAAGATATTCTTGACGCATACCAACGTGATTTTGCCAAGCATACCAAATCGCAGGCTGAAAATATCCGCCGTATTTGGAACAATATTCCCGCTCAGTTGGCGCGTGAAAACAAGAAGTTTATATTTGGAGCGGTTACCAAAGGGGCGAGGGCTTCCACTTATGAGGAGGCAATTCAATGGCTTGTGGATGCAGGTCTGGTTTACAAAGTGGAACGTGTGCGCGATCCCTCTATGCCGTTGAAATTTTACACAGATGCCTCCGCTTTTAAACTTTTTGTGCTCGACTGCGGACTTCTGGCGTGTATGAGTGAGGCTAATCCTAATGCTATGTTGCTGGGTAGTAACGCTTTTATTGAGTTTAAAGGCTCTTTTACTGAAAATTATGTGCTTCAACAATTGAAGGCTTCGGGCTACCAATCTGTGTTTTATTATTCAAAAGAAAAATCAACAATGGAGATAGATTTCTTGTACCAAACCTTAGAACGCATTGTCCCCGTTGAAGTTAAAGCCGAAGAAAATGTAAAAAGCAAGTCGCTATCCACCTTTGTAAACTACGAATTTCAGGAGAGGAATTTTAAGGCAGTTAGGTTTTCTATGCGTCCATACATCGACCAAGATTGGATGGAGAACGTGCCGCTGTATGCGGTGGAGAGTTTTGGAAGGAGGGGGTGAGGGTTTTTCTCCAAAAATACCAAAATGTTTATCATTGTGGCTTTGAAAATTATCCCTATATTTGCACAAAAAAACACAATCCTTATGCCTCGTCCTTCATTTGCCCAAATAGCCTCTTATGATGAGTTTGCAAAATACTATTGGTATCGCGATGAACTGATTAAGATTTGTAAATCGCTTAATATCAATGCATCGGGTACTAAAATTGAATTGATGGAATATATCAGGCTCTATTTTTCGGGGGTTATGGTTGAGCCTAAAAAATCATTGCCTAAGCCTAAACCTACCGCCACAAATCTTACGCTCAAAACTTCGCTGATTGAGTGCGGTTTTACATTTGGTCCACGGTTTCGCGAGTTTTTTGAGACGGTTACGGGCGTTAAGCCTTTTAAATTTAATGTGGATATGGTGGCAACGGTAAAGAAGGTGAAAGCCGACAATGATGTTTCGTTTACCCTTGGCGACTTGCTTGATGTGTTGCGCGGCAAAAAAGTTTATGCTCAATACGACAAATCAATGTTGCAGTGGAACCGTTTTGTAAAGGATTTTTGCGCCGACCCTGCCACCGCAAGTTTCTCCGACAAAATCAAAACTGCCTCAATACTCTGGGCGCAAGTGCGCAACTCCAACCGCGAAAAGATTTACACCACGGAATTATTGACCGAGTTTGGAGAGTTGATAAAATAAAATGCGGAACCTATTTTCATAGATTCCGCATTTATATGCATTGTGAATTGTCAATTGTTAATTGTCAATTACTAGTATTTCTCATTGTTTACAGCGTACCAAATCTTAGACTGAACGCCTACAACTTTGGTGAAGCCTGCGATGTCGTCGGCGGTGAAGGCTTTGTTGTCTTCGCCGTAAACACCAAATTTTGAGGTCATTAGGTCGTGCTCGCTCTCAATGCCGTTGATAAAGAATGTGTAGGGGCGGAGTGCTACAAACACTTTGCCGCTAACTTTTTGCTGTGTGCTTTCGAGGAATTTTTCCATATCGCGCATTTCGGGTTCAAGGAGCATACCTTCGTGCAGACGGTTGCCGTACCA
>JAGCYI010000099.1 GCA_017960885.1 Bacteroidales bacterium
CGTTGATAGAGTGGTTGAATGTTAAATCGTAACTCACCACCGACAACAGCACATAAAACGCAGCCACCGCCACGGCTATTCCTGCAATGTTGAGAAGAGCAGGCAGGGTCAACAGATGTCGAAATTTGAAAAGTTTCATTTTCCTATCTATAATAATTGCTTCTTGCCAAATTGTAGCATTTTTTGTGCCACTATGGCTATTTGCTTAGTAATGAAAAGTTTAGCAACAGTATCTTATTGTAAAAGTGTAAAGATTTTTTACAAAGTTGTCAAAAATATTTACAACCGTTTGAGCTCACAATATACAAAAAAAAATCATTCCAAAGGTAGTTTGATAATAAAATTTATTCTATCTTGCACCCGATTTCTAAAAAACACTCATTATGAAAAACATCGTATGCTTCGACACTGAAACCACAGGTGTTGATATTCAGAAAGATAAAATAATTCAGATTGCCATGGTGAAGTTCAATCCCGAGAACTACCAGACCGTGGAGACGTTTCAAAAATACACCATTCCCGAAGGCGACTTTGTGATTCCGCCCGAGGCAACTGAGGTGCACCATCTCACCAAGGAGTTTATTCTTCAAAACGGAGTACCTTTTAAGGATGTGGCTCAGCAGATTATCGACTTTTTTGACGATTGCGACATACTTTCGTACAACGGCAACACCTTCGACGTGGCTATTCTCCAAAACAACCTCGCCGCCGTGGGTATCAAGTGGACTCTGCCCGAATGCAAGTATTACGACTCGATGATTATTGAGAAAAAAATCCATGGAATGCGCCTCGTGGACGTCTACCACAGATATTTCAACGAGGATTTTGAGGCTCACGACGCATTTGCCGACGTTAACGCCACTATCAAGGTATTCCAAAAGCAGATGGAGGGGCACAAAGACCTCATCGACACTATGGACTTGGATATTCTTTCGCCCGACGGATTTCTCAAACGCAACGCCGACAACGTGGTGGTGTTCGCATTCGGCAAGTACAAGAACCATCCCGTACACGAAATCTGCCTCACCGACAAGGCGTACATCCGTTGGATTTGGGATCAGAATTTTTCGCCCATCACCAAGCAGAATATCGAAAAGGCTTACCGCCAACATTGTAAATAAATACTCTTACTAAATATTACGATCATGAAAAGACTAATTTTCGCTGCAGCCGCCGCTATGCTATTGTGTGGTTGCAACAATTCTCCGAAAGAAGACCAGGAATCGGGGGAAAAAATCAAAACCGACCAGATAGGCTATCCAGTAAAAGGGGTAAAAATAGCCATTGTTCCCGACTCGTCGGCACAAGAATTTACTATTATCGACTTTGCCACAGGCGAGGAGGTTTACAAAGGACAATGCTCCGAGGCTAAGGAGTGGGAGTTCTCAGGCACAAAGGTTAAGACAGCCGATTTTTCCGACTTTAACCGCGAAGGAATCTTCCGTATCAAATGCAAAGGCACAAGCGGTTCGTATCCGTTTGCAGTAGGAGGGGAGGTTTATCAAGATTTGGTAAAATCCGCTATGAAAACCTTCTACCTTGCTCGTGCAGGCGAAGAAATCAAAGAGGAATACGCAGGCAAATACGCCCGTCCCGCCGCTCACTTAGACAATGAGGTAAAAATCCACAAATCTGCAGCAGGTCCTAAGCGCAAACAAGATCAGATTATCAGTTCGCCCGGTGGATGGTACGATGCAGGCGACTACAACAAGTACGTTGTAAACTCGTCGATTACACTTTGGGAACTTCTTCACGCTGTAGAAATCTATCCCGAATATGTTGAAAAACTCAACCTCAACATACCAGAATCGGGCAACGACCTTCCCGATATGTTAGACGAAATTCTCGTTAACCTCAAATGGATGCTCACAATGCAAGACCCCGACGACGGCGGTGTTTACTCTAAACTCACCTCGCTCAATTTCTGCGGTTTTATTATGCCACAAGAAGACAATTCTGAGCGTTACGTAGTGCAGAAAACCACAGCCGCCACTCTCGACTTTGTGGCTACAATGTGCAAGGCTGAACGTGTTCTCCGCCGCTATCCGCAATTTGAGGAATTCTGCGAACATATCCAAGGATGCTATTTCCGCGCCTACAATTGGGCTATGAAAAACAATAACATTCTCTACCGTCAACCTGAGGATGTGCGCACAGGTCAGTACAACGACGAACGTATCAGCGACGAATGGACTTGGGCTTGTATGGAGTTTTTTGTCACCTACGAAGACGAACTTCCGATGGATGCTCAGCCTCTCGAAAACTACCGCTTTACCGCTCCTTGTTGGGACTCTACATCTGTAATGGGCGTTATCTCGCTCCTCAACAACAAGAAAGCTTGCGCATTTATGGAACAGCACGCACAGGAGAAAAAAATCCTCGACCATGTTACAACCGAGTTTATCAAACTTGCCGACAACCTACTTGAAACATACGAAAAATCGGCTTACAAAACTCCCCTCAACGTATTTCCTTGGGGTAGCAACAGCGAATGTGCCAACCGTGGTATAGTTCTCGCCACAGCATATCACGTAACAGGCAACCAGAAATATCTTGAAGCCGCACAAGCCGCCTTGCACTATATTCTCGGTCGCAACCCGTTGGATTACTGCTATGTAACAGGATTCGGAAGCAAGTCGCCCGTTGACCCGCACGACCGCCGTTCTGTTGCCGACTCTATTCCGCTACCCGCTCCGGGCTACCTCGCAGGTGGACCTTTCGTTGGAGGTGGTTTTGAAGTAGGTCAAAAGCCAAACAAATTCCCCGCTCTCAACTACTACGACCAAAACGGCTCGTACACCACCAACGAAATCGCCATCAACTGGCAAGCTGCGTTGATATTGCTCGCTGTAATGGTTGACAACGAATAGTTTTTTTAATGCATAATGCATAATTCATAATGCATAATTTTGCAAGGTGCGGTTAATTATGAATTATGCTTTATGAATTATGAATTGATATAATGTTCATAATACATAACCATATCAAGGATTACCCCGAACCCAATGTTTTGGATATAGGTGCCGACGAAAAAGAGGCGGAGAATGTGCCGCTCTTTTCCGCCGGTATCCATCCGAAACTTATCGACAAATCATTTTCAGAAAACTTTGCCGCCGTCACCCGTCTTGCCTCGCATCCACACTGCGCAGCCATAGGCGAATGCGGTATCGACATTTTTTCATCAGCCACCGTTGAGGAACAAAAAGAGGCATTTATGCAGCATCTCCGTCTTGCCCAGCAATATGCAAAACCTGTGATTATCCATTGCGTAAGAGCATATTCGGAGATAATTTCGGCACTCAATATCACCAAGTTTACATTCCCGGTAGTGATGCACTCCTACAACGGAAACATCCAAACCACCCAGCAGCTCCTCCGCCGCGAAAACATCTATTTCTCATTTTCCGACAAAATACTCGCACCAAACTGCGCCGCACTTAAATCGTTAGATATTATCCCCATAGAGCGCATAATGATTGAAACCGACAACTCAAATTCCCCTCTACAACCCATCGTAAGCCTGATTTCAGACGTCAAAAGGGTAGGAGAGGAATCTCTAATTGCCCACAACATTCAATTATTCAAAAGCATAACGCATTCCTAATTATGCATTATGCATTATGAATTATGCATTAAATTCCGTCAATCATCACAAACGCTGCCCATAGTCCCGGATGGGGGAACTTTTTGCGGACAACCTTCTGAGCCGCTACAAACGCCTCACGCTTTGTCATTCCAGATGTAAGGTTTTTGAAAAACTCAGTCATCAAGAGTTGCGTTGCCTCATCGCTCACGTTCCAAAGGCTCATTACCAAAGTGTGCGCACCGGCTTTTTTGAAACCGCGCTGCAGTCCGAAAACTCCCTCGCCGTTAACCTTACCCAATCCCGACTGACAGGCTGAGAGCACCACCAAGTCGAGACCTTTGAAATCGAGCCTTGAAATCTCCTTTGCAGTAAGTATTCCGTCGCCCACACTTTCAGGAATACTTTGACGCAGTTCGGGGATAAATGCGGCGTTGGCTCCTGCCAAAAGCAGTCCGCTGCAACTTAGCGAACGGTCTTCGGCGGTTTGGTCACTATCTATCAAAAGATTCAAACCGATGTCCTGCATCTCGTCTTCCGAAAAATAAAAACCATGTGTGCCGATGTGCAAAATCGACAATCCTGATCCCGACAGATGTTTGAAACTTGCCTCTGTAGCAGCAGTATCGTTGTATGCAACCACGCTATAGTTGGCAGAGCGCAGAAGGCTCGCCACAGAATCAGACTCCGCCTTGGTGCCGCTCAGATACGACGCAATTCCTCCTCGCTCATTGGTAGTATCAGCATCGCTGTTGTAGAGAATGCCGCCGTAGGTGGCAGCCTTGCGGTTGGGATTGATAGCGTGCGACACCGCCAGTTCACGTGTAGACGAAAGACGGTATGCGGCATATTTCTCACAAAAATACTGTCCTTTCTCGTCGGGCATATACTCAATGCCTATGGTGTGCAGTTTGGCACATGGTGAAAAATAAACGTTCTTAACACCTTGCAGATACTTCTCCAAAGGTTTCCAAAGAGCGTTATAGAGTTTTGGAGTGTTGTAGATTTCATTTACGGAGAACATATAAAGCGAGTCTTCACCAAACAGGGAAACTATTTCGGGCGAAGTCATACCCTTTTTCAAAATATGAGCAACATATTCATATTCACCATATTGTTTTTCCACATGTGAAAACTCTATAGCCAGGTCGTTGTCGTTTAATTTCTTTTGCACATCAAGCCAACTAATTGAAAGATTGTGGGTGTAATCGCCCAACGCTTTCGACGATTGTATCAACGAAAGTTCCTCTTGCTCTAAATTGGCTTGCAACGAATCGGCATCAATCTCTCGTTCGGCAATTGTTTGTTGGGTGAGATTATCCAAAAGCATACGGTTTTGCTGTATTTTGAGATATCTGTTTATAAGTGCAGTATCGCCGCTTTTCTCAATAAGTTTTTGCAGTTCGAGTTCGGTATTAAGCAAAAGACCCTTTACGAACAACTGTGCATCGTACGACAACCTATTAAACATTGGATTAGGGTACAAGGCCGCCCTCGACGACACACCGTAAGATAAGAAATGCTCATACTCCTTCCAATAGTTAAAACGCTCGCTCGAAGTCATACAGGCGAAATTTTTCAAAATATAAGAATATATACAGTTATACAGATGTTGGAGCAATTGCGTTGCTTTGTCATATTCACCTGCATGCAAGTAGATATCAACCAGATTGGTAGCACAAGAAAAATAGTGCCAATGACTTTCGCCGTAATACTTTCTAACAATCTCCATTGCCTCTTTTCCATATTTAACTGCATCGGTGTAGTTGCCTTCTCGGTCGTATGAATCAGCCAAACCGTTGAGCGACATAGCATAATAAGGATGCTCTTCGCCTAAGGTCTTTTTAAAGATAGGAAACGCAATGTTGTGGAGCCTTACCCGCTCTTCGTAGTTGCCCACATAGCCATAAAAACAAGCCAAATTATAAACCGACAATGCATAATTAGGACTATCTTCGCCTGAGATTTTTTTGAGTATATTCATAGCAATGGTGCTCAATCTGATTGATTCAAAATTGTTGTCCATATTTGAATTATATGCCGAAAGATTGTTGAGTATGGAGCAATACTCCTCACTCTCTTCGCCCAAATATTTTTTTACCAATTCTCCACATTCGGTTTCCACTTTTACGGCGTTTTGATAGTCGCCCACACCGAAATAACACAGAGAAAGATTGTTTAATGCATCTAAATATAAGGGATGATCTTCACTAAAAACAGATTTGGCAAATTCCACTATTGTTTGCGACAATCTAAGAGCCTCAGCATCATTACCTTGGTTGGATAGCCGTTCCAAAATATTGCTATAACATGAATATATGCATGTATCTGTCCTATGGTATTTTTTTGAGGTTGGTTTTAGCGTGGCCTTATCCAACGAGTCGCATTTTTTGAAACATAGGAGAGCCTCATTAATTTTCTCTTCTTCAAAGAGTTGTACACCCTGATTGAAAAGTTTGTTTGCCTCATTCTTCTGTCCACAAACGCACAGAGGCAGAAACAGGATTAAAAAAGAAATCAATTGTTTTATCATTGTCATCATTTTAATTATTTTGGGAATAAAGATATTCATTATATTCTGAAATACAAACAACATATATTAATTACGAATTATGAATTATGCATTATGAATTATGAATTATGAAGTATGCATTAAATACCGTCAATCATCACAAACGCAGCCCAGAGCGAAGGATTAGAATATTTTTTTCGCACCGTTGCCTGAGCTTTTACAAAAGCCGCTCGCTTATCGTTGTTCAATGTCAGATTCTTAAAAAATTCTGTCATAAGCATTTGCGTGGCCTCATCGGAAACACTCCAAAGACTCATTATAATAGTATGCGCTCCAGCTTTTTTAAATCCGCGCTGAAGTCCGAAGACACCTTCGCCGGTGATATCTCCTAAACCCGACTGACAAGCAGACAGCACCACAAGGTCGAGACCTTTGAAATCAAGACGCGAAATCTCCTTAGCAGTGAGAATTCCGTCGCTCATACCTTCGGGTATGCTTTGTCGCGATAAAGGGTCAAAAGAGGCCTTTGAACCTGAGAAGAGTAGTCCACTGCAACTCATTGCACGGTCTTCGGCATTCTGACCACCACCGACAAGATAACCCAAGACAGAGTTTTCTAACACATTATCAGCATAATAGAAACCATGAGTGCCGATATGCAAAATTTTATACCCGTTGCCCGAAAGATTTTTTAAACTCTCCTCTGTGGCAGTGGTGCCAGAAAACACAGTTACATCGTAGTCCGCCTTTTTCAGTATCTTTGCCACAGCCTCAGACTCAAGTTTGGTACCTATCAGAAATGCAGGACCATTGCTACGCTGGTTTGTGCTGTCGGCATCATTGCTATAGTGAATACCGCCATAGGTTGCTGCTTTGTTGCCAGCATTAACAGTGTGTGTGATAGCAAGTTCACGGGTAGACGAAAGACGGTATACATTGTATTGTTCGTCGAAAATATTACCGTTGGCATCAGGCAAGTACTCTATGCCGATATTGTGCAAATCGCATGAGGGAGCAAAATATACGTTTTTTACACCTTGGAGATATTTTTCAAGGGGTTTCCAAACAATATCATATAGCTTATTGGTAACGTAATACTCCTTTTTTGTTATTTTATTAAAATCTTTTGATTCAAAAAGTTTTACCAATTCGGGATATTTCATTCCTTTTTTAAGCACAAGTGCGATATACACAAACTGATTGGTGGTGTCGTTAAAGGTAGCAAACTCTATTGCTATGTCCTGGTCGGTAAGTTTTTTTTGAATGGTTTTCCAGTCGATAGAAAGATTTTTGGTGTAATCGCCTAATTCTTTAAGAGATTCTACCAGCATACGTTCGTCTTTATTTATTAATTGCGACAGCGAATCCGCATTCATGGTCCTCTTAGAAAAAGGAACTTGAGTAAGGCTGTCGACCAAAACACGGTTGTGTTGGATTTTTGCAAAACGATTAGCCAAGGCAGTGTCGCCCTTCTGGTCGATAAGTTTTTGTATTTCGAGCTCGGCATTCAGCAAGAGGCCTTTTGACAACACCTGACCGTTGTATGCCATAGAGTTGAATGTGGAGCAAGGATAATAGAACGCAGCCCTCGGCACGTAAAAAGTATAAAATGCTGAGTTATATGGAAACCAATACGCCAGCCGTTCAAATATTCTGGATGGTATTCTCCCACTTCTTGCTTTAATATGTTCAGCACTTCCCGCATAAGTTTAATTGCGTCATCGTAGTTTTTCAAATCTGCACAACCATTAGCTATTCTATGCAATGCTGTGGCATAGGCACGAGATTGTGGTCCGTAAGCTACCTTAAAAATGTTCGATGACATAATAGCATACCGTATGGACTCTTGGGTGTTGCCGATACACGAATATAGCGCTGAGAGATGTCCGAGCGACGAACCATATTCCTTATGATTTTCTCCGAGCAGTTTTTTCCGAATCTCCGCCGCCTTGGTTTCGAGTTTGATTGCCTCGGAATAGTTTTCAAGACTTGAATAGTAAACAGAGAGATTACTTAGCGATGTGGCATATTCAAGACTTTGTTCGCCATTGATAGATTTTACCAGTTCTGAAGCTTGCACGCCCATTTTTGCCGCAATTCCAAAATTATGATTGCTATGATATAAAGAGGCAAGGTTGCTTAGCGCTACAGCATACTCAAGACTATTAGATCCGAAAACTTGTTTGAAAATTTCGGTCACCTTATTCTGGATTCTGATCGAGGCATCGTAGTTTCTTAAGTGAGCATAAAACTTCGCAAGATCGCTAAGTGCCACACCATATTCCTTACTATTCTCTCCGGAAAGAACTTTGTATAAATCTGCCAACTGCGTTGCATAAATTATGGCTTGTTCATATTTACCACTTTCCGAACAATAATATTTCATATTCACCAACGATGCTGCATAATTAGGATGCTTTTCTCCCAAAACTTTTCGGCGGATATCCAATGTAGCAGAGCCTAACTTTATAGCCTCATCGTAGTTGCCGGCGAGCTTATACACATACGAAAGGTTGTTTAGCATAGTGGCATATACTTCATCCTCTTCTCCCACAATTTGCTTAACACTTTCCACAACATTGGTCTGCAGCTTTATGGCTTCGTTGTAATTCTGTAATGAAATATAGTTGTTAACAATCGAAAACTTACACTTAACTATCTCAATATCCGATCGGTGATAGTTGTCGGAAGATGGTTCAAATATTTTTTTTTCGAGTTCGGCGCTCTTTTCGAAATAGGGGATAGCCTTATCTGGCTGGTCGGCGGATTCATAAGCTACACCTTTGTAGAAATATTGGTCTGCCTCGTTGCTTTGACCCAATACGCACAAAGGCAACAGTAGTATCAAAAAGGATAACAGATGTTTAATCATAGCATTAGAGTTTAAATTGTTTGGGTAAAGATACAAAAAATTTCAAAACAATGTATCATTATTATCACTATTCCACACCGTCAACCATCACAAACGCCGCCCACAATCCCGGGTGAGGAAATTTTTGACGTACAACCTTTTGTGCCAACACAAACGCCTCGCGCTTTGTCTTTCCCGATGTGAGATTTTTAAAAAACTCGGTCATCAATAGTTGCGTTGCATCATCGCTCACATTCCAAAGGCTCATTACCAGGGTGCGGGCTCCGGCTTTCTTAAATCCGCGCTGAAGTCCGAAAACACCCTCGCCTGTTACCTCGCCTAAACCTGACTGACAGGCAGATAGCACCACCAAGTCGAGACCTTTGAAATCAAGGCGGGAGATTTCTTTGGCGGTGAGTATGCCGTCGTCTACTCCGTCGGGAATATCGCGTCGGGGGTCGTTGGCGAGAGAGATATTTGCTCCGGCAAAAAGTAATCCGCTGCTGCTGAGCGAGCGGTCTTCGTGACTTTGACGGTCGTCGGAAAAGACTTTTATACCCATATTCTCCAACTCGTTTTGCTTTACGTAAAATCCGTGAGTGCCTATGTGCATAATACTGATTCCAAGACCCGAATAATTTTTGAAACTCTCTTCGGTGGCAATATTCCCTGTAAGTACAGTTACTTTATAACCGGCTGATTTGAGAAGGTTTGCCACAGCTTCGGATTCTATTTTAGAACCTTTGATATACGAGGCTACACCACGGTTGTTTTCACCCTCATCGCCCATAAGTCCATAGATAATTCCTCCGCAGGTCAAGGCTTTTTTGTTGGTGTTGACAGTGTGTTTTAATGCGAGTTCGCGTGTAGACGAAAGACGGTATGCAGCATATTTTTCGGCAAAGATTTTTCCCTCATCGTCGGGCATGTATTCTATACCCACAGAGTGAAATTTGCCACACGGCGAAAAATAAACATTCTTAACGTCGTCGAGGTATTTTTGAAGAGGCTTCCAAACAAGATTATATAGTTGCGAAGTTTTATAAAAATCGCCCTCCTTGATATTCTGCAAATCTTTTTTGCTAAAAAGCCTTACCATTTCGGGTGCTTTCATACCCTTTTTGAGCACAAGCGCACAGTAAATTCTATTTTTATCCAAATCTTCAAATGATGCAAACTCTACAGCCAAATCGTTGGATTTCAGTTTTTTTTGAACATCTTCCCATTTAATAGAAATATTTGTGGTATAATCACCGAGTTCTGTACAGTTTTGCAACAGCAGACGTTCTTCGTTCTCGATTATCTGCCTGAGCGAATCTACATTCATAGTGCGGTGATTAACTGGTATTTGATAGAGCTTGTCCAATAGGGTGCGAAGATGGCGGATTTGGTTATAGCGATTGGCAAGCGATGGGTCGTTGCTATGTTCTATAAGTTTTTGAATTTCTATTTCGGTATTTAGGGTAAGACCTTTCAACAATAGCTGACCATTGTAGGCGAGAGATGTTTGCTGCGGCGACGGTACTTCGAGAGCAATTTCTACAATATAATCGCTAAAAAAATAGGAATACTTATTCCAAAAATTGCTTCGCTCGTTGTATGTCATTGTGGCAAAATTATTTAGAATATACGACAAACAAAGTGCGTAATAATCATTAAACAGTTCGGCGGCTTTGGTCTTGTTGCCGGCAACAAAATTATACCGGGCAAGGTTGTTTAACGATTGGGCATATTCAGGATGTTGTACTCCAAGAACTTTTTTGCGCAGTTCAAGTGCCTGAATGCCAAGACGTATTGCCTCGGAATTGTTGCCATGATGATAATTGTAAATAGCTATATTGTTTAACGATGTGGCATATTCGCGATGCTCCTCACCATATACTTTCTTGAAGATTTGCATTGCCTGAGTGCCAAGACTTATTGCCTCATTATAATTGCCAAGCGTGGAATTATAACTTGCAAGATTGCTCAACGACGAGGCATATTCGGGATGATTTTCGCCATTCACCTTTTTGCGGATTTCCATCGACTCTGTGCCAAGACGTATCGCCTCGTTATAGTTGCCAAGGTAATAATGAAAAGTTGCAAGATTGTTGAGCGACGAGGCATAGTCGGGATGATTTTCGCCAAGTATTTTTTTGTAAATTTCCAATGTCTGTTTGTCAAGACGCAGAGCCTCGGAATAATTGCCAAGTGCCGAATTGTAATTTGCAAGATTGCTCAACGCTGTGGCATAGTTGTAATGCTCTTCGCCAAGTGTTTTCTGAAAGATTTCAACAGCCTGAGTGCCAAGACCTATTGCCTCGGTATAGTTGCCAAGAAAATAGTTGTAACTTGCAAGTTTGTTTAGCGATTCGGCATAGTCGGGATGCTCTGTTCCATGTATCTTTTTGTTAATCTCCACCGACTGTTTACCAAGATTTATTGCCTCGGTATAGTTGCCGAACGCTGCGTTATAGCTTGCAAGATTTATCAACGAATTGGCATAGTCGGGATGCTCTTCGCCAAGAGTTTTCTTGCAGATATTCAACGACTCGGTACCAATACGTATCGCCTCGGCATAGTTGCCAAGATAATAATGGTAAGTGGCAAGGCGGTTCAACGATTTGGCATAGTCGGGATGATTTTCGCCAACGGTCTTCTTCCTTATTTCCAACAATTGAGTTTCGTACTTTATTGCCTCTTGAATATTGCCAACTCTTGAATAGCAAATGGATAACGCCATTATAGACTTTTCCCGGGCTTCTGCGTCGTTTTGCGACGTTTTGTAACATGTTTCCAAAGGTTCTACAGCCTCTTTAAACTGTCCGGATTTCATTAACAACAAACCCTTGTTTAAGCTCTCTCTCTGCGCCAAAGTCAACAGCGGAAGCAACACTAATAATAAATTGAGTAAGCGTTTCATAAATAACTGATGTGTTTTGAGGCGTAAAAGTAGAAAATTTTGCAAATTTGAAATAACAATTGCGATAATTCTACCACAAAAGCACTTTTGATTACTCCACACCGTCGACCATTATAAACGCCGCCCACAATCCCGGATGTGGAAATTTCTGACGGACAACCTTTTGCGCCGAAACAAATGCCTCGCGTTTTTTCATTCCTGAGGTCAGGTTTTTAAAAAATTCGGTCATCAATAATTGTGTGGCATCATCGCTCACGTTCCAAAGGCTCATAACCAAGGTGCGTGCTCCGGCTTTCTTAAATCCGCGTTGAAGTCCGAAGACTCCCTCGCCTGTTACCTCGCCTAAACCTGACTGACAGGCAGATAGCACCACCAAGTCGAGACCCTTGAAGTCGAGGCGTGAGATTTCTTTGGCGGTGAGGATGCCGTCTTCGGAACCATCATCGGAATTTGAGATACGATCTTGAGCAAAAGCGGCATTAGCTCCGGCAAAAAGGAGACCGGAGGTAGAAAGCGTGAAGTTTTCGGATGTGTTTTCCCCTTCCAATAGAAAATTAAAATAAGTGTTTTCCATTTCGTCTTTGGCAAAATAAAAACCGTGGGTGGCAATGTGAAGTATTTTTAAGTCACTGCCCGACAGTTGTTTAAAACTTGCCTCTGTAGCTAATGTGTCGGATAATGCCGTAACATTGTATTGTGCGGAAAGCAAGAGTTTTGCAATTGCTTCGGATTCTACTCTTGTACCCACGAGATAACTTGCCACACCATCGCGAATTTTGGATGAATCTGTAGAGTTGTCGTATTGGATACCTCCGAATGTTGCAGCCTTGAGATTATTATTAGCAGGATGATTTATAACAAGTTCGCGAGTTGAAGACAAACGATATGCGGCAAATTTCTCTGAAAAAATATTTCCATCATCATCGGGCAGATACTCAATACCAATGGAATGAAGTTTGGCACACGGCGAAAAATATACGTTCTTTACGCCGTCAAGGTATTTTTCAAGGGGTTTCCAAATAAGGTTGTAGAGTTTAGAAGTTTTGTAGATATCGCTTGTGGTAATGGAGTTGAGAGAATCCAAGTTAAAAAGTTTTACTGCTTCGGGGGCTTTCATGCCGGGTTTAAGTACAAGAGCCGAGTAAACAATCGCAGTTGAATCTCTGAAATAAGCAAATTCAATGGCTAAATCATTTGGCAAAAGTTTTTTTTGTATATCTTCAAACGTAATAGAAAGGTTACGTTGAAAATCACCGAGTTCAATAGAGGATTGCACCAATAAGTTTTCTTCGCGTTCGATAACCTTGGCGAGCGAATCGGCATCCAAAAGGCGTTTTTTGGCGGGTGTTTTATAAAGAGTGTCAAGCAATGCTTGTTTCATGAGTATTCGGTGATAACGGTTGGCAAAGGCAGTATCACCTTTTTGCTCTATAAGTTTCTGAATTTCTATTTCGGTGTTAAGTGTCAATCCCTTTGAAAACAATTGACCGTTGTAAGCGAGAGTGCTAAGCTCAGGGTCGGGATACATGCAGGCAATATATGGTAAGTGAAAACAAATCAAATCAGATCCGTTTTTCCACATCATTGCACGTTGATGATGTGACATAAGCAAAAAATTCTTCAAAACATAAGAGATTTTTCCTTGGTAACTTTGTTGATAGGCACGCACAGCTTTATCTTGTTCGCCTATTACTAGGTAATAAAAAGCAAGGTTTGTAAGCGATTTGTTATATTGGGGATGTTCTGTTCCAAGTGAAATTTTGTTAATGTATACAATTCTTTCCTGAAGTTTTATAACAGTGTCGTGTTTAGCATCTGGATTAGGCACAAATAACAAAAATAACAAATCATTTACCGTATTGGTATACTGTGTAGAGTATTGATCATACACTAACTCCATTATTGGCACCATATTTACAATATAATAGCGAGCTTGATCATAAGTTTGATTATATCGATTATAATTTGCAAGGTTGGCGTAAGACTGAACCAACTCGTCGTTAATTTTACCCAATGATTCGCGTATGCTCAATGCTTTTTCTTCTAATTTGATAGCTTCTGGATAATCGCCCAAGCCGAAATAATAGGTTCCCAATGCCGACAACGCGCCTGCATATTTACGGGGATTATTACCGCGTTTTTCGTTTTCTACAACTATCGTACCTAGCCTTACCGCCTCCTTATAGTTGCCTAATTTGCCATGACATTTTGATAACAGATATACATCATAATCGTTATGTCTGATTTCCAATGCTTCGTTAAGGTAGTTGAGCGCTTCGGCATAATCACCTGTGCCACAAGCATATAAAGCAAGACATGAAAGAACGTTGCCATAATTAATGTTGTGTTCTCCATAATATTTCTTTGTCACATTCAACAATTCAACGCCAAGTTTCTTTGCCCCATAAATATCACCTTTTAGATAAAGAGATTTTGAACGGTCGTATAATGAGACAATTTCATCTTCCACACTTTGCCCCAAAGAAAACAGCGGCAATAAAAGTAATAATATAGTTAATATCTGTTTCATATACGTGGTTGTTTTGTTTATCCGCCGTAAAGATACAAATTTATTATTTACTGGCAATCTTAAATACTAATAAATCTTCAGCAAACTATTTCCCGCCGTTTCCGTATCATTACAGAAAAATAATATCAACCTTATTAATTTATTACAACTATGAAAAAATATACCAAATTGTTTGCACTTGTGCTGCTCAGTACAGCCCTCTGTGCCACCTTCACCGCCTGCGACCCCGACGACGACGAACCAGAAAACAACCAAGAGGTTATAAACAACAACAACGACCCCGCCGCCAACGATGAAAAGGCCGCCGCAGTATTTACCGACGAGGAAATGGCTAAGGCCAACACCGCCAAAGACGCCACCTATCTCACCGACGACGAGAAACTTGTAATTTTTTATATGAACCTCGCACGTTTAGACGGAGAAAAATTTACCGAGGCTTATCTTTCCGACATGAAAGGCTCGTCAAACAGTTACGAGCAATCTCTTATCGAAGACCTTAAATCGTCGAAAAACAAAAAAATGCTCATTCCCAACGAGAATCTTTGCAAGGCGTCTCGCGCACACGTAAATGATATTGGTCCAAAAGGTTTGGTGCAGCACGAATCATCCGACGGCACTGGCACATTTGTTAGAGTAGCAAAATACTACAATGGCGGCGCAATGGCAGAAAACATTTCGTTCGGATATTCCGACCCAATGAAAATTACACGTCAGTTGCTTGTTGACGATGGCAATACCAAAGTGGGTCACCGCAAGAACATCCTCGGCGACGGCTATGTTAGAATAGGCGTGGCTATTGGCGACCACTCAAAATACAGAAGCATGTGCGTTCAAGATTTCTCCGACGCTGCAGGAGACTAAAAAAAATTAGCAAATTTATTTGACAATCTCATTTCTTATTAATATATTTGCAAAATAATAAACCTTAATATTGATAAGAAATGGGATTTTTTAAAGACTTATTCATTGTAAACGAAGAAAAGCAACAACAGGCGGAACAGCCGCAGTTGAAGACCAAAGTTGCAGCCACTCAGCCACAACCGCAACCACAATATACCGCTCCGCAGCCCGCTGCAGCCAACACGGTAGCCAACAACACGTCTTACGCTCCTCAAGAGGCAGTTAACGTGCCGCCCGTAACCGTGCCTGGTGGCAATGTGGATAGAAACATCCTTGAAATGATCAAGGAGGTAATCGAAAAGAGCAACGTTCCGGGCAACGACTATTTTGAACTCAACAAGATAGTTGAAAGCCAGGATTTTAAAAACGCTATCCCCGACGAAAACGCACGAGTCATAGCTGCATACCACAGCCTCAGGGCGCAGGATCCTAAGTTCGACAAGAAAAGGATTGCCGACAGCATCGACTTCTACATCAGAGAGGTGAAAAACGAGTTTGACAACGTGCTGAAAAGTTACAACCAGTTTGTCAACGACAAAATCAACAATCCCAAGAAAAGAATTGCGGAACTCCAGAAACGCCGCGAGGATCTCGTGAACAAAATCAGCCAGTTGGACGTGGAGATTCAGACCATGGAGGCCGACGTGGCAAAATGCTCCGCCGAACTAGAAGCCAAACGCACCAACTACGACGCCACATTCCAGATTGTGGTACAAGAACTTGAAAATGAAAAGAACAAATTAAACGTTATACTTCCATGAACCAGCTCCCTCAATCAAAGTCGCCCTGGCAAAAACCGGGCGGCACATTGGCAAAAGTAACACTCGTTGCCCTTATCGGTGCAGCAGGATACGCTTTTTACAAGTATCTGCCGTTTCTTATCGACCTTACTAAAAACGCCATTACACTTGCTGCCCTTGTAGGCGTGCTTGCATTGATAGTATTTTTGGTGATGAACGACACATCGCGCAACTTTTTCAAGAACCTCTATTTTGTGATTATGCGCAAACTCACGGGCTTGATTGTAGAAATCGACCCGATAGCCATTGCAAAAGGCAAAGTAAAGGATATGAAGAGCCGCCTTGTGAAAATCGACGACGGCATCAACAAGATGCGCGGACTCCACATCAAAAACGAACGCGCCCTCGAAAGCAACAAGAAAGAGTTGAACGAGGCTCTCCAACGTCTCAAAATCGTTAAGCAGCGCGGCAGCCGTGAAGAAGGCATGCTGCTCGAACGCCACATCTCGCAACTCGACGAGAGCGTGAAGAAACGTTCGCTCAACTACGAGAAATCAAAACGTATGATCGACATCCTCACCGAGGTGCGCAAGTCTGCCGAAATCAAGGTGCGCTACACCGAGCAGGAGATAAAACTCAAGGAGGAGGATTACGAACTGATGAAGGCCAACCACAAGACTCTCGGCGTAATGAAGTCGCTCATCAACCCGCAGACCGACGAGGCTTTTGAGATGGCGATGGAAAAGATGGACACCGACATAGCCACCTGGATAGGCGAGATGGACAGCTTCCTCGAAAGCGGCATCACCGACGAAATATCTCTCGACAACGCCGTAGCAAGCGCCAAAGCCGACGCAATTCTCGACAAGTACAACAACGGCGGTTTCGCAGGCATTCTCGAAGACAACAAGGTGAATATGATGCAGAATTCCGAACTCATCAAATTAGAAGAAAGTTCAAACAAATTACAAAATAAATATTTCTAAAACATGGCACTAACAAAATTTGCAAAAGCACTTATAGGCGTTGCCGGAGTGGGCGCTGTTGCAGGCGGCCTCTACGTTGCCGGAAAAAACGGCGGC
>JAGCYI010000100.1 GCA_017960885.1 Bacteroidales bacterium
GACCTTCCAACTCGTCGCCGTGCGTGCCTGTAACCACACAGAGGCGTTTCCCCTCGTGTTCGCCCCTGATTTCGTTTTTCTGAATCATCAGTTTCTCATCGGCAGGCAGTTTTGCAGAAAGTATTGTTTTGATCATTTTACTTCAATTTCTATGTTCATTGTTTCGGTGGCATTCCCATAATAAATTCCTCTGTTTAGCGGGCAGTCGGCGGCGTCGCGGCCGTGGGCTATTTTGATGTAACCGTTTGTTACAAAGAAGTTTTCGGTGGCGTCGAAGGCGTGCCAACAGCCGTCGTAAAATGCCTCTGTCCAAGCGTGACTAAGTTTCAATCCTTTTACATATCCGCTTACATACCGCGCGGTTATTCCGTTGATTCTCAAACAAGTAATCAACACGTGCGACAAATCTTGACAAACGCCGCTTTTCTGTGCAAAAACCTCCGACGATGTGGTTGAAATCGACGTTACAGCAGGTTTGTAGGCTATTTTGTCGTGGACAGCCGCACCGAGGTTTTTGAGAGTTTGTTCGGCGGAAATGCCTGCAAAAGTTTTGGCAAAATCTGTCAGTTCGGCATTGGGCATTGTCAAAGGTGACGGATATTTGAATACGGGGCAGAATGTTTTGTCTGTCAACGAATTGTCAATCTCTACACGTCCCGAAGAAATCACCGAAAATGTGTTGTGATAATCTTTGATCAATCCAAACATCGTAGAATTTCCAAAACCATCGATGGCGGTTTGTAGAGACCCAATTTGCGTGTTTGATGCCATCACCTTAACATTCTGTCCCTTACTATTTTCCGGTGTACATCTCAGCAAAAACGAATGATTGTAAACCGGCTGCGAAAATTCCGACGTGCTTTTGTATTCAAAATCCAAAACCTCGCGCATTTTTGTTAGGCTTTAAACATCGAGTTTATGCAATTGAGAATTTCCACTGTGTCTTTGCCGTCGTTTTTGCCTGTGCGGTGCTCTATCAACTCTTTGAGACGTAGAGTTTTAGACTCGTCGGTAACTACCGATAGCATTTCGGCGTTGGTGAGCACACCGCCTTTGAGGATTTCATTGATTTTTTCCCAATCAGATTTCAGGCGGATGTTGAGGTCCAACGATTCCAAACGCCGTCCCAAGCGCAAAAGACTCATTGTGCGGATTTCTACAACGGTTTCGTCGATGCTGCCCCAAAACGACAGCATATAGTCGGCAACAGGTTGCAACTCACCGATTTTGGCATTTGCGGCGGCACATTTTTTTATCACGTCCAAACCCAAATGAACATACGACAGCGATTCGGAAGTGATGTCGTTGCGGAGTTCGATACCGTTGTCAAACGCGTTTACAAGCATATTGTAAATGCTGTACGGATTATCCTTGTCGTAGAGGTAACTGCGCTTAAAATCCCGACTATCTTTGTAATTATCAGGAATAGAGATATTTGCGCAATACTCACGAAACGCCTCGCCATCCTTGTCGATAGTGGCATCGATGTATTTTTTTACGGCGTTAATGCTAAGGAAAGTCCTCTCAACATACCTCCCAAGCCAAAACAACCTGTTTGCTTTCGTTAATGAAATTGAACGGTTCATATTTTAATTACGAATTATGAATTACGAATTACGAATTACGAATATTGAATTATGCATTATGAATTATGCATTATGCATTCTTACTCCATCACCCACGTATCCTTAAATCCTCCACCTTGCGATGAGTTGACTATAAACGAGTCGGGGTTGCGGGAGAAGCGGGTGAGGCCGCATTTCCACACTTCGGTCTCTTCGCCGGAGACAACGTAGGCGCGGAGGTCGGCTTTGCGTTCAACGATTTGGTCGCCTTCAAAAATAGGTAAGTCGTTGAAATCCACCACTTCTTGTGCTATCCATCGGCGCGGCTGAGTGATTACAAGGTTGCGAATCTCTTCGAGTTTTTCTCTTGACAATTTTTCGCAGAAGATTACGCCGTAGCCGCCTGCCTCTGCAACGTCCTTGATAACAAGGCGTTTGAGGTTGTCGAGCACAAATTTTCTGTCCTCCTCGTAAAACGGCAGATAGGTGGGGGCGTTGTGCAAAATAGGTTCTTCGCCAAGATAGTATTTTATCATTTTGGGGACAAAATAATATATTCCCTTGTCGTCTGCCACGCCGTTGCCGGGCGCGTTGATGATGGCGAGGTTGCCCTTGCGGTATACCTGCATAATGTTCGGCACACCGAGAAGCGAGTCGGCATTAAACACAAGCGGGTCGAGATACTCGTCGGAAATGCGTCGGTAAACTGCGCTAACTCTTTGTTTTTCGTTACCAATTCCGATATAATAAAGCATATCGTCTTCAACCCTAAGTTCTGAATTTTCTGCCAATACCGCGCCCGTTTTTTCGGCAAAATACGAATGTTCAAAATATGCCGAATTGTAGCGTCCGGGGGTGAGGATTACGTTGATGCCGTCGCCGGTTTTCACATAGTCCATCATATTTTTGAGCATCTTGGCGTAGTTGCGGTTGTCGGCTACGGCGTTGGTTTCAAATGTTGATGGCGACACGTTTCGCGTTATCTCTCTCGCTATCAGCGGATACGACGCACCCGAAGGAATACGTAGGTTGTCTTCCAAGATGTACCATTCGTCGTTTTTGCCGTGCACCAAGTCGATGCCCGAAATGTGCGAATAGATGTTTTTCGACGGTTTAATTCCCTCGCAGAAAGGAAGATAGCCCGACGACGAGAATACGAAATCCTCCGGCACAACATTTTCCTTTATGATCTGTTTCTGAGAATAAACGTCCGCCAAAAATAGATTGAGAGCCTTAACACGTTGTACAAGGCCTTTTTCTAAAAATTTCCACTCCGAGGCAGAAATCTTGCGCGGAATCGGGTCGAAAGGAAAAATTTGTTCCTTAAATTCGCCGTTTTTGTAAATTCCGAATCTTACTCCGTAACGCTTCATCCAATTGTTTACGGTGTCTCTCTGTGTTATTAATCCGTCCATAATGTTATTATTTTATTCGTTTCAAAAATATAATAAAAAAACGGCGTTTAAAACACTCTGAGCGGCATTTAAGGGAATAACTTAGTGTGGTATAAGTAAAAATACTGAGTGGATTTACTGATAATTGATTTTTGGTGAATATTATTGAAAATATCTTAAACCCTGATACCAATCATGGTCATGTCATCTATAAGGGGACGGCCGTTGCGCCAGTCGTCGATTGCTTTTTCAAGAAGACGGCATTGGGTTTCGGTAGAACGGTAATAGTTTGTCTTTAAGAAGTTTACGAGTCCTTTGCTTGAAAACTTGCGGCCTATGATGTTGGCTATTTTGTGGTTTGATGTGTCGGTGATTTCACCACCGGGCTGGTCTTGTATGCCATCGGAAAAAGTATATACCATATCGCCCTTTTCTAATGGCTGGATAAAGGTTGTAAAATGTTCTATTTCAACCACATAAAAACCCACAGGCATAGAGTCGCCCCTAAGTTTGTGCACCTCGCCACGGCGTATGAGGTATGCTGTCTGGTTGGCTGTGGCGTACCGCATCTCCATTGCTTCAAAATCGAAACTGCAGATGGTCATGTCCATGCCTTCTCCAATTGCGCTCTGGTTGCCCGAGGTGAGTGTAGATTTTACAAAGTCGCGCATGCGGTCGAGAATGGTGCCAGGGTTTTCGGCATCCTTTTCGGTAACGCAAAACTCTTTGAGCGCCGAAATGCCCAGCATCGACAGGCACGCACCAGGAATACCGTGTCCAGTGCAGTCGGCGGTAACCAACACGTGGTATCTGCCGCATTGTGTCACATGGTAAAAGTCGCCGCTGAGTATGTCGCGGGGACGGTAGAATACGAAGTTTTCGGGAAACAGACGGTTGATCTCTTTTTGTGCCGTAATTGCCGCTTTTTGTATCCGCTGAGCGTATGCTATGCTTCGGTACAACTTTTTGTTTACATCCGACAACTGCTGGTTGGAGCGGTGCTTGATTTTTAATGCCATTATGATAACGAATACGAGAAGCACAGCGAGAATGAGTCCCACCACAAGCGATGTGATAATGGTTTGCAGTTGTGTTTTTTCGGCTTCAAGACGGCTGTTTTCCGCCTGCTGTATTTTGCTCTCCTGCTCGGCTTTGAAGTCTGCAATCACGTTCATTGTGCTGTCGTTGGCTGACGAAATGCGGTATTCGTGCATTATTTTAAAATTGTCGTAGGCTTCTTTATAGTTGCCCAAATAGGCATATTCTTCAGAAAGTTGCCCGTAGTATTGCGTGAGCATCGCAACGCCTTCGCCTAATTCTAACAGCGGCTTGCAGTCGATAAGTGTTTTTAATGCTTCTTCGTGCTGGTTGCAGAACGACAGGTAGCGGGAGTAGTATATGGATTTGAATATTTCAGAACTATACACGCCGTTGTAAATGAAGTAGTTGCCTATTTTTTTGATGTAGAAGAAACTGCTGTCGGCATATTTCTTTTCGCCAGTTTCTTGGGCAAAGTTTATGTATGTGGCTGTGAGTCCGAGATATGTGGCGTATTTGATGTAGATGTAGTAGGGGTCGGAGGTGGTGGCAGTGTCGAAAATCTGCACCGATTTGCGAAGATATTCGAGCGCGTTTTTTTTAGCGCCGGTTTCGGTTTCGGCAAAGGCTATGTTTTGATAGTCGAACGCCATATCGAGGTAGTTGCCTGATAATGAATCTATTTCAAGGGCGTAAAGGTAGTATTTGCGGGCGGTTATAGGAAAGCCGAGGTCAACATTTACCGCACCTATCGACTGGTAGGTGTACGCAATGTTGGCTGTGTCGTGAAGATCGGTATAGATGTCGAGCGCCATATCAAAGTAGTAGAAAATGCTGTCCTTGATGTCGACGTCGTGGTAGCATTTGGCGGCTAGGATATAGTTGCGGGCTATTTCAGACTTGTTGCCTATTTTTTTGTTAATGTCCAATGCCATAAGGCAATAGTTCAACGCGTCTGTCGACTTGTTTTGCATGTAATACGACTTGCTTATGCAGAAATAGTTTGAGGCAACGAGCGTGAAGTCGGTTTCGTTGCAGTATTTGAGCGAGAGATTGGCAAAATAGATAGCCGAGTCGATGTTTTATTGGATGCAATATCGTTGTAATACGACGCCTTGTCGCTGTCGTTGGGTGGAACTGGTGGGTTTTGTGCGGAAACGTTCCACTGTATCATCGTTGTTATTGATATAAGTATTGCAAATAGGCGTTGCATAAGTTTCTAATAAATTACAAAAACGCCGCAAAAAGGTGTTCCTTCTGCGGCGTTTTTATATTGTGCTTCTTAAAACCTTATCTCTGTTTTGCGGCTTTGAGAGTGTTTTTGAGCAGCGAGCAAATCGTCATAGGACCTACGCCGCCCGGTACCGGTGTTATATACGAACATTTGGGCGATACTGTTTCAAAATCTACGTCGCCTTTTAGTCTGAAACCAGATTTTGTGTCGGCGCAGGGAACACGTGTGGTGCCCACGTCGATAACAGCGGCTCCCTCTTTTACCATATCGGCTGTAACGAAACCGGGACGACCGAGCGCTGCCACCAAAATGTCGGCTGTGCGGGCAATCTCTTTGAGGTTTTCGGTACGGCTGTGGCATACGGTAACAGTGGCATCGATGCCCTTCTGGCTCATAAGAATGCTCAGCGGACGTCCTACTATATTGCTGCGGCCTATGATTACGCAGTGCTTGCCCGAAGTTTCTATCTTATAGCGTTTTATAAGGTCAACTATTCCCGAAGGAGTAGCCGAAACAAAGGTGTCTAATCCAGCAACCAGACGACCGAGGTTTACGGGATGGAATCCGTCAACGTCTTTTTTGGGCGAAATGGCCTCGATTATCTTCTGCTCGTCGATATGTTTTGGAAGGGGCAGTTGCACAATAAAACCGTCAACGTCGGGGTCGTTGTTGAGTTTTGCCACAGTGTCGAGAATCTGCTGCTCGGTGGCGTCGTCTTCGAACCTTATGAGCGAAGATTTGAAACCAACCTCCTCGCACGATTTTATTTTGTGGGCCACGTAGGTTTCGCTGCCACCGTCGTGACCAACAAGCACAGCAGCAAGGTGCGGGGCGCGTTTGCCTGCCGAGGTCATCTGCTTAACTTCCTGAGCTATTTCGGCTTTGATTTCTGCCGATGTCTGTTTTCCGTCTATGAGTGTCATATTATATAAGGTGTTTATCTATGTCTTCCCAAGCCCGACATCATACCCATAAGACGGCGTCCGCCTCCGCCTGAGAGCATTTTCATCATTTTGCGGGTCTCTTCAAACTGTTTGAGAAGGCGGTTTACAACTGCAACGTCGGTGCCCGAGCCAGCGGCTATGCGGCGGCGGCGCGAACCGTTGATAATGTCAGGATGTTCGCGTTCGAACGGGGTCATCGACTTGATGATTGCCTCAATCTCTTTGAATGCGTCGTCGCTGATGTCGAGGTTTTTGATAGCCTTGCCCACGCCAGGAATCATAGCGGCGAGGTCTTTGAGGCTACCCATCTTCTTGATCTGCTGTATCTGGTCGAGAAAATCGTTGAAGTTGAACTGGTCTTTGCGGATTTTCTGTTGCAGTTTGGCTGCTTCCTCAGCGTCGTATTGGGCTTGCAGGCGTTCTGCCAAAGAAACGATGTCGCCCATGCCGAGAATACGGTCGGCCATACGTGCAGGGTAGAATATGTCGAGGGCGTCGATTTTTTCGCCCGATGATACGAACTTGATAGGCTTGTCAACAGTGTATCGGATAGAGAGGGCAGCACCACCGCGGGTGTCACCGTCGAGTTTTGTGAGCACCACGCCGTCGAAGTTGAGTCGGTCGTTGAATGCCTTTGCGGTGTTTACTGCGTCCTGACCTGTCATAGAGTCTACTACGAACAGAATCTCGGTGGGTTTTGTCTCGTTTTTGATGTTTGAGATCTCGGTCATCATCTCCTCGTCAACAGCCAGACGACCAGCGGTATCGATGATTACCACGTCGTTGCCGTTTTCCTTTGCCTGCTTTATGGCGTCGCGGGCAATTTTTACGGGGTTCTTTTCGCCTTCTACAGTATAAACGGGAACATCAATTTGCGCTGCGAGCACTTTCAACTGGTCGATAGCGGCAGGACGGTAAACGTCGCCAGCCACGAGCAAGGGTTTCTTGCCTTTTTTGCTTTTTACAAAGTTGGCGAATTTGCCAGAGAAAGTTGTCTTACCAGAACCTTGCAGACCGGCTATAAGGATGATAGCGGGGTCGGCTTTGAGGTTCACTTCCGATTCGGTAGTACCCATAAGAGTGATAAGTTCGTCGTGCACGATCTTGATCATCAACTGGGTAGGGTTAAGTTGACCCTGAACTTCGGAACCGAGTGCTTTTTCTTTTACGTTGTTGGTAAAATCCTTAACAATGTTGTAGTTAACGTCGGCGTCGAGCAAAGCGCGGCGTACGTCTTTAAGTGCGTCCACAACGTTGATTTCGGTAAGTTTGCCGTCGCCTTTTATCTTTTTGAACGACTGTTCGAGTTTTTCGCTTAGACTTTCAAACATTTATATTCTGCTATTAAGTTGTAATTCAGTTATTTAATATCATAAAGCGCAATACTGCGCAATGCGCAAAAATAAAAATAATTTTATTTACTACAAAGTTTTTTTGGTAGGATAAAAAAAACCCGACTTTGTTTTCAAAGCCGGGATTTTTAAAGAATTATTATAAATTGTGATTATTCGCGTTCGCTGTCGATGCGGGTCATTTCGAGTTTAGAGTTGTCGCCAGAAGTCAAAGTCATGCTTTCTTCGCTGAGGTTTTCAACGCCCCAAGGCATGTAGAAAGAGCTTTCGCCGTTTTTAACTTCGAATTCGATGGTGTTGTTGTCTTTCATACGCCAAGATTTGAATTCGGTTTTCTGACCTTTGCCAACGTTTTTGCATTTGCCGCTCTTGCGGAGTTCGAATGTGATTTCGTTGTTGGCTGTACCCCATTTGCCGAGGAGTTTTTTGAAGTTAGCTGCCTGCGAAAGGTCGAGAGATTTAGCATTGTCGGTAGCAGCTTTGTTAGCACCTTCAGCTTCAATGTATTTGATGATGATGGGCTCGCCTTCGATAAGTTCCTCACCAGGATTGGGGATAGAAACTGTGATGGTTTGACCTTCGGCGTTGCGGATTACGTAGTCGTTGCCGTTGATAGATTCGATCCAGCCTTGGAAAGATTTAGCAGATGCAAGTGCCTGCTCTTCTGCTGCTGCCTGCTGAGCTGCTGCGTCTTGAGCTGCTGTTTGTTCTGTGCCTTCGGTGGCGTTGCCTTCTGCGTTGTTGTTGTTGCCGCTCTTGCAAGATGCGAGAGCCAATGCAGCTACTGCTGCTACATAAAATAACTTTTTCATAGTAGTAAATAAATTTAATATTGTTTTTATATTTTTTATTTAACACCGCAAAATTATAAAAAATCTGATTGTGCAAACTTTTTTTTGCCTGATTTGTTAAAAAAAATTAAAAAAAAGTGCTTTTATTGACAATCTGTCTCACCTATATTTATTTTATTAATAAAAAAAAACGACTCTTGTTTTGGAGAATAAAAAAAAAGCCCTTATTTTTGCGCCGTTAAAACGAAAATAAGATGAAACAGAACAACAAGATTTATTTTATTTATTATTATCACTTTAGCGGCTTAGCGAGGTGATATTTCTTTGTTGTATATGTTTATGATATAAAGATTTAGAGCCTCGCCAAGCAATACGGCGAGGTTTTTTTGTTAATTATAAAAAAAATGAAAGTAGCAATACAAGGAGTAAGAGGCGCATTTCACGAGGTGGCAGCGCGAGAGTTTTTCGCTGGAAAAGAGATAGAACCTGTTGAGCGTCTCACTTTTAACGACGTAATGGAGTCTGTGCTCGGATTTGAGAGCGATTATGGCATTATGGCTATTGAAAACACTATCAGTGGCACTATACACGCCAATCTTAAACTGCTCCGTCAGTACGATGTGAAAATTTGCGGCGAGGTGTCGCTCCGTATCAAACAAAACTTGGTGGCTCTGCCTGGTACTAAACTTGAAGATATACAGGAAGTTAGAAGTCACTACATGGCTATCAACCAAACCCGTCAGTTTTTCCGTAAATATCCCGACATCCGACTTGTGGAGAGCGAGAGTACCGCTATCAGCATGCGTCAGATTGCAGAAAAACAGATTGCAAACATTGGCGCAATAGGAGGGGAGTATGCCGCACAAATGTATGGGTTAGAGATTATTCAATCAGGCATCGAAACCAACAAGAAAAACTATACACGTTTCCTGATTGTTCAGCCCAACAACGGCAACCGCCCCGCAAACTGCGACAAGGCGTCGCTCTCGATTATACTTCAAAACCATCCCGGAAGTCTTTCGCAGATTCTCAGCATTATTTCGTTCTACGGCGTAGACCTCACCAAGATTGAGTCGAGCCCCATTATCGGACAGCCTATGCACTATATGTTCTACATCGACGTAAGGTTTGCCGAGTATCAGAAATACTGCGACATGCTCACCGCAATACGTCCTCTGTTGAAGGAACTTACGGTTCTGGGCGAATATAAGGCGGGCGAGGAATCGTGGAACGCTGTGATGATGTAACAATGCATAATTCATAATGCATAATGCATAATTAACAAATTAATTTGAGTATAAAATTTGTAAATACGATATAAGATGAAACTATCAGTTATAGGATTGGGACTTTTGGGCGGTTCGCTCGCTCTCGATCTCAGAAAAAGAAAATTTGCCGACACCGTGATAGGTTACGACAAGAATCCTGTTCACTCCGCCTTTGCCAAACAGGTTGGTATTATCGACGAGGAGGTCTCTTTCGACGAGGCCGTGGCGCAGGGCGACATCATAATTGTGGCTGTGCCGGTGAGCGCAGTTGTAAAAATACTGCCGCAGATTCTCGACAAAGTTACTGAGCGTCAGATAGTAATAGATGTAGCAAGCTGCAAGGGAACTATCTGCGAACGTGTGAAATATCATCAAAACCGCCGCCGCTACGTTGCCTGTCACCCCATGGCGGGAACCGAAAATTCAGGTCCTTGGTCGGCTATTTCGGGCATGTTCGACGGCAAGGCGTTTATCATCTGCGATGCCGAAGACAGCGACGAAAAGGCAGTGGCTACAGTTAGGGATATGTTCGAGGTGCTGAATATGAATCCTATGTTCTTCAACTCTTACAATCACGATATCCATGTGGCTTACGTGTCGCACATTCCGCACGTTTGCTCGTTTGCGCTGGCTCTCACAGTTTTGGAGAAAGAGAAAAACGAGAAGAACATCTTCAACCTGGCTTCGGGTGGTTTCAAAAGCACTGTCCGTCTTGCCAAGAGTAACGCCGAGATGTGGACTCCGATTTTCCACGACAACAAGGAGAACGTTTTGTCGGTGCTCGACACCTATATCGAGAAGCTCAAAGACTTCCGTGAGCTGCTTCAGAACGGCGACACCGACGGTATGGACAACTACATCAACCAAGCCAACAGAGTAAAGAAAGTATTAAACAAATAAACATAAAACATTCAGATTATGATAGATCTTAACAGCCTTTTTGATAAAAGACCATTGATTATAGCCGGCCCGTGCAGCGCCGAAACAGAGGAACAGACCATTGAAACAGCCCGTCAGCTCGCAGCCAACGGCATCAAAGTTTTCCGCGCAGGTATCTGGAAACCCCGCACACGTCCGGGCAACTTCGAGGGTATCGGCACAGTGGGACTTCCCTGGATGCAGCGTGTGAAAGAGGAGACCGGCATGGTAACATCTACCGAAGTGGCAAACACCCATCACGTGGAGGAAGCCGTAAACGCCGGTATCGACATCATCTGGATTGGCGCACGTACATCAGCCAACCCGTTTGCTATGCAGGAGATAGCCGACTGCCTCAAAGGTGTGGAGATTCCCGTATTGGTGAAGAACCCTGTGAACCCCGACGTTGACCTCTGGCTTGGCGCTGTTGAGCGTCTTCAGGATGCCGGCATCAAACAAATCGGACTTATTCACCGTGGATTCTCAAGCTACGAGAAGATTCTCTACCGCAACGCTCCGCTGTGGCAGATTCCTATCGAGATGAAACGCCGCCGTCCCGACCTTCACCTTATCTGCGACCCGAGCCACATAGCCGGCAAACGCGAATACCTGTTTGAGATTGCACAGAAGGCTCTCGACTTGAATGTCGACGGTCTTATGATTGAGTCGCACATCAATCCCGACAAGGCTTGGAGCGACGCTAAGCAGCAGCTTACTCCCGCAGCATTGCAAGAGATGCTCGGCAACCTCATTATCCGCGACATCATGCCGCAAGGTATCTCGCCCAAACTTCTCGATGAGCTCCGCGCCAAAATCGACGTGATCGACGACCTGCTTATCGACCTCTTGAAAAAGCGTATGAGCATTTCGGAAGGCATCGGACGTTACAAAAAGGAGAACAAGATGGCAGTGCTTCAGCCCGCACGCTGGGATTCGTTGCTCAACAAGTATATGATGATGGCAGGCGAAAACAGCCTGAGCCGCGAACTCATCACCAAGATATTCCAGGCCATACACCAAGAATCTATCAACATACAGGATAAAATCATTAACCCCAAGAAATAATGCTCTACGTATGCCTATCGGCCGAAGGCGTGGACAATGCGATGCGGCAGCTCGGCGACCACAAGTGTGCTGAGCTGCGCGTCGACTTGGTGAAACCCACCGCCGACGAAATGATACAGATGCTCTCTGCCGAGGAGTACAAATATATAGTAACATGCCGTCCCGGTGTGTATGAGCAGGATTACGACATATCTATGCTCGAAACAGCCGCGCTCAACGGTGCCGAATACATCGACTTGGAGCTAGAGCGTGCGCCTGAGTTTTCGCTCAAACTGCGCCGCGCATGCCTGCTGAGCAAGAAATGCAAGCTTATTATCTCGTATCACAACTACGAGACCACTCCCGACGCCGGTATTCTCAAAGGTATTATCAAATACTGCAAGGAATTGGGCGCTGATATAGTGAAGATGGCGTGCAAGTCTAACTCGGTGTCGGACAATGCCCGTATTCTCGGACTCTATGGCGAGTACAACGACATTGTGGCATTCTGCATGGGCGAAACCGGCAAGATAACACGTGCCGCCTCGGTGATGATGGGTGCGCCATTCACCTACGCCGCTGCCGACGACGGAGCACCTACCGCTCCCGGTCAGCTTACTATCAAGCAGATTAAAAAAATATTAGACGCTTTTGAGTCCGCTCACTAAAGCATCATTTTTATCAAGTCGTCTTCGGTAAGGCCTTCTGCCTCTGCCTGATAGTTGCGTATGATACGGTGACGGAGCACTGGCAGTGCCACGGCTTTCACATCGTCGATGTCGGGCGAATATTTGCCGTGGAGCATTGCGTAGGTCTTGGCACCTGCCACAAGGTATTGCGACGCACGCGGACCAGCTCCCCAGTTGAGGTACTTGTCGGCGGCGGTGTGCGCGGTGGCGGTGTGAGGACGTGTTTTGGCGGCGAGTGTCACGGCGTATTTCACCACGTTGTCGGATACTGCTGCTTTTTTTATCAGGTTGCGGAAATAGATGATTTCTTCCGCAGAGATTATTTTTGCGGTTTCTACAGTGGTGTCGCGGGTGGTGTTTTTTACTATGGTAATCTCCTCGTCGATAGAGGGATAGTCTAAAATCACATTAAACATAAAACGGTCTAACTGCGCCTCGGGTAGGGGATATGTTCCTTCCTGCTCCACGGGGTTTTGTGTGGCGAGCACAAAGAAAGGTTCGTCTAACACATAATTGTTTCCCGAAACGGTAACTGTATGCTCCTGCATAGCCTCCAAGAGAGCCGACTGGGTCTTAGGCGGAGTACGGTTTATCTCGTCGGCGAGGATGATGTTGGCAAACACAGGACCTTTGATAAAGCGGAAATTCTTCTGCTCGTCGAGAATCTCGCTGCCGGTGATGTCAGACGGCATAAGGTCGGGAGTGAACTGAATGCGCTTGTATTTGAGGTCGAGAGCCTTGGCTATGGTGTTTACTAAGAGAGTTTTAGCCAATCCAGGGACGCCGACCAAAAGGCAGTGTCCACCGCTGAACATAACGGCAAGCACCTGTTCTATAATCTCTTTTTGTCCGAAAACCACCTTGCCAATCTCTTCGATCAGCTGGTCGTGTTTTTGTTTTAAGGCGTCTGCGGCTTCAACGTCGCTTTTGTATTGTATCATAGTCTAACAGTTTTTATCTATCATATTCGGGATGAATCCAGCCTTTGTATTTAAAATTTACGTTTTTGTATTCGTCGGCAATTTTCACATACACCGATTTAGATTTTTCCTTCACCCATTTGTCGTAAGCCTCGGAGTATTTGTGCTCGAGCGCCATGTCTTGGATGGTCTGGTAGTCGGTTTCGATAGAGGCTACGTGAGGTTCGGTTTTTGATTTTACAAGTATTATCTTGTAGGCAGTGTTGCCTTTGTCGTCGTAAGATTCAAAAGGTTTTGAGATTTCGTTAGCAGCCATGTTTCTGATATAGTAATAGTCGGCGGGAGCGGCTTGCTGCAATGCCTCAACAGTGAATTTTGCGTTGCCGGAGTATGGGTTCACTTTTACACCGCCGTTTTTTCCAGTTTTGTCGTTGGTGGAGAAAAGTTTGGCAGCGTCTTCAAAAGTGATAGATTTTTCGGTGAGCGCCTGGTATATGCTGTCGATTTTAACCTTAGCTTGAGCTTTGGCTTCGGGTGTGAATTTAGGTTTCATAAGGATGTGACGCACATTTATGCGTTCGCCTTTGCGGTCGATAAGCTGTATGAGGTGGTATCCGAATTCTGATTCCACAACGTCGGAAATAGAGTCTTTTTTGAGGTTGAAAGCTGCTGCGGCAAACTCAGGCACAAGTTCGCCACGCGACATCATACCTAATTCACCGCCGTCAACTGCCGAACCTGGGTCTTCGCTGTAGAGCACCGCCTTGGTTTCAAACAGTGAACCGTTTTCGAGGACGTCTTTTTTAATGTCCAAAAGTTTCTTTTTCACTTCGTCGCGGTCTTTTTTTGATATAGTGGGATGAATCACTATCTCGTTGATTTCATATTGGAGGTCGATAAGCGGCAGCGAATCTTTTGGGAGAGATTTGTAGTATTTGTTTACTTCGGCAGGCGTAACTTTTACATCCTTAGTGATTTCGCCTTGCTCGGTGCTAGCAATCAGCTGGTCGCGGGTTACGTCGCGGAGGTCTTCCTTGATTTCGGCGAGGGGTTTGTTGAAGTATTCTTCCATTTTCTCCACGCCGCCCATCTCGTCGATAAAGCGGTTGAGCTTTTCGGTCACCTGGTCTTCTACCATCTTGTCGGTGATTTTTACGTCAATGCTGTCGATTTCGGCTTGAGCCACAAGCAGTTTTTGGTAAAGAAGGTCTTCAAAAACCTGACCTTTGTCGGCAGATGCGTTGCGAGCCTGAGCCTGCATATACTGCGACTGCACTTCTGATTCGAGAATAATTTTGTTTCCCACTACGGCAATCACCTTGTCTACTACAATGGTGTCGGTGGAAGTAGGCATATTATCGGGTTGCAGTACGGTGATAATTTGGTTAGCTGCAGCGGCGGTATCTTTTGTTACAGCAACGGTATCTTTTGTTACAGCAACGGTATCTTTTGTTACAGCAACGGTATCTTTTGTTACAGCAACGGTATCTTTAACCACAGCGGTAGAATCTTGAGCGGCGGCAGTGCCAGCCACAACCGAGCAAAATATTGCGGATAATATCAAAATCTTCTTAATCATTACTTTATAGTGTTATTGTTGTCAAAGTATTCTACTAAATTGCCGTTACCTACGGCGTTTTGGTAAAGTTCGTTTTCGAGCATGTTCAATCCTTTAGCCATTTTTGATTTGAGCAACACTTCGGTAACTCTGTGCTGTGCCATTTCAAAAGGCTCAAGATGTCCGGCAGGGAGAAAGTCTCTGATTTTGAGCAGGTACATAAACTGTTCGTCGGGTTGTGTGATAATTCGGCGGCTTTTTACATGGTCGTCGTTTTCGTCGATGTTTTCGGGCAGTTTTTCCGACGCTTCTGCAAGGGTTATCCATTCGTCGCCAAAATTGTCGTAAGTGAGCGAATGGTCGCGGCAAAAATCCATTAATCTTATGGAGTCTTTTTCGGAACGGTAGTCTAACAGCACGCGCAGAGATGGAATGTCGTTAGATTCAAGAGGAATTTTTACAAAGAAAGCCTTCACAGCGTTTCGTTGCAGCTTAAAATCGTCTTGGTGCTGCTGGTAGTATTCTTTAATTTCGTTGGGGGTAACGGTGGTGTCGAAGTTTTCTGCCAGATATTTTTGCTGGTACTTGTAAATCAAAAGGCTAGCCCGATAGTCTTCGAGCTGACGTTCAACGTCTTTCTGCTCGTCGGTGAGATAGAGCTCCGCTTTTTTGATCATAAGCTGCTTGCGCACCCACACGTCTACATAGTTTTTTACTTTGAGAGCGCTGTCCTGCGGAGATGTGCCTTCGGGAACGAGTGCTTCGATGTCGTCTTGGTAGAGATATTTGTCGTAGACTTTTACTATCGGAATGCGTGTGCCTGTAGGTGTTTCCTTGCCACACGACGCTAATAGTATATTTGCTAAGATTGCTATAAGCAGTATTCTGTTGAAGTTTTTCATTTTATCGAGGTATATTAATAAGATTCTTTAAGTATCGTTTCTGAGTTTTTGGATATTTTTAAGTCGTATTTGTTGCGAAGGTTGTTGGAGTATCCAGATTTGAGAGTGCTGCGGTATTCTGCGCTCACTTGCGGATATATCTGGCTGAGTTCGATAGGATGCGGCTCTTCCAACACCTTTACTATTACAATCCTGTTTTCGTTGTCAAGATTTATAACCTTGTCGGCGGGATAAGAGTATTCGCCAGAGTTGAATCCCCTTATCACAATGTCGGCGATGGGGTTTTGTCCTAATTGAAACGTGTCGGCTGCCACTGGGCGCATCAGCGAAAGGTCGGGAGCCTTGTCGGGTGATGACGCAAGATCCAACGCCGCTTTTGAAATTTTCTTTGGCGCTGCTCCTTGTACTGGTTCTAATATTCTGAGGTACAATGAATAACTGCTAAGATATTTCGACGAGTTTTTCTTGTAATACTCTTCCACTTCGGAGCGGTTGTCGGCCTTTTGTTCTAATGTGTTGTAGCGGTCGGCGAGAGAGTATAGGATAGGGTAGGTGTATTCGTGCAGGAGCACGTTGTATTGCGGATAGCGACGCAAAAGCATCTTTTTAGCAGCCTCTACGGCAAGATTGTCGGTCATCTCTTTGAGCTTGTTGTCGAGATAGGTGCGTGGTGACGTTACAGCGCACGGAGTTTGGTTTTCGTAGATGTATCTGGCAAAATCGCCTATGGTGTAAGTGTCTTTGCCAAAGGAGAATAGCTTGTCGTCGATGAGTGTCAGACCCTCTTGCGGCACCCACTCGCCGTCAAATATGGTTTCGTCGATAGCGTTGACGAGCGAGCCGTAATTTTCCACGCCTTTGAAACCCGATACATTTTTTATACTGTCGAGAAATTCGTCGGAAAGTTCCTCAAATTTGTGGCTGAGCATAAAGCGCGACCTCACTTTCTCGTTGATAGCTTTGCTGTCGGCGCTGCGAGGAAATAGCTTGTTGAGCTTGACAATAAATAACGAGCCGTATGTTTCGCTGGGTTTGGCGTAAGAGTCGCCCTCTTTTTTAAGGTCGTTGATTTGCGAACCGTAACGGTCTACCGCCTCAAATATAGAGAGTTTCTGGCTTCCGATTTGGAAAGAGTGCTTTTTTTGGAGCGCGGCAAAGTCTTCGCCTTTTTTTATCTTTTCGCAGAGTTGCGTAGCGAGGGTGCGCAGCGAATCGTCTACTCTCCAGCGTTTGGTTTTGCGAATTTCGATGCACGAAATCAAAATAGAATCTGCCGCCGGTCGTTTGTCCGACACCTTTATTATATGATATGCTTTTTTGTCGTGCACGGGCTGCGAAATTTCTGAGTTTCCGTAGTTGGCTTTAACGTATTGCGCAAAGTTGTATCCAGGCATTTCGAGAACCGAAATATATCCGAGGTCGCCGCCGTTGAAGTTGGCAGAGGGGTCGTCGCTCAGCTGACGTGCCACAAGAGCGAAATCGGCACCAGAATTGAGCCTTGTGCGTATTTTTGCAGCTTTGAAGAAGGCGGCGGCAGTGTCGGAAGGCTGGTCGCTGTCGATATTCACTTGAATATGCGATACACGGTATTGAGTGCCGCATTCGCGGGTAAGCTGCGAAATTATCCTCTGGGCTTGTTTGCCTTCGGATATATGCTTGGTTATTAAATAGTTTTGATAATAATTACGGGCGCTTTTCACCGAAGTAGCGGTGTCTAAGTTCCGCTGTTCCGCATCGTAAATTTGCAGACGGTAGTTTGCATATCGTTCTACCAGAAGTTTTAAGTCGTCAGGTTCAGAGTCGCTGTGCTGCTTGTAATCGCGCCAAAATTCGTCGGCGTAAACTTCGAGCTTGTTGTCTATTGTAAATATAGGCTCGGCTTGTTGAGCTTTTACGCTTATTGTTATGCTGCTTGCAGTTATTATTGATAATAATAATTTTTTCATTTCAAATATAAATCTTCAAAATATAGAGGTTAGAAAACCCGTCGGAAAACACTATCCGTAATTTTCGCCAAAATTAGAAAAATATTTATCCTCAGCCATTTTTTTAACGTTAAATAAGAAAAAAAATTTTTACCTTTGTGCTTGTGAGTATTTATACCGACATATTGAAGCACTATTGGGGCTATACGTCGTTTCGTCCATTGCAGGAAGAGATAATTAAATCAGTGGCAGACGAGGGGCGCGACACGCTTGGACTTTTGCCTACAGGTGGCGGCAAAAGCATTATATTTCAAGTGCCTGCGCTTAGCAAAGAGGGTGTATGCATTGTGGTAACTCCTCTTATAGCCTTAATGAAAGACCAAGTGGAAAACCTCCGCCGCCGCAACATCAACGCTGTGGCTGTGTATTCGGGACTCACTTATCACGAAATTCAGGCTGCGTTTGACTCTTGCACTTTTGGCGGCACCAAGTTTTTGTATCTTTCGCCCGAAAGGCTTAGTACAGAATTGTTTTTGGAACGTCTTAAGACCTTGAAAGTGAGTATGCTGGCTATCGACGAGGCTCACTGTATATCGCAGTGGGGTTATGATTTCCGACCGTCGTATCTCAAAATTGCCGACGTCCGCCGATTGTTGCCAGGTGTGCCTGTGCTCGCCCTTACCGCCACCGCCACGCCGCAAGTGGCCGACGATATTCAAGAAAAACTCCTTTTTAAAGAAAAGAACCTCTTTAAAAAAAGCTTTGCCCGCAGCAACCTTATTTATATTGTCCGCAAGGTAGAAGACAAGGAAAACTATCTGATGCGCATTGTAAAAAATCAGCCTGGCACGGGCGTGGTGTATGTGCGCAACCGTAAAAAAACTCGCGAAACATCTGATTTCTTGAAATCAAAAGGCGTTTCGGCAGATTATTTTCACGCCGGACTTACCCAGGCTTACAAAGATTTCCGACAGCAGCAGTGGAAAGACGGCAAGACCCGTATTATCTGCGCTACAAATGCCTTTGGAATGGGTATCGACAAGTCTGACGTAAGGTTTGTGGCGCATTTGGATATTCCCGACAGCCTTGAAGCATATTTTCAGGAGGCGGGAAGGGGTGGACGCGACGAAAAAACTGCATACGCCGTGTTGATGTACAACGACCGCGACATTTCAAACCTTCGCCGCAATCTTACCACTTCGTTCCCTCCAAAAGAGTATATCAAGCAGGTTTACAATATGCTCGGCAACTATTACCAGATTCCAATAGGCAGCGCCAAAGGTCGCACGTTTGAATTTAAGATTGGTCATTTTGTGGAGCAGTACAACCTTAATATATTGCAGTGTATGAGCGCGTTGAAAATACTTCAGCGCAACGGCTACATCGAAACCACCGACGAAGTGTTTGTGTGTTCGCGCATTATGTTTTTGATTTCGCGCGAAGACCTTTACAAATACCAGGTGGCAAACCGTCAAACCGATGCCTTTATCAAACTGCTTCTGCGCAGTTACACGGGATTGTTTAGCAACTATGCCGACATCGACGAGGATATGCTTGCAAAATATGCGCAATGCAGCCGCGACACCGTGGTGGAGGTGCTCAAAAAAATGTCGCAGCAAAAAATCATAAGCTACATACCGCAAAAGCGCACGCCGTTTCTCATTTTTTCAGAAGAACGTCTCGACGACAAGAGCGTTATAATTTCGCCCGAATCATACGACATGCTTAAAGAGCATTATTCCGAAAGAGTAAACGCTGTTATAAAATATTGTATCAACGATCAGACATGCCGCAGCCGTCAGCTTACCAGCTATTTTGGCGAAAACAGCGACAAAGACTGCGGATGCTGCGATGTATGCCGTTCAAAACGTGATAGATATGAGTTTTCTGAAGAGTTTGATGCCATATTCGACAATATATTCCACTTTGTGAAAAACACGCCCCGCACATTGGCTGACATTACCGGCAACTGCACCTACGACCCCGACCACACAACACAGGTGCTGCGCAAAATGGTCGACGACGGAGTTGTGGTATTAAACGACAAAGGCGAATACTACGCCGAAGTGCAAAAAATGGAATAGTTATTGCCATAAAATCAAAAAGTTTAATGAAACTTAATATTAAAATTACAAAAATATATATACAATAAGCAAAAATACATTATCTTTGCGACATTAATAATAACCAAAAACTAAAAACATGGCAACAAAGAAAAAAGCAACTGAGGCAGAAGAAAAAGCCCCCAAAACTGCTAAGACAACCACCAAAAAAACAGCAGCTAAAAAAGAAGAACCCAAAAACATCTTTGGTTCTAAAGTAAAAACACTCTTTTCTATCTCTCAGGAGGCTGCCAACAACGCGCAGACAGTAAACCTCGCCGGCGACTTCAACAACTGGGACAAAGAAATTACAGTGATGAAATTCGATAAAAAAACTAAGAAATTTTCAGCCGAGATAGAACTTGAAAAAGGCGTTCACCAGTTCCGCTATATCTTCGACGGTACTATCTGGGGCAACGATCCCAACCTTCCTACCGAAGAAAACGACCTCGGCATCAACTCGGTGATTGAAGTTAAGTAGTTTTTTTACTGAAAAAGGTATAAAAAAAGCAAAATGATACTTTCATTTTGCTTTTTTTTTAGATATTTGCGCTATCAAAAAAACGAACAGATGAAGCTTCAAGCAGAACACCTAATTAAAATATACGGAAAACGTACCGTTGTAAAAGACGTGTCGATAAATGTTTCGCAAGGCGAAATTGTGGGATTGCTCGGTCCTAACGGCGCCGGAAAAACCACATCTTTTTATATGATAGTAGGCTTGATCAAGCCAAACGGCGGTCAAATTTTTCTCGACAACACCGAGATTACAAAATTCCCGATGTACAAACGTGCGCAACTCGGCGTGGGATACCTGCCACAAGAGGCTTCGGTATTCCGTCAGATGAGCGTAGAAGACAATATCAAGTCGGTGATGGAGGTGCGCGGTTTCAGCAAAGAGTATCAGAAAGAGAAACTCGAAAGCCTTATTGCCGAATTTGGTCTCGGACACATACGCAAGAGCCTCGGCATACAGCTCTCGGGTGGCGAACGTCGCCGTACCGAAATCGCCCGTGCATTGGCTGTTGACCCCAAGTTCATTCTTTTGGACGAACCCTTTGCAGGTGTAGACCCTATCGCTGTGGAAGATATTCAGGGCATTGTTGCCACCCTCAAAAACAAGAACATCGGTATCCTTATCACCGACCACAACGTTGACGAAACCCTCGCAATCACCGACCGCGCATACCTGCTCTACGACGGCAAAATACTTCAAGCCGGCACGCCCGAAGACCTTGCAAACGACCCTGAGGTGCGTCGCGTTTACCTCGGCAAAAACTTTGAACTGCGCCGTCCGGCTTACATCACCAACAGAGAAGACAAACCGTCTACCGAAGATAATAACTCCAATAACGATTCTACTTATGGAACTGAATCTTAAGAAACCGATTGTGTTTTTTGATCTGGAAACCACTGGCATTAATGTGGCTACCGACCGTGTGGTGGAGGTGTGCGTGCTCAAAATCAATCCCGACCACACTGAGGAGACTTTTACAGCACGTGTAAATCCCACAATACCTATGAGCAAAGAGGCTTCTGAAGTTACTGGCATTACTGATGCCGACCTCAAAAATTGCCCCACCTTTGCCGAAATTGCTCCAAAACTAAACAAGTTTATCGAAAACTGCGATTTGGCAGGTTTCAATTCTAATAAGTTCGACATTCCGATGCTGGCTGAGGAACTTCTCCGTGCCGGTTTCGACTTTGATATGAAAAAACGCCGTGCTATCGACGTGCAGGTTATTTATCACAAACTCGAACAGCGCAATCTGGCTGCAGCATACAAATTTTACTGCGGCAAAGACCTTACCGACGCTCACTCTGCGCTCGGCGATACCCGTGCCACTTACGAAGTGCTGAAAGCTCAGCTCGAAAAATACAAGGACCAGATTGAAAACGATGTGGAAAAACTTTCTGAGTTTTCGGTGCAGACCAACAATGTGGACTTTGCCGGACGTTTCGTATACGATGAGCAAGGCAACGAGATTGTAAACTTTGGCAAGCACAAAGGTTTGAAAGTGGAAGAAGTGCTTAGGCGTGAACCAAATTATTATACTTGGATGATGAACGGCGACTTCCCCCTTTATACAAAAAAAGTGCTCACAGCCATCAAATTACGGGGTGCACGGTTCAACCGATAAATTTTTTTTTAATTTTTTTTGGTTTTTATTATCACTAATCAAAAAAAATATTGTATATTGCGACACTTTTAATTTATAATATATTAAAACTCTAAACTAACACAATTATGGCAGAAGAAACAACACCAGTTCAAACTGGAAACGAGCCCAACAAACTTATGGGCGTACTTAGCTACTGTGGAATTCTTTTTCTCATTCCATTGTTGGCTGTTAAACTTGAAGACAGAGACGATTACCTCAGAACTCATCTTCGTCAAGGATTAGGCTTGTTCATCCTTTGCTTGATAGCAAGTATTTTAGGTAACTTTGGAACTATCGGAGGTTTGATCGCCATGGTTCTTTACCTTGTTATCTTTATTTTCTGGATTCTCGGCGTAGTACATGCTGTGAAACCTAACACCGACAAGCTTCCCATTTTCGGAGAGATGTTCGACAAATCGTTCACTTTTATTAAGTAAGCAATTTTTTCATCATTAAATTGGCGGCGGCTGACAAAGTTGCCGCCTTTTTTTTATTTGCTTAGTACGGCAGCCATTGCCTCGTAGATGCTGGCGCTTTCTGGCATGTTGCCGTTTTCAGGAGAGTCTAAATATATAACAGGGGCTGATTTGTCTTTCAAAAACTCCTCTATAATATCACCATATTCTGATTTTACAAGTCGGGAATCCATAAGCACCACATCGTAGCTAACGTGGAACTGGTCTTCGCTAAACGGCCGGTTGCGCTCTATGGTGTACACCTTGTAGTGGATGTCGGTTTTCATAAGGATGTTGGTGATATACACCGACAGAAGGCGGTCTTTGCAAATTACCACGGCGTTTTTGTCTTTCCATTTGTATTGGTTGTCGGCGGCGATAATTGCTTTTTTGTAGGGAATAGTAAACCAAAAAGTGGTGCCTTCACCCACAGTGGATTCCACATGGATTTCGCCGCCCAAGGCTTCCACAACGGCTTTTGCAACAGGCAGACCTAAGCTTGAACCGTAGCCGCGTGTGTTGGCTGGTGCTTGATGTGAGCGTGAGAATATCTCTTTGAGGGTTTCGCTGTCGATGCCTATGCCGGTGTCAGAAATCTCAAATTTGATTTCGGTGTCGTTGTTGAAGAGCGAGCAGCTGAACCGTATTTCGCCCTTGTCGGTAAAGGCGCAAGCATTGTTGATTATGTTTTTGAGCACGATCCGCAGTTTTGCAAAATCGGTTTTCACAGCCTGTTTCTCGCCCCTGATGCTCAATCGGTGAATAAACTCTATGCGCTTGTTGTTGAGGAATAGGCTTCGGAGCTTGTAGTGCTCGCATATCTCGTTAAACAGGTAGCCGATGTCGCCGGCGGTTTCGCTTACAGTAAAACATCCTTCGTCGATTTTTTCGAGGTCAGAAATCTCTTCGAGCAGCAGCATAATGTCGTCGCACTGCTGTTTTACAGCCGTTATAAACTGAATGTGGTCTTCGGTTTTGTGAAACGGATTTGCTGCGGTGTCGAGATAGTTGTTGATGGTGGCCAATGGCGCTTTTATCTCCTGGCTGATATTAGCTATGAAATTCTTTTTGGCTTGTTCGGCGTTTTCGAGCTGGGTTTTTGCGGTAACAAGGTCTTGGTTTATCGAGTTGATTTTTTCGTAGTTGGTTTTCAGCTCGTTGTTGAGAGTTTCGTATTGTTTGTTTTGCTCGCGAAGCTGCATCTGGTTTCGACGCATAAGTTCGTGCTGCATATACTGCTCGTTAGCGTTGTGGATAATGCCAATGTATCCGGCAAGATTTCCAAACCTGTCGAAACGTTTCATACCACGAGCTGTGCAGTGAATCTGAGCGCCGTCTTTGTGCTGCAGCACCAATTCGTTGTCGAAAATGTCGTTTGGGTTTGAGTTGTTGAGCACGTATTCTAAAATACGGTTTTTCGATTCCAAATCATTGAGAAACTGGTAAGGCTTTTTCGCTATTATTTCGCGGGGCGAATAGCCTATAATTTTAGCCACAGTGTTGCTCACATACACAACAAACCCCTTGCTGTCGATTTCCCAGAAACAGTCGTCGGAGCATAGCGCCACCTTGTTGAATTTGTCTTCGGTGTACGAAAGCTGGGCTTTGAGGTCCCATCGTGTGGCATCGGTAATCATAAGCCGTCCGAGCAGCACGGTGGCAGCAGGAAATACGCACAAAATAGTAGGCGCAATAGCCACCATATTATAAAGTGTCTGGTCGGTGATGATTACCGGAGTCATAAGATACATCAACAGGTGCACCGCCCACGCAAGTGTAGCAAGGGTCTTGATTTCGTGAAGCGCCACCCATCTTTGGTGAAACCTGTTGAAAAGTATTCCGCACAGTGCCGAAATTACAATGGTGTAGATGTCGAAAATAAGCATTCCGTCGGCGTTCCACACGTCGGTGCCCACATCAACGGCGTAGAATTGAAGTTCCGGCTCAAAATATCTGTAAGCGGCATAGCCAGCAATTACGATTGCGGCAGTGATAGTGGTTCGAGTGCCAAGAAACAGACCAGAGAGCGACAAAAGCACAGTTTTGGCATCTATAAAAATTTTAGATCCGCTGTACCAGCCAATATTTTCTATCATAAGCATAATGCCAACCGAGCCTATTACTAAGCCGGTGGCATATTGCATAAGCGTTTTGAATGTTTCGCGGTATTTGACCCAGTAGAAATCGTATATCGACCTAAAAATCAATAAGATTCCTACATTAATAATAAAATTGGTAATATCGCTCTTGGTCATAAAAGTTCGTGTGACGTTTGTAAAAAAAAGTTTTACAACTCAGGGAAGAACTTGCGGTCGTTGTCGTTCTCTACCTCAAACTTGAAAATGGTCTTCTGGTTGTACGATTTTCCGGGACGGAGAATTGCACTGGGGAAGTTGCTATTGTTGGGTGCGTCGGGGAAGAACTGTGTTTCAAAACAGCATGCGCTCTGGCGGGGAATCTTCTTGCCGCAGCGGTGTGTGAGGGTGTTGTCGAGCCAGTTGCCAGTGTAAAACTGCATTCCGGGATAGTTGGTGAACACCTTTAATATACGTCCGCTGTTGGGGTCTTCCACCTCGGCAGCAAGAAACATGTCGCCGTCTTTGGTGTTGAGCACGTAGTTGTGGTCAAATGCAAAATCCTTGATAGTTTTTAAACGGCGGAATTTGCGGAAATCAAAGTCGGTGTCGTAAACGGGCATCAGCACACCTGTAGGAATACAGTCGCTCTTAACCTCGGTAATGGCATCGGCGTTGATCATTATGGCGTAATCGGCTATAGTGGTATCTTTAAAGTCGCCGCTGAGGTTGAAATATGCGTGCTGGGTAAGGTTAACGGGAGTAGCCTTGTCGGTAACAGCCTGATAGTGCATTACAAGCTCGTTGTTTTTTGTAATCTTGTAAGTAACAGATGCTGTGAGGTTTCCGGGGAAATTCTCCTCGCCGTCGGGACTTATATATTCAAAAGTGATTTCGGGTTCGTCGCCGTCGACAGTGTTTTTTACGCTCCAGTCGCGAACGCTGAAACCTGTAGGTCCGCCGTGAAGGCTGTTGGGTCCGTCGTTGGGGTTAAGTTTGTATTCCACTCCGTCGAGAGTGAATTTTGCACCGCCGATACGGTTTGCGTAACGTCCGGGAACTACGCCTATATACGACTGGTTTTTAACATATTCGTCGTAGTCTTTAAGTTCGAGGATAACGTTTTCGGATTTGCCGTCCTTGCCGGGAACATTGATATTAGTGATAGTGGCGCCGCGTTGAATAAAACCGGCCTCCATGCCCATACCGTTGCTAAGTATGTAGCGTTTTATGCCTTTGGCGGCATCGTAAATTTCTGTCTTTATCATAGTTGAATTATTTTTTCGTCAGAGCTGTTGCGCCCAAGTTTTTTATTGGCAAATATAAGCAAAAAACAAATTAAACACAACAATAGTTGATTATTTCAATTGGCGAGATGATATTTTTTGAGGGGAGAGTATTTTTTTATACATTATTCACAAAAATGAACAAAATGAATAGTAGTATTGTTTTTATATACTCGGTATATTAGCATTGGAAACTGAAAACAAATTTTTCAGACAGCTAATTAAAAAACACACATTAAAAAAAAGAGAGATATATTATGAGACAGTTGAAAATTACAAAACAAGTTACCAACCGCGAGGCAGCCTCGCTTGATAAATACCTTCAAGAAATAGCCCGTATAAGTCTCCTTAAAGATGATGAAGAAGTTGATCTTGCGGCAAGAATACGCAAAGGCGATTCTCGAGCTCTCGACCGCCTTATTAAAACTAACCTTCGTTTTGTAGTTTCGGTTGCAAAACAATATCAGAATCAAGGTCTTAGCTTACCCGACCTTATCAACGAGGGCAACGTTGGCTTAATCAAAGCTGCTCAACGTTTCGACGAAACCAAAGGATTCAAATTTATCTCTTACGCAGTTTGGTGGATCCGTCAGTCGATTCTCCAAGCTTTGGCAGAGCAGTCGAGAATGGTTCGTCTGCCCCTCAACAAAATTGGTGCGATATCTAAAATCAACCAAACATATAGCAAACTCTTTTACGAATTTCAACGTGAACCCAGTCCCGAAGAGGTAGCAAAAGAGCTCGACCTTCTTCCCCGCGAAGTTCGTTGCGCACTTTCGAATGCAAGCCATCACGTAAGCATTGATGCTCCTATCAACGAAGGCGAAGATTCGTGCGTGGTAGATTTTATGCCCACAAGCGAGCTTTCAAAACCCGACAACAAGCTTATGAACGATTCGCTCCGCATCGAAATCAAACGTATGCTCAGCACTCTTGGCGAACGCGAAGCCGACATCGTAAGACTTTATTTCGGAATTGACGCTCCTCACGCTTTTACTCTTGAAGAAATCGGCGAAAAATTCGGTCTTACCCGTGAGCGTGTTCGTCAGATTAAGAGCAAGACTATCAAAGCGTTGAAATCAAAAAGTTTTCTTATCAAACAGTATTTGTAGCAAGTAGTAATATATTTTCATCGGGAATTGTCTTTGCAGTATAGATTTTTCTTTTTCATTAATTTATTCTCCTCTATATTCCCTTTTTATAGTGCAAACTAAACAATAAGCAAGGCAATTCCCATTTTTTTTAATGCATAATTCATAATGCATAATGCATAATTCATAATGCATAATGCATAATTCCTTTCTTCTTAATCCTAATTTAAAAGTTAACAATTTGAAAACCTACCGTTTTTGGTAGTAATCTGAAACTTTTTTTATTTTTGCGTTTCAGAAAATAACGCAAAAATGACATTCACCATAAAAATAGGCTCAAATGTGCTTACACGCGCTGATGGTACGTTAGATACCGAGCGCATGGCAGGTCTTGTAGCCGAAATTGCTCAACTTCATCGCGCCGGACACCGTATCATTTTGGTAACTTCGGGAGCTGTGGCAGCAGGCCGCAGTATGATTTCGGGCTATCAGGAATTAGACCCCGTGGCTCAGCGTCAGATACTTTCGAGCATAGGTCAGGTAAAACTTATCGACCAATACAAACAGATTTTCGACCTTTACAACATACGCATAGGGCAGATTTTGGTAACAAAGCAGGATTTTTCTACCCGCGAGCACTACCTAAATATGCGCAATTGCATTCTTGCCCTGTGGGGTAGCAACGTTATCCCTGTGGTAAACGAAAACGACACCGTATCAGTAACTTCGCTGATGTTTACCGACAACGACGAACTTTCGGGACTTATGGCGTCGATGATGGCTTGTCAAAAGTTGTTTATACTCAGCAATATCGACGGCATTTTTAATGGAAATCCTTCCGACCCTGGCACTTCGGTGATAAGGGAAATAAAGCAAGGCGCAAATATTTCGCAATATGTTCAAACCACAAAATCGGGTTTTGGACGTGGTGGAATGCAGACCAAATGCCGCATTGCTCGCAAAACCGCCGATTCGGGTATCGATGTTTACATTGCCAACGGAACCAAAAAAGACGTGATAACACGCTTGGTAAACGGCGACCCCGATTTTGTATGCACGCACTTTGCCGCCGGCGAACCAAGTGCAGCCGTAAAAAAATGGATTGCATATTCCGACGGTTTTGCAAAAGCCTCTGTTACAGTCAACAACGGTGCAAAAGCCGCACTGCTTGCTCACGATAAGGCTGCAAGTTTGTTGCTCCCCGGCGTTACCAATTACAACGGCGACTTTAAAAAAGACGACATTCTTTTGATTAAAGACCAAGATGGCAACACCTTAGGCGTAGGTCGCGCAGGTATGGACAAAGACAAAGCCGAAAAAATGACTTCCGACGATCATTCTAAACCTTTAATACATTACGACTATCTTTATATATATCCTGAAAATCAATAGTTTGAACAAACAATGGAACAAACACTTACACAATTGAAAGCAGTTAAGGAAGCGGCACGACGCACAAATCCTATTGCAGCAGACAAAAGTACCGAGATTCTCAACGCATTTGCCGACGCTCTTGAACAAAACACCGAGCGCATTATTGAGGCTAACAAAAAAGACCTTGCGCGTATGAATCCCGAAAACCCAATGTACGACCGTTTGTTGCTCAATGCCGACCGTATTAAGGGAATTGCAGCCGACACACGCAATGTGGCTACATTAGAAGCTCCTTGCGGCGAAGTACTTGAAACAAAAGAACTTCCGTCGAAACTCAGTCTCAAAAAAGTGCGTGTTCCGTTAGGTGTAGTGGGCGTAATTTACGAAGCACGTCCCAATGTAACTGTTGATGTAGCAGCACTTTGCTTGCGTTCGGGAAATGCCGTTGTGCTCAAAGGCGGTAGCGATGCAGCCGACAGCAACGCCGTTTTGGTAGATATAATGCACAATGTATTAACTAATTGCGGAGTAGACAAAGATATAATCCAACTTTTGCCTCCCGGTCGCGAGGCTGCCACCGACCTTATGAATGCTGTTGGATATATCGACGTGCTTATTCCCCGTGGTAGCAAAAACCTTATCAATGCAGTTCGCGACAACGCCAAAGTGCCTGTAATTGAAACAGGTGCAGGCGTGGTTCACACATATTTTGATGTTAAAGGCGACCTCGAAAAAGGCAAACGTGTGGTTTGCAACGCCAAAACTCGCCGTGTGAGCGTTTGTAATGCGTTAGACTGCTTGATTATCAATAGTCAACGTCTTGCCGACCTGCCCGCTATTGCCGCTCCCCTTGCCGACAAAAATGTAGAAATTCTTGCCGATGAGCGAGCTTACAAGGCATTAGAAGGCAATTACAAAGCATCGTTGAAACACGCCCAAGAGAGTGATTTTGGATACGAATTTCAGGCTTTGCGCATGGCGATAAAAACGGTTGACAATCTTCAAGAGGCATTAGACCATATTTATACATATTCGTCGAAACATTCTGAGGCGATAATTACCGAAGACCCCGCCGCCGCCGAAACATTTGTAAACGCCGTGGATGCAGCATGTTGCTACATAAACACAAGCACAGCATTCACCGACGGAGCACAGTTTGGACTTGGTGCCGAAATAGGTATCAGCACGCAGAAACTCCACGCACGCGGACCTATGGCATTAAAAGAACTTACAAGCTACAAGTGGATAGTAACAAGCGACGGCGCAACCCGTTCGTAATCACCACACCTTATATAATATATGTATTTACAAACTTGCGTTTGTTTACAATAACTTTAAATACAAATTATATATTTATTCATTTTTCTTTATAATTTTGGCGAAAATTGTATATTTATCCATTTTGGTGTATTTGTCAATTTAAAGAGGAAATAATACGTATTCAAAAACAACAATAGTATGAATGATTCAGAAAGCTTTTCATTTGCATTAAAGCTGATGGCAATAGGTTTGAGCACTGTGTTTGTGGTGCTTATACTTATTATACAGTTTGGTAAATTGCTTATCAAATTGGTAAACAAAATTGCTCCCGAAGAAGAAAAACCGCAACAGGCAGTAGCAGCGGCGGCTCCGGCAGCAATTGCGCCTGACGTTCAGCAGGCTATCGCAAAAGCGGTAGAGCAAATAACAGGCGGCCTTGGTCGCGTAGAAAAAATTGAAAGAATTTAATTTAAACACGGTTAAACCGAAACAAGTATTAAAAAATGAGCAAACAAGTAAAATTCAACCTTGTATTCAGAGACTTGTGGCAGAGTTCGGGAAAATATCAGCCACGTGTCGACCAACTTTTAAAAGTTGCACCCGCCATTGTAAAGATGGGCTGCTTCGACCGCGTTGAAACCAACGGCGGTGGTTTTGAGCAAGTTAACCTCCTTTACGGCGAAAACCCAAACAAATCGGTTCGCGCATGGACCAAACCTTTTCACGAGGCAGGTATCCAAACCGAAATGCTCGACCGCGCACTCAACGGAATCCGTATGAACCCGTGCCCGGTAGACGTTCGTAAACTTTTCTACAAAGTAAAATATACTCAGGGAACCGACATCGCACGTACATTCTGCGGATTGAACGACCCGAGAAACATCATTCCTTCTATCGGTTATGCTCACGCGGCTACCCGTCCCGACGGCACTCACATGATTTCGCAGTGCTGCCTCTGCATCACCGAAAGCCCTATTCACACTGTTGAATACTACGTAAACCTTGCTAAGCAGCTTATCGACGCAGGCGCCGACGAAATCTGTATCAAGGATATGGCTGGTATCGGCCGTCCCGTAAAACTCGGCAAAATTGTTAAAGGAATCAAAGATTACAAAGATATAGTTGTAGAATACCACTCTCACGCAGGTCCTGGTTTTGCTATGGCTTCTGTTTTGGAGGTTTGCAAAGCAGGTTGCGACTACGTTGACGTTGGTATGGAACCCCTCTCTTGGGGAACAGGTCACGTTGACATCCTTGCCGTTCAGCCTATGTTGAAAGATGCAGGTTTCGACGTTAAAGAAATCAATATGAGCGCTTATATGGAAGTTCGTTCGTTGATTCAAGAGATGATGGACGATTTCCTCGGATACTATATTCCTCAGCGCAACCGTTTTATGAACTCGCTCCTTATCGCTCCTGGTCTGCCCGGCGGAATGATGGGTTCGCTTATGACCGACCTCGAATCAAACCTCGAATCGGTAAACAAATACAAAGAGAAACACAACTTGCCCAAACTCACACAGGACGAACTTATGATAAAACTCTTCGACGAGGTTACATACGTTTGGCCTAAGATGGGCTATCCTCCATTGGTAACACCTTTCAGCCAATACGTTAAGAATATGGCTCTTACCAACGTTATGCAGATGGAAAAAGGCAAAGAGCGTTGGAGCCTTATCGCCGACGATATTTGGGGCATGTTGCTTGGCAAATCAGGTAAACTTCCTGGCGAAGTGGCTCCCGAACTCGTGGCACTTGCAAAAGAGCAGGGTCGCGAATTCTTCACCGGTAATCCTCAAGACGAATATCCCGACGCACTCGACTCGTTCCGCAAAGAAATGCAAGACAACGGTTGGGATTTTGGCGAAGACGACGAAGAGCTCTTTGAGCTTGCAATGCACCCGCAACAATACCGCCTCTACAAATCAGGCGCAGCTAAGAAAGATTTCGAAGCCGACCTCGCAAAACGTAAAGCTGAAAAAGCAAGCAAAGGTGGTAGCAACGTTCCCGCACTTGCATCGTTCCCGCAGACAGTTACAGTTGACGTTAACGGTGTTAAATACGCTGTTACAATCGGTGCAAACGACGGCAAATCAGCCGCTCCCGCAGCATCGGCACCTGCCGCAGCCGGAACAGGCAAACCGCTTTCTGCTCCCCTCGAAGGCAAATTCTACCTTGTTAAAAACTCTGGCGACCCCGCTGTAAAAGTTGGCGACAAGGTTAAGAAAGGTCAGACAGTTTGCTACATTGAGGCAATGAAAACATTCAACGCTATTTCGGCAGAATGTGACGGTGTAATTACCGAAATTTGCTTCAAATCAGGTGATTCAGTTTCGGAAGACGATGTAATTATGCGTATTGCAGCCGAAGGCGAAACCGCTCCCGCAGCTTCTGCCGATGGCGCAGCCGACCTTACATCACCCCTCGAAGGCAAATTCTACCTTGTTAAAAACACCGGCGACCCTGCTGTAAAAGTTGGCGACGCTGTTAAAAAAGGTCAGACAGTTTGCTACATCGAAGCAATGAAAACCTTCAACGCCATAGCCGCCGAATCAGACGGTGTAATTGCCGAAATCTGTTTTAAATCAGGTGATTCGGTTTCAGAAGACGATGTTTTAATGAAAATAAAGTAAGGCAATGTTCGACGTTTTAGAAAAAATATTCCACATGACTGCGCTCGATTCGCTCATCGATCAGCCGCAGTTTTTGATAATGTACGCTTTGGCTTTTCTGCTGCTCTATTTGGGTATTAAGAAAGGCTACGAGCCGTTGTTGCTGATTCCTATCGCATTCGGTGTGTTGATTGCCAACTTCCCGGGTGGTGATATGGGCGTTTTGGCTGTTAACGGTGAAGGCGAACTATTTAGAATCTCCAACGAATTCTTTAACAACGGTATCGAAGGATTTAAATATCTTCCATTAAAAGAAGGTGTTAAAGAATTTCACGAAGGATTTGTGCAAGTAGGCGCATTGTGGTACGACTTAGAAAAGAACCCCATTTTGCAGACTCCTGATATTGTAAGTCACATCGAGATTTTCAAGATTTGGGATATGCCTTTGCACGATATCGCTCACGAATTTGGCGTAATGAACTTTATTTATTACGCTTTGATTAAGAGCGGTTTACTCCCCCCGATTATCTTCATGGGCGTAGGTGCGTTGACCGACTTTGGTCCTATGCTCCGCAACCTCAAGCTCGCTATCTTTGGCGCAGGTGCTCAGTTTGGTATCTTTGCTGTATTGCTCGTAGCTTGCAACTTCTTCACCTTGCAAGAAGCAGGTTCGCTCGCCATCATCGGTGGTGCCGACGGTCCTACAGCTATCTTCACTACCATTAAGTTGGCTCCTCACTTGCTCGGACCTATCGCTATCGCAGCTTACTCTTACATGGCTCTCGTGCCTGTGATTGTTCCGCTCGTAGTAAAACTCACTTGCAGCAAAAAAGAACTCTCTATCAACATGAAGGAGCAGGACAAGCTCTATCCTTCAAAAACAGAGTTCAAGAATATGCGTGCTTTGAAAATCATCTTCCCGATTGCCGTAACCACAGTGGTTGCCATCATCGTTCCTTCGGCAGTTCCGTTGGTAGGTATGTTGATGTTCGGAAACTTGATTAAAGAGGTTGGTAACTCTACCTCACGTATTTTCGACGCAGCTTCTAACGCCATTATGAACTCCGCTACTATTTTCCTCGGTCTTAGCGTAGGTGCTACCATGACCGTTGACGCATTCCTCAATTGGACAACAATTGGTATTGTTTGCGGCGGATTCTTGGCATTCGGATTCTCGATTTTTGGTGGCATCATGCTTGCCAAACTCTTCAACCTCTTCTCTAAGAAGAAAGTTAATCCGCTTATCGGAGCTACCGGTCTTAGCGCAGTGCCCATGGCATCACGTGTTGCCAACGACATCGCTCTTAAATACGACCCCCGCAACCACGTGCTCAACTACTGTATGTCGTCAAACGTTTCAGGCGTTATCGGCTCGGCAGTGGCAGCAGGTATTTTGATTGCGTTCTTGGGATAAGATTCGAAGCAATTTAATAATAAAAAAACTGCAATCCTCATTTAGGGTTGCAGTTTTTTTTATCAGATAATCAGATTATTATCGTTTAACTATGCTTACAGTGTAATCTACATTGTTGTTGCTGTCGTTGTCGGAACGCCACATTTTGTATTCTGTTATTTTGTCGTACGAAATTGAATAATTAACCACGTCAACCTTTTCTTTGTCGGGAACTTCAATTTCGATGTCTTTCATAAGACCGAGCAGATAGCCGGGTTGTTGTTGCGAATGCCAAGCCAGTGTGTGTCCAAAAATTGTTACGCCAGCGTTTTGGGCATTAGTTATAAATGTTTTAACTCGGCTGAAATCGAACTCTCCGCCACCGTTGACACACGATTGGTATTTCATAGCATTGCCAGCCACAACTTCGTCGAAATTCTCTTTAACAATTGTTTTGAGCGTAGCATTGCTGCTGAACTCAGAAACGTCGAGAGCGCCGCTAATTTTGAAAATCGGGTGGTTTGAACGTTTGATGTAGCTTTTGAGGGGCTTTAAGTCGGCAAGGTCGTCGGAGAGCTTTTGTTCAGCAAGACCTTGTGCAAAACCTTTGTAGGCAGCTTTCCTAACGTATCCAGCTTTCCAAATACCTACGGGTTCGCCGGCTCTCCAGCTTGTATTGTCGGGAGCGTCGGTCATGCACCATTGGCAGAATCCGTATTGCTGCTCAGGAGGTACTATCTCAAAATATTTGTTGAGAATAAACTCGTAATAATCAGCCATCTTCTGTAGTTCAGCAGCTGTAACTTGAGATGTTTTGAGCTGTGTGTTGCCACGCATATAGCCCATATCGAGTTCCGACACGCGTACAAGTTTGCCAGTGGCAGCCATCAGTTCAAACATTTTTACAATGTGCTCCTCCTTGCTTTTTTGAGTGCCTTCATCATCGTAATACGAAATGTGCATCTGAGTTCCGAGACCGTCAATTTTGGTAACTCCGTCAGCTTCCCATTTGTCAACCCAGTAGATAAGGCTTTTGAGCTTCTTGTTGTCGTCCCAGTCGCTTTCAAGGTTGTAGTCGTTGATAAAGAGTTTCAGTTCGTCGGGGTCGCCTTTGAAGTGCTTTCTTGCGCTGGCTACTGCAGTACGGACATAGTCAATGTCGCCCATATAGTCCTGCCAGAAGAAATTGCCCGATTGTACCACCACTTCATCGTCGTTGGGATTGCTTGAGTGTTGCAGAGTGTAGAAACCTTCGATACTGCCACCTCCAGAGATAGCCTCGTTTACCACGTCCCAAGATTTAACAAAGCCGTTGGTGGCGGTCATCATTCCTTCAATCCAATGATCCATAGCCCAAACAAGAGTGTCGTGTTTCTGTTGTTCGGTAAGGGGAATGGTTTTTCCGCTACCTTTGTGGGTAATGGTTACGCTTTCGATATAGATGTCGCCCACAAAGTCGCCAGTCTGGAATAGTACATGACCATCGTCGGCGCTGGGTTCAAAAGCCAACTTGTGTTCCTTCATTTCGGTTGTGGCATCGATAGAAAGACTGATGGTGTTTTGCCAGTCGCCGATAAGAAACGACAGCTTGGCATCTTTCGAAGCTTTCAACTTAATGGTGATTTCGTACGATTTTCCTTTTTTTACACCAATGTTGTCGGCAACCACATATTGCACCTGGTATGCCTGAGTCGACACTTTGTTGTTGTGGATGCAAAGCATCGAAGTGGTCGGTTTTACCTGTTTTTGTGTGGTGTCAGGTTTGTTGTCGGGGACAACTGTGTCGTCGTTGTCGTCCTTTTTGCAGCCAGATAATCCTATTAATGCTGCAAATGTTAGTAGCAAGAATTTTTTCATGATATTGAATTTAAATATTAATAATAAATGGTTGAGTATGGTCAACTAAAAGATGTTACTTCTTAGTAATCAAAAACTGCGATAGAATTACAAATAAGATAGTTACCGCAGAAGTGAAGAATACTTTGGCTGCTATTTGAGTGAATGAGAAAAAGCCTATTGAATCAATTAAGAAGAAAAAAAGATGGTGGGCTAAAACCAATGGAACGCAGTAGCGGACGAACCATTGCATACCCATATAAGAAGCGTAAGGATAGAGACCTGACTCATAGCCGTCGCGAGGTGCGAGCATATTGAGCATCATGGGACGTAGAAACGCCATAAATACCGAAGCTGCCGTGTTGAGTCCAGGTGTGTCGGCAAACATATCCACAGTGTAGCCCAGCACAAAGGCAAAGAAGAGTTGCAGCCAATTAGGAACCTCAAACGGCACCATAAGTACAAACAAGACATAGAACATAGGCGTAATACCCAAAGAGCTGATTTTTATATTGTTGAAAATCAGCACCTGCAATATTACCAATAGTAAATATTGACCTAAAACTTTTAGATAACCCCTGAGATCCATTATTGTACAAATTTAGATGCTTGTTCTTCTAACTGATATTGCTCTTCCTGCATGAGGTTTTCAATTACAAATACGCTTGAGAGGCATTTAAGGTCGGTAGTGAATTTAACCTTTATGCTGTAAAAGTTGTCGTCGCTGTTTCGCACAAACGATTCGATAACCGCAACAGGAATGCCTGGGGGAAAGATGGCAGAGTAGCCGCTTGTAACTACTGTGTCGCCAACTTGAAGTGTCACGTGGTTTGGAATTTCATGAAGAATGCCGGTGTGGTAGTCTTCGCCGCTCCAGTTTAGTTTGCCGTAAAAGTTGCTATTCTTAAGTCCGGCACTGATGCCTACCTTGTTGTTTAGCAGAGAAATGGCGAGCGAAAAGTGTTCTGATGTGTTTACTACTATTCCTACTGCACCTGAAGCCGACACCACAGCCATGTCGGGACGGACGCCTTGCGCCTCGCCTACGTCCAAGGTCATAAAGTTGTTTTGGCTGTTGATTGAGTTTTTAAGTACCGATGCTGTGATAAAGCGGTATTTGAGTTTGCCTAATGAGTCGGTCTGGTTTCTAAACTGGGCAGTGTCGGCAACGTAAAAATTGTTGCTCTTCCGGCGAAGATTCGATAGCTGCTCCATAAGCATAGCGTTCTCCTCGCGAAGGTTGAAGTAACTTACGTATGTCCAAGCAAGGTCGTAAATATTGCCCGTAACAAAATTGGCGGAGGTGCAGAAAACGCTGTTTCGTTTTGCATCGCCACCTATGGCCAATATGAGAGCTATCACCTCCAATACAATAAATATAATTTGGAAGTGAATCTTTTTTAGAAACCTTAACAGACTATCCATAACTATAGATATTAGAGTTTCGACCTAAACCACATTAGCGATTGTGGTTTAGGTCGTACTCCGCTATTTAAGCAAGAATGGGAATTTGTCAACGTTTTTCAAAGCGATGCCAGTACCGCGGGCAACAGCGTGCAGCGGGTCTTCCGATACTTTTACGGGAAGGTTGGTCTTCTCCGACAGACGCTTGTCTAATCCGCGAAGCAATGCTCCGCCACCTGTGAGGTGGATGCCGTTTTTGAAAATATCGGCATAAAGTTCGGGCGGTGTCTGCTCCAAAACGTTGAGGATAGCCGCTTCGATTTTGCATATCGATTTGTCGAGACAGTGTGCAATCTCTTGATACGAAATAGGAATCTCCACGGGCAATGCGGTCATCTGGTGAGGTCCGCGTACCATATAGTCGGCTGGCGGGTCTTCAAGGTCGGTGATGGCTGAGCCAACGTTGATCTTGATGGCTTCGGCTGTACGGTCGAACACCTTGATATTATGTTGATGACGCATGTATTCCATGATGTCTTCGGTGAAGTCGTCGCCCGCAATACGGATACTGCGGTTGCAGACAATACCTCCGAGTGAGATTACAGCGATTTCGGTTGTACCACCGCCTATATCTACTACCATGTTTCCTTCTGGTGCCTCTACGTCGATACCGATACCGAGAGCTGCAGCCATAGGTTCGAAAATCATCCAAACCTCGCGTGCTCCGGCGTGCTCGGCGCTGTCGCGAACGGCGCGGCGTTCTACCTCGGTGCTACCAGAGGGGATACCTACTACGATTTTGATAGATGGGTTGAAAAACAACCTGCGGGTGTTGCCCATCTTGATCATACCGCGGATCATCATCTCGGCTGCCTTAAAGTCGGCAATCACACCATCGCGAAGGGGACGGATTGTGCGGATGTTCTCATGCGTTTTACCGTGCATGAGCTGCGCTTTCATACCTATGGCGATTGTCTTTTCCGAGATATGGTCGATTGCTACGATGGACGGCTCGTCAACCACGATTTTGTCGTGCATGATGATGACCGTGTTGGCCGTGCCAAGGTCCATCGCCAATTCCTGTGTAAAGAATGAAAATAATCCCATATTTTGCTTTTGTTTTTCTTGTAACGTATTTAAAAGAACGGAAATATCCGTTGAAATATTTTAGTGTTTAAAGTGGCGTACACCAGTGAAGACCATGGCAACGCCGTTTTGGTTGCAGTAGTCGATGCTTTCGTTGTCGCGAACGCTTCCGCCGGGCTGAATTACGCTTGTGATGCCTGCCTTGTGAGCAAGTTCCACGCAGTCGCCGAAGGGGAAGAATGCGTCGGATGCCATAACTGCGCCGTTGAGGTCGAATCCGAAGCTCTTGGCTTTTTCGATGGCTTGTTTGAGCGCGTCAACACGTGAGGTCTGGCCTATGCCCGATGCGTACAGCTGCTTGTGGTTGGCAAGTACTATTGCATTTGATTTTGAGTGTTTTACAATCTTGTTGGCGAACAGCATGCTTTCGATTTCCTGCTGGGTGGGTTTCTTGTCGGTAACGCTTGTGAGGTCGTCGGGAGTCTCTGTCTTGAGGTCGCGTTCCTGATAGAGGAACCCGTTGAGAGCCGAGCGTACGAGCGTTGTGGGAGTCTTGGTGATTTTCTGAACCAAGATGATGCGGTTCTTTTTGGTTTCGAGTATTTCGAGAGCCTCCTGGTCGTATCCGGGAGCGATGATAACCTCCATAAAGAGCGAGTTCATCTCCTCAGCCACCTCTTTGGTAATCTGACGGTTGGTGATAACTACGCCGCCGAATGCCGAAACGGGGTCGCAGGCGAGGCAGTCTTTCCAAGCCTGGAGCAATGTTTCGCGGCAAGCCACACCGCAGGCGTTGTTGTGTTTCATGATGATGAATGTGGTTTCGTCAAACTCGTTCATCATGTTAACAGCGGCGTCAACGTCGAGCATATTGTTGTAAGAGAGGTCTTTGCCGTGGAGTTTGTCGAATATTGCGTTGATGTCGCCAAAGAACATAGCTTTCTGGTGAGGATTCTCGCCGTAGCGCATCTCCTGTTTTGTGTCTTCGGCAATGCGGAGGTTGGCGTGGAACTGGTCGTTGCCACCGTCGAAATATGTGAAAATCTTGCTGTCGTAGTATGAAGATACTGCAAATGCTTTTTTAGCAAATTCGCGACGTTGTTCCAATGTGGTTACACCGTTCTGATTTTCAAGTATTTCAAGAATGTCGGCGTATTGGTTTGTTGAAGGAACGATAACTACGTCTTTGTAGTTTTTAGCGGCTGCGCGGATGAGCGAGATACCGCCTATATCTATCTTTTCGATGATGTCCTGGTCAGAAGCACCGCTTGCAACGGTCTGCTCAAAGGGATAGAGGTCAACAATCACGAGATCCATCATAGGAATCTCGTATTTAGCGGCTTCCTGTGCGTCGGTTTCGTTGTCTCTGCGTGCGAGAATTCCGCCGAACACTTTGGGATGGAGAGTCTTAACTCGTCCGCCGAGTATCGAGGGATAGCCGGTGAGACCTTCCACTGTTTTGCATTTTACGCCGAGACCCTCAATAAATTTCTGAGTGCCGCCGGTGGAATATATTTCAACTTCCTGTTCTGCAAGTTTTTTTACTATTTTGTCGAGGTCGGTTTTGTAGAATACCGAGATCAGTGCCGATTTTATTTTTTTATCAGTGCTCATTGTTGCTGTGTTTTCAGATTTTGATATTTGCTATATTCGGCAAATATAAACTTTTTTTCTAAATAGTTGTATTTTATTTTTCTAATATTTTTTTTATTTCTTCTGCAATTTTTTCGATTGCCACCTCTTGCTGCACCTTGTTTTTCCACTCGTTTTTGTCGGCGATAGATTCAGCCAGCTGCTTGCCCAGACGGAGGTTTTTGATGGTGGCGACGCCTTTTTCAGCCTCGTTGCTACCAATGATTACTGCCAAAGGACTATTGTTGCGGTCGGCGTATGCCATCTGGTGCTTGAGTCCGCGTTTTGCGCCGTAGTATATTTCGGTGTCGATGCCGGCTGCACGCAGCTGCATGGCTGTTTTTTGGTAGAGCGGCATAAGGCTGTCGTCGAACGCGATTATTATCACAGGTCCGTCGTTGTTGATCTGCGCCTGGTTGGTGAGTGTGAGAAGTTCTGCCAAACGGTCAACGCCTATCGACGCACCTGTGGCGGGAACTTTTACACCCAAGAGGTTCTCCACTAAGCCGTCGTAGCGACCGCCTCCGCAGATTGAGCCCACACGGCGTTCACGTCCTTTCTCGTCTTTGTAGGTCTGCAACGATTCCACTTCGTAGATAGGTCCTGTGTAGTATCCCAATCCGCGGACCATACCCGGGTCGAGTATTGCAACTTCCTCGTTGTAACCAAGTTGTGCGAGAATTGTGTCGATTTTTTCAAGCTCTTCCACACCTTCTTTATATGTGTCGTTTTCAAAGGCGGGTTTTGCTTTGAGTTTTGCTAAAACCTCGGCACGAGTGCCACGGGTTTCAAAGTCTTTGATAAACTGTATGATGATGTCAACAAATTTCTTTTCGATGTTGAGACCGGGGATTTCTGCGCCCGAAACCTCGTCGACACGACCCTTGCCAAGTTCCTTAGCCACGGCGTCGATGCCAATTTTGTCGAGCTTGTCGATAACGCGCATCACTGCCATCTCCTGCTCCTTGTCGGTGATGCCTGTGTAGGCGAGCAGTCCGTTTACAATCTTGCGGTTGTTGATTTTGATAAGGTATGTGCCGCGTTTGAGACCGATGTTTTCTAATGCCTGCGAAAGAATCATGCAGTTTTCGGCGTCGGCGCTTACGTCTTCTGCGCCCACGGTGTCGAAGTCCATTTGCCAGAACTCGCGGAAACGTCCTGGGTCGAGCTTGGCCTCAAAACGGAAAACAGGTCCGTACTGGTAACGGCGGAAAAGGTTTGTCTTGCCTTGGATTTCGCCCCTGAGGTGCTGCTGCCAAAGGCTTTCGGCGTAAACACGTGCGAGCGGAGCGGTAAGGTCGTAACGGAGAGCCACAAAGTGGTTTTCCATGATCACACGGTTTTCGGCGTCGCGCATTTCGCGTCCGTTGGTGTCGAAAACTGGTTCTTCCTCGGGATTTTTAAACGAGTAAACGCCCTGAGCCACGGTGTCGGCATCGGGTAGATATTTGCCGAGACACTCGGCATATTCCATTATCGGGGTGTCGTAACGGCTGAATCCGAAACGGCGGTAAACCTCTGTAGCTTTGTCGATTATGAACTGTCGGAGCAAGTTCTGCCCCGGTGTGATATCTCTGAATCCTTTAACTTTTTGGGGAACTATTCCTCTCATTTTTGTCTTTCTGTTTGTGTTAAATATGCTTTACGCCTAATTTTTTCCAAATGTATAAAAAAGTTGGAATAATATGCTAAAAAAATGAGATTTTTTTTACTCAATTACTATTTTTTGCGAAATGTTGGTATTATCAGCCTTGATATTGATGATGTAAATACCTGGAGCAATGTCTGTTATGTTGAAAAAATATGGATTGCCGCCGATGATGTCGGTTTTAATAGATTTTATTGTTTTTCCAGATATGGAATAAAGCGTTATTCTACATTGCCCTAAATCTTTGGAGGACAATATGTTTATACTATTTTTAGCTGGATTTGGAAATATCAGCGGAGCGGAGTTGTCGGCTTCTTTGCTAACAGGAACAGGGTCGGGAGCGGGAATTGTGTTAACAAAGTTTGCTAATACAGTGCCGTTGCTTCGCGATGTTACAGTAGCGTCTTCAAAAACACTCTCTATATAAAAGGTGTATGTAGAATTAGGTGATGTGTTTGTAAAAGTGTATCTGTTTGATTCTCCGTAGTTTATTTCTTTAATAACGGTATTGTTGCAGTAAATGCGGTAGAGGACCGGCTCGCCATAGTCTTCCCATTCGAGTTCGATGGCGGTAGAATCATCGTTCCACCAGCCTGAGAGCCATGCCATAGCGATGCTTGAAAAATTGCCATAGGGGTCGAACCCTTCTATTTCGGTGATTTCTTGATTGTTGGCAAGCCAGTAAGCCAACTGATGGTTTGGATTTGGGTTTGTGTTCCAAACAGTGGCAATCATTTGATAAAAATCGTCGTAGGGTTCTTCACAATTGGCGAAACCACCCGAAAGCACTCCGATGATTTTTTTATCTTTGTTGATAAGCGGAGCTCCCGAAGAACCTGTTTCGGTGTAACCAGAATGCCATGTGTCGATATGCCAATGTGAATTGTTGTTGAAAATCTCGTCGCTGATGGGGTATGAGTCTTGGTATGGCGGCATATTGCTTACAGCTATTGCTTTTTCGTTGCCTGCCGGATGGTGGATGGTTGCCACAGTGTCGATATTTTTTCGTGTTGACAACGACAGTCCGATATAATAGGGGAGGTATGATTTCGGCGGTATGGTGTGGAGTTTCAACAAACTTATGTCGTAATCGTTGTAATCATCTTCCTGAATCCTTACACCAGTGAAGTCGCGCAGTCCCCAACGGTGAGTCTTGGTGGGAAAGGCGATTAATTCAGCGCCCGAAAGTGTCTGAAATGGAGATGGTGAGAACCCGTCAGACGCCAATTCAAAGTTGAAATACGTAACCACAGTAGCCGCCTGGCTTTGCTTGCAGATACAGTGCGCCGCTGTTAATAAATAAGGTGTGGCATCGTTTGCAGTGTTGTTGACAAGTGTGCCTGTGCAAACATAGCTGTAGTCATCGTCGTCGTCGAACTGATAGAGCACAACTGCGTGTTTTTCAATCTGATATTTTTGTCCAATGGCACTGTTGATGTCGGGTTGCTCGCATTTGTTTTCGGTGTGTCCATGTCCTTTGAGCATTTTGGATATGGGGTAAAAACCGTAGGCTATTTTAGCTATAGTAAAGTCAGGTTGGTAAATGTTTTTTGGCACAAATAATTCAATAGTGATAGAATCATTGTCGATATAGCGAGTGCGGAGGTTTTGGTTTTCATTGTTGATGGTGTCGGTGATAATACCTAAAAAATCGTTGCCGCCATACAAGCACATTTCAACACCTTTTGACAGTGTTATGCCTTGAAAATCAACTCCAACAGAGCCGGCATTCTTGGCACTGACACCTATACGCCACAGCGTGCCTCCTTCCACATTTGTTTCTTCTGCGTTGTTGAAGAAACTGCGGTTGCATTTGGCAAGTCGTCCAACACAATTTTCTGGAATTTCTGTCTTAGTTGATGGAGTAAGATTGATGTCGATATATTCCTTAGTTTCAGGCAGATACGAAAAACGGCTATGCGTAAGTCTGTTTGTGGTGATCTGCGCAGAAAGATTTATGGTTATAAATGCAGAAAAAATAAGTGTTAATAGATTTTTTTTCATAATTTTGCAAAATAAAACTAGTTGCAATTGCAAAAGTAATTGTTTTTTTTGAAATTGCGTCGGTTTTGGTAAATTTGGATTATAAAACTTAATATCACAGTGAAAAAATTATTAATAATACTCTTGTCGATGATGTGCTGCGGCATAGTGCAGGCACAGCAAGTAAAAAAATCAGACATCTTTGTACAGATTTTTGGTACAAAATACTATCTACACACCGTCCGCGAGGGCGAAACCTTGGACGCCATAGCCAAAGCGTACGGCGTAACGGTGCAGGAAATCAATATGGAAAACAAGGCTCTCGGCGGCAAAATAGCTCCCGGCACAAGCTTGAAAATTCCTGTTATCGGTTCGAATCAGACTCCTGGTTATACGCAACAGTTTGTTTATCATACCGTTGAGAAAAAGCAGACGCTCTATTCAATCTGCAAGCAGTACGGTGTGTCGCAGGAAGACATTTTTCAATACAATCCCGACACCAAGAACGGTCTCAAAACCGGCACGGTGCTGAAAATTCCCAAAGGAAACCCTGGCAAGCCCGACCGTCAGGATGCCGAGTTCGTGTATCACACCGCCCGTCAGAACGAAACTTTGTACTCATTATCCGAACGTTACTCAATTAGCATCGAGGATATTGTTAAGTATAACCCTGGACTCAAAAACGGCATTCCGCAAGGCACTATCATCAGATTTCCCCGTACTATTGTGCCTGAGGACGTTGCATTTAACCCCGACCAAGAGCAGGATTCCGACAACAACATGGTTAAAGACCGTGCTATGCGAAACTCAGACTATGTGCCTTGCGACGGCTATCGCTACAATAAGAACACCACATTCAAAGTGGCTTTGCTCTTGCCTTTGTTCCTCAACAACAATGCTTTGCAAAGCGAAAAAGTTAAGGCCGATCCCGAAAGAGAGCAACTTTACAAAAACAGCGAGAGAATTTTTGAGTTTTACGAGGGAGTTCTTCTCGCAGTTAAGGAGATGCAGCAGAAAGGCATAAATGTGTCGCTCCATGTTTACGACACCGAAAATAGCTTTGCCACTACCGACCGTATCCTTAGCGCACCTGAAATGAAAAAAATGGATCTCATTATTGGTCCTCTATACACCGACAATGTGGTGAGGGCTGCAAGATTCTCTACCGAAAACCAAATTACCCTAGTGTCGCCTTTTGCACAAAAGAACGACCTGCTCAACAACAATCCTTATCTTTATCAGTTTTCGCCATCTACCGCTACATCGATAGCTCAAACCGCCGACTATTTTGCCGACCTCAAAAACGCTACTGTGATTGTGGTGCACAACGGTTCGGCTGCTGAGGTGGATATGACCAAGCTTTACCGCGACAACCTTACCCGCAGTTATTTCTCCGACAGAAATGTTCCGGATATGATTTTCAAGGAGATAAACTATAAGAGCGGAGGTATTGCCCGTGTGCAGGAGGCTATGAGCGCTACCAACACCAATGTGCTGCTGATTCCAAGCAACGACGAGGTGTTTATCACCAATGTTGTAAACCAACTTACCACCGTTGTTAAGACTAATAAATATAAGGTGGTGCTTTTTGGTTCGCAGAGCTGGGAAAAATATATCAATATCGACGTGGAGTTTCTCCAGAGTATGAATTTCTGCTACCGTTCCAACAGTTTTACCGATTATAACAATCCGGCTGTTAAGTTGTTCGTGTCAGATTTCCGCGATAAGTTCAATACCGAACCTGGTATCTACGGATTCAGTGGTTACGATATTGCAAAATGCTTTATTACAAAGCTTTACAAACATGGAAAGTATTTCTGTTTTTGTGAAGACGACAATGATCGCGGTTTAGTTTATAAATTTGATTTTCAGCGAGTTTCTCCCGTTGGCGGATTTGAAAACCAGTCTACATTTGTGCTAAGATACGGAAAAGATTTCAGCGTAGAAGAGGCGAAGTAGACAAAGCTAGTATTATAAAAAAACGCCGCGCAAACTATGTTTGCGCGGCGTTTTTACGGTATTGGGTTTAGTATTCGTCTTCGTTGAAGAAGAAATCGTCTTTGCTTGGGTAGTCGGGCCAGATATCCTCGATTCCCTCGTAGATTTCGCCGTCGTCGTCGATTTCTTGCAAGTTTTCAATAAGTTCGAGCGGTGCGCCCGAACGTTGTGCGTAGTCGATAAGTTCGTCTTTGGTTGCCGGCCACGGAGCGTCTTCCAATTTAGTGGCTAATTCAAGTGTCCAATACATAGTGTTTTATTTTAGTTTTATGTTATAACTGCCGTTTTTCAAAAAAAGTTGCAAATATATACAATTATTAATATGCGAAACAAATATTTGTAAAATTTTTTGAGATTGGAGAATTCCCATCACGGGCAGTTTTCACATTCCGAATCGTGGATTACGTTTTCTTCGGTGGTGGTGATGGTGTGCGAACGGCTGTCGATAAGGTTGTTGACCGATTTTTGAACTTTGTCTAACTGTGTGCGGGTGCTTTTTAAGCCGGTTTCAAGTTGAAGTTTCACCTCTTCGAGATTGGCTTTTTCGCTGTTGATTTGGTCGAGCATGGTTTGGAGTTCTACCATAGAGCCGATGGTTTGCGCAAGACGGAGGTTCATGTCTTGGAGGCGTTTTTCGAGGTTGGCGTTTTCCACAGTGGATGTGTAGTAGTTTTGCGTGGAAATCTGCAGCTTGCGCTCGTATTCGGCACGTTCGCGGTTAAACTTTATGTGGTTGTATATCCAGAGGGTGCCAAAGAGTATCATCAGTATAGCGGCTGTCCACACAGCCAACACCAACCACGATTTTGCGCGTTTCGACAATCTTCGCAAAAAATACTCTGTGCGGTCGGCTATTGCAGTAAATTTCATAGGTCTTTTGTTGTTATAAACCGAAAAATTAAACTATCGGCGACATTTTGGGTTGTATAATTATAAAATGCCCGATTTCACATGTAAAGTTCCGAAAAAAAGATTTATTTGCCAAAAAATTCTTTGTCAAATTTCAATTCTGTTTTTCTACAAACTCTTTAAGGCGAATATCCGCCAGCGGAAATGAAAATGCCGACAGATGGCTAAAATGCCACCATTCGGTGCGGATGCCTCGGAAGCCGTGTTTCTCCATAACCTCTTTTAGCAGTGTGCGGTTGGCTATCACCTCCGAGGGCAGGTTGAGATTGGTCATATATGCCTCAAAACCGCAATGGTCGAAATCGGTGCCCATGTCTAAATCTTTGCCGTCGAGGGTGGTGATGGTGAGGTCTACAGCGCCGCCACGGTTGTGTATAGAGCCTTTCGACGGGTCGGAAAGAAAATTGGGATTGGGTATAATTTTCCACATTGCATATTGAATCGAGTGCGGTCGGTACCCGTCGAAAATCTTGATTTTGTAGCCTTTGTCTAAGAAATCTTGCGCAATTTTTAAAAGGTCGCGTGCGGGTGCGTAGCGCATGTAGCAAAACGGCTCATCGTAAAGCACGGTGTGCGTAAAATTGTTTTCGGTGGCATAGCGGATGTCGAAGCTGAACAATTCGGGAAATAGTTTCAGATTGATGAAATCGCCGTCGCAACCATCGAACGGAAGCGCGAGCTTCATCTGCGGAATCACCAAGTTGTTGGCCACAATGCGGAGTTCTGCCTCTGACGGCGGAGTAAATCCTATGGCATTTGTGATGTGTACAAAGGTGCGTCCGTTGCGGTTTTCTATAGTGCCTTCAAAATATCGTTTCTCCTCGGTGAAAAATGCCGCGCTGCCGTTGCTGCGTATCACCCACGAGGCTTTGAAACCATTGTTTGTGATGCTAAGGATTTTGTCGGCAAGCGCGCCGAAGAGGTTGCTCTTGTAATTGTCGGCAAATGAGCGTTGTAGGTTGCCAGTGGGAGTGCTGGTTTCTGAGGCGGTTACCTGTGCGGAGTCGTTGAGCAAAACACCGTTGTTGTAGATGTCGATACGCTCAATGGCGTGTATGTGACGCGGTTCGGCGGTGCTGATGGCTACCGACACGAGCGAGTCTTTCACAAATTCGGCGCGGCGGCCTTTTTCGTTGCTTACAATTACAAACGACAGTGAATCAGCCACCACGGGCTTGATATTGATTTCGGGATTGTTGCCGGTGCATTTGTAATAATTTCCTGCTATTTTTACAAACAGGGTAAAATCGGTGCTGTATCCACGGCGTTTGGCAGGGGTGAACCTTATGCTCGAAATCGTTGACTGTGAGATTTTTAGGTCGTAGGTGCGCATCTCGTCGGGTGCGAAGGCTGTGTATTGCATATCGTCAAACATGTTTGAAATCTTGTGCGCCGGATCATCAGCAGCTGTGGTTATCTGCATAAAAGTGCGTGGTTTGGAGGCTGTTTGTTCTCCTTTTGGGGCGCAGGTTGCAAAAAAAATCGAAATAGTTAATGTGGCTATTAAATAAAGGTGTCGCATTATTAAAAAAATTAGAAATCGAGACCGAGCGAGAAGTAGAACACGCGGGGCATAATTACGTGACCCTCAACACCCCAAGCCCAGTCAAAACGTAGGAAATATCCTAAGAGCGATGTGCGGAATCCGAAACCGTAGCCTGCTACAATTGAAGGACGGTCTACGTCGATGGTCATGGTAATGGGCCCGTTTTGAAGCTCGTATTTGTCGTAGGCGTTTTTATCTTTGAAGGGTATGACTCCTGTCCAAGCCGATCCTGCGTCAAAGAATCCTACAAGCTGGAAGTCGTTGATTAATTTAGAGTTGATGGGTCTATTCGCCAAATAGCGGAACAATGGCCAGCGGATTTCGTTGTTGAGCACAGCAAACGAGTTGCCATTGCGGCAGTTTTGGATAAATCCGCGCATGTTGGTGGCAACTGCCTGATAGATATAGTTTTCTTTTTGGTCTATCTGTATCGACTGGTCGAACATGCCATCGGTTTTAAACTTGGTCCAATTGTCTACTGCACCGAGGTAGTATATGATTTTTCCAGAACCAAAAGATGTGGCTCCGGCAAATCGTGTGGCAAAAATCAAGCTGCGGTGAATCTTTTGGTAATATCTAAAATCGAATCCCCACGACGAGATAATGTCGTAATTGCCTTCAACCTGTTGGTAAAGTTCGCTCCACGCTTTGGCTCTTACGCCAGCGGGAGTGTTGGTGCCGAGACTGCGGGTGTTGTCGAAGTTGTATTCCAGTTTTGCTTTGGCAAATACTTGGTACTGAGGTTTTTGTTCCAAATATTGATAGTCGGTGACAAGGTATTGCGCCTGGTCGTAACGCAGTCCGAGTGTGCCTTTTACAGCCGAGGTCTGGTTAAACGGATAGCTTGCTATAAACATGCCCTCGTTGGTGATTACCTTGGTGGCGTAATAGTCGTAGATATTGCGGAATGTGCTGCGGTGGAAAATGTACTCTTTGTCGAGACGGTGTTTGAGGTCTTCGAACGAGAGGTAGAAATCGTAACTGTCGAAATTGCCTCCTACGTTGATGCCTGCTGTAAGCCGGTAATCTTCAAACAAATCCTTGATTCCTATTTTGAAATATGCGCTTGCGCCGGGGTTGAAGTAGTAAGGTCCGCCCGTAAACGCCTGGTAGCTTTGGTTCTTGCCGCTGAAATCTATCTGGCTAACAAGGTAGTCTATGTAGAAATTTGTGAAATATAGGCGTTGGTGAGGACGCACTGCAGCTTCGTTTTTGTGACGTTCTTTCAAATCCTCGTGATAGAAAGCAAGCTGCTGAGCAAGAGGACGTTCCTCCTCAAAAGTATAGTTGGTGATGTCGTATTTGAGGCTGTCGGGATGAACCCACTCTTTGGGCGGATTTGCGGCAATGCTGTCGGCAATCTGGCGGTCGCGGATGGCTTTCTTACGGCGTACAGCGGCAAGACTGTCCTGACGCTGCTGACGACGGTTTTCGCGAGCCTTGAAATATGTGAGAGGCAACGGCTGGGGAATGTCGGCAGTGGATTGCTGTGTTGAATTGTCAAACATATAATAGCGGTCTTTGTAGCGCAGCACTTTGTCAGCCTTTTTGTTTTTGGTGCTGGCGTTGAAACTTAGAATGTTTCTGCCATAGTTAGATGCTGCTTTGTAACTATTTGTATATCTGTAATGTACAATAGTATCTATGGCAATAATAGTGCTGTCGAACATTGAGGCGTACTGGTTTTTGATACCGTTTTTGTCGCTTATATATGTATACGAGCCTGTTGATATCTCGTGTGGTGCGGTTTCGTTTTCGTAAGGAGTATTTGTGATGCGGCGGAGCACAGGATTCTTGCTGCCGAGAGTATATTCAAAAAGGTCGTAAGTGCGTCCTGCTGGTTGATGCTGGTCGGGTTTTTCCGCCACAAGGGTGTCGCTGAGACGGTTTGATGCAAATACTATTTTCTTATCACCTGCGAATTTTGGGTCGATATCGTCGGCAAGGTCTTGGGTGATGTTTTCAAATGTTCCCGAAGCCACGTTGAAATATACAATGTCGCGCATGCCAGATAGTTGCACGCTCATTACCATGTTAAGTCCGTCGGCGGAATAGTCCATGGAGTATACCTTGTCGAACCTTGGCAGCATTTTGCTGTTTAATGATTTGGAGTCGGTATTGTATTGATACAGAAATACATATCCGCGTTCCTCAATTATAAAACTGAGGATTTTGGATGTGGGATGCCAAGCTGCGATGGGGTAGGAGTAGTCGGTAATCTGTTCCAGCTTTTGTTCACGGCGCAGCAGTTTTTTGAATTCTTCTGTTGTGTTGTCGCGAAGATAAATTTTGTACTTGCCCATGCAGTTGGTGGTGTAGAAAGTGTATTTGCCGTCGGGCGATGTGGCGGTATGGTCGTACACCGTGTTGCGCTTGGGCTTTTTAATAATTGTGTCGGAGAGAGGAATCGGGTTGTCGGGCTTGTTGAGGGCAAATTTTTCGGTGTAAAACTCCTTCCATTCGGGCGAAAGCTTCTTGATAGATTTGCCCAGTGCCTGCGCGATAGCGTTGTTGAGGTTTTTGTTGATGCCTGTCAAGTAGATGATGTTGGGTATGGCATCGCGACCGTAAGCAATTGTGATATAATGCCATAGCGAGTAACCGGCATATTTGGCGTCGTCGCCACGAAGGTGGTTGATTTTTTTGTATTTTTTATTTTCAAAACCGTCGCGGATAATGTCTTCGACGTCGGAATTCCATTTGATTGAAGCGTAGGCAGTGAGACCTCGGCTGTACCATTCAGGCAGCGAAATCACAGCAGAATTTGCCACTTTGTTTTTTAGACCTGTTCCATAAAGGCTCGATGTTAAAAGCACAGATGCCACAGCCTCGCGGATTTGTTCGTCGAACTTTATATGGTCGCCGTCGAAATATAGAAAAACCTTGTTGTCGATAATCTTGGTTGTGCCTCCGAGGTTTGACGACACGTCTTGAGTCTGCAGTCCAATGTTGCTTTGGCGGAATTCTGTAAGTCGGTTGTAGACAATAAAAATGATACGCTTTTGCATTTTTTTGCCAAAGAATTTTTCCATTTCTGGAATCACCTCCTGGGCACGGTCGCAGACGAATTGAGCAAGGTCTTTTCCTTGTTGATAATAATATGTGTCGAACTGCGGATAGCGGTAGTACATCCATTGAAACTCGCTGTACTGCACGCGGTTCTGTCCGAAATTCATCTGGTGACCGTTGTAAAACTGAGCCTGTGCCGCAAACGAGGCAAATATCATTAATAACGCGGCTATATATTTGATATTCTTCATTTTAACGTTGTATGCTTGTTTTGTTCGGGAATAATCAGCTCTATCTCTTTAAAATCGTATTGCTTAGATTCGCCGGTCTGCTCGTTTTCCACAGTGATAAATCCAAACGGGTCGATGTCGCGGATTATTCCTTTAAAAATATTGCCTTGCGAATTGTATACCAATGTCTTGTTTAATCCGAGAAGGCGTTTCATATAGTTTTGACGGAGAATATCCCTTTCTCCGTTTTGAATATGCGCGAGGTGTTTTTGTAATATCTCCAAAAAAACGTCCAACTCCTTGTCGAGATTGTATTCCAATCCTGTAATTATTTTCATCGACACTGGATTTGGCAGATTTTCGGGAAAAGTCTCCTGGTTTACATTGATGCCTATGCCCAACACGCTGGTTCTGATAAACTTGCCCGCAACTGAGTTTTCGATAAGCATGCCGCAGATTTTTTGCATGCCTGTGTATATGTCGTTGGGCCATTTGATTGAGACATCAGGTATCTGGCGGCTCTCAAAATATTCGGCAACGGCTGCGGCTGTGGCTTGCGACAGCATAAACTGATTGTTTACAGCGAGTTCCTTAGGGTGAAACACATAGCTGAACATCAGGTTTTTGCGGCTTTCGCTCTCCCAGATGTTGCCACGCTGTCCACGTCCGTCGGTTTGAAAGTCGGCACGGATTACAAAGTCGTCGGTGGCTTCGCGGTCTTGCGATATGCGGCGCTGTGCCTCGTCGTTGGTGGAATCTATTATGCTGAGGTGTATTATATTCATTTTTAGTCTTTTACTGTTATCCTTACTGTGTTAATCTTCGGTTTTTTCACCTGCAAAACCTTTATTTTGATACCGTTGTCGGTAAATTCGTCGCCGTTTTTGGGGAAATCCTTGTTGAGCGTAAGTATGTATCCTGCAAGGGTTTCGTAGTCGTCGCTCTTGGGCAGGTGGAGTTTGTATTTCTCGTTGATATAGTCGATTTCCAAACGTCCCGAGAATACATATTCGTTTTTACCAATCTGACGTTCAACGAGTTCCTGAATATCGTGCTCGTCTTCTATCTCGCCGGTAATCTCTTCGATAATGTCCTCCACGGTGAGCATTCCAGCCGTTCCGCCGTATTCGTCGGTAACCACAGCCACGCTCTTGCGGCGCTTTACAAACTGCTTGAGAAGTTTGTCGGCGGTCATTGTCTCCGGGGCTTCGATGGCTGGAATTATTATCGACTTGATGCTCTTGGGATTTTTAAACAGGTCTAACGCGTTGACATAGCCGGTGATACGGTCGAGACTGCCGTTGCATATCACTATTTTGGAATATCCGCTCTGCACAAAAGCGTCGGTGAGGGTTTTGATAGAGTCGGTAACGTTGGCAGAAACAATCTCGTTGCGCGGCACTATGCATTCGCGAATACGTATCTCCTTGAAATCGAGGGCTTTTTTGAGGAATTGCAGACGTCCGTCGTCGTACTCTTCCTCGTCGGCTTTGGATGCTGAGGTGGGAATAAGTTCCGAAATATTGTTGGCCTCGGTGTCGTTGTTGCGTCCCTTGATTTTTCCGCTTGCCGAAATCACCTGAAACATCACCAAATATACCACAGGGTAGAGGAAATTGGAAATAAAGTCGGCGAGAGGGACAAATGTGCGTAGCATCTGATTGGCATTACGCGAAAAAAAAGCCGTAGGCACTGCCTTGCACAATATGGCGGCGGCTATCAGCGACGAAACCAGGAAAATGCAGTTGCCCGAAGTGCTGAGTCCGAGCCGTCCGCAGAGTATAAACAATGTGCTTGCCAGCACGCACTGCGAAAGAATCTCACCTGTGCGCATACATGTGATACACAGTTCGATATTGTCGGCGGGACGGAACACGATGCCCTGACGGATGGTTCCGTTCTTGATGTCGATGTCGAGCACAAGGCGGTCGCTGCCGGTGAGAGCGGTTTTGATACCGGCGAAAAATGCCGCTGATAATGCCGATACTGTGAGTACTATTATTAATAGTGTAAGCAATGCGATTTTATAGTTATGTTACTCAAATTAATTAACACTTTTTGCGCTATCCTTTTTTAGATTTTGCAAAGGCGTATTCTATTGCCACGCCGAGGTTGCGCTTGTACACTGGTTTGGTCATAAATCCGTAGACGTTTTCGAGAGTGGCAGCCTCTATGGTTTCGGGCGAGGAGTCACCGGTGATAAATATAATAGGTGTCTTGTGTTTTTTGGAGATCTCGAGGGCGGTTTGTACGCCGTCGATGTCGCCGTCTAAGTGAATGTCCATCAGAATTACATCGATGTCGCCGTATGTGTCGCAGGCTGCTATTGCATCTTCGCCGGTGCGAACCGTGGCTACTATTTCATAGTTTAGCTCTTGGATAAACATCTGAAAAATAGTGCATAACATCTTGTCATCCTCTACAATAAGAATTTTTTTTGCGTTCATTGAGGTAGTGTTAGTATTTTTAATTTGCAAAATTAGTAACTTCGCCCCAAAATTAATAAAAATTCCTTTTCGGCGTATGAATTTGGTAATAGATTTTGGAAATACCCGCTGCAAATTTTATTTTTTTGATGGCGAACATCTGTCAGACACGATAGTTTTTGACAACGACGCAGCAGATTTTTCCGAAAAAGTGTTAACTATTGTTAATAAATCAAAAATTTGCAATGCTATAGTTTCGTCGGTAGGAGCCAAGCCTGATTTGCTAACTTCCTTATTATCAAATAAATGCAATGTTATAACGCTAAATTCTAACACAAATATCCCAATATCAAATAGTTACGTCAATCCAGAGCAACTTGGCAACGACCGTTTGGCTGCGGCAGTGGGTGCTTCGGTGCTGTTCCCTGGTCGCGATGCTTTGGTTGTAGATGCTGGAACTGCAATAACTTACGAGTTTGTTGAAGGCGGAAAACGTTATCTTGGCGGCTCTATTTCGCCGGGACTTTCGCTCCGTTTTGCCGCATTGCACGAACATACCGCCAAACTGCCGTTGCTGCAGCCTTCACCCGTGTCGGATAAAATCCCTACTGATACGCAAAGTGCTATAAATAACGGAGTTATCAATGGTGTGATAGCCGAAATTGAATGGTTTGTTGCATACGCAAAGCAAAAATTTAAAAATCCAGCAATAATTTTTACAGGAGGAGACACTATTTTCTTGGCTGGGAAATTAAAAAACACGATATTTGCAGAGCCAAATTTAGTGGCAATTGGATTAAACAGAATTTTACAATACAATGTATCTGAAAACGATTAAAATATTAATATTTACACTGTTAGCATCGGTATCGCTGCCGTTGTCAGCGCAAAAGATTACTTATTCGCCCTATTCACGTTATGGTTTGGGCGACATATATGCCCCATCACTTGGTCACAATATAGCAACAGGAGGCGCAGGTTTGGCTCGCAGTTCCGAGATGTTCCTTAACCTGAAAAACCCTGCCGGCAACAACGATTTGCCGATGCAGCGTTTTGTGTTTGACGTAGGAATGGACACCAAGTATACTTCTGTGTCGTCGTCGTCGGCCACACAGCGCAACAACAACACAACGTTTAAATATCTCGCCGGAGGTTTTTCTGCAAAACCTTGGTGGAGCTTTGTTTTTGCATTGCGTCCCTACAGCTCGGTTGGATATACCATGAACGATACCACCTTATTGGAAAATCCTTCCGACAAGCTTTTGTATGGATATACTCAAAAGTACGAAGGTTCTGGAGGTTTAAGCACGGTTTCGTTGTCTACATCGTTTAAATTCCTGAATATGGTTTCGATAGGTGCTACCGGCTCGTATCTTTTTGGAAGTCTCGACCGCAATAATCTTGTTTCCACAGTAGCCTTCGACAATTATAATACAGATGTGACTTATTCAAACCGCTACTTCCTCAATGGGTTCTCATACGAGATCGGCGCATTAGTTTCCAAAAGCATAAAATCTTCTAAAGACACCACCAAAAATATGCTCCGTTTTAACGTCGGAGTCACCTACGGTAGTGAAACAAAGTTAAAATCGCGCAACGAATTGTTAATTATTAATAATTACACTATAGACAATGCTTCATCTTTTGATACAATTTGCAACGATACATTAACAAAGGGGCACGTAATAATTCCCCAAAAAATCGGAGTCGGAGTCTCGGTTGAAGTAAACGACAAATTTACCGTAATGGCCGACTACACTCTGCAAGATTGGAAGAACTTTGACATAGAAGGAGAGAACAACACTCCTTTACGCAAGAGCACATCCTTAAACGCTGGCGTGGAATACGTTACCGACAAGTATTCGTCTCGTTTTTTCAAGACCATACACTATAGGGCTGGATTTCACACCGAAGACACTTACCTTGAGCTTAACGGCACAGGCATTAAGAATCAGGGTGTAACATTTGGTTTAGGTATGCCGCTGCGTACTTTGTTGCTCAATGTATCTTGCGATATGGGCAAAAGGGGTACTACACAGAACAATTTGTACGAAGAAAAATACTTTCTACTCCATTTCAACGTTACTATACATGACGTTTGGTTTGTAAAGAGGAAGTTTCAATAATAGAGAGAATTAATTTTTAATATTTTAAATTTTAGTATTATGATAAAGATGAAATCGGAAAAATTAGCATTAGCATTTTCGGCTGTACTTCTCTCAGGAAGCATGGCTATGGCTCAAACTCCGGAAGATGTAATTAAAGCAAAGTTTCCCGAAACTGCCGGTGAACTTGCTATTACTCCCGGCAAAACCACTTACAACAAGGCTTTGAAATCCCGTTATCGCGAACTTTACGCTCAAATGCACGACGGTCTCGACGAAATCGAAAAATTCAAACTTGGTGGTGCAGACTCTGAAGTTCTGTCGGTTTTCGACCTTAAAACTCTTAAAGATATGCAAAAGGCCGGCACTATCGACGAACTCGAAGGAAAGCTCAGAAACGAGCAGCACAAAATCGTGGATCTTATGAAAGAACACGAAAAATACGGTGCCGACAGTGCATTTTGCGTACGTCAGCTTTCTATGTTCTCTGAGTTTATCAAGCAGAACAACTATAAAGACGCATACAATCCTTGGTCGGTGCTCATCAAAGAGTACCCCATGTGTAACGCTAACATCTACCAGCACGGTAGAAACATTATCGTTTACCAAATGCAGCAGGTGAAAACCGGCAAAGAGCAGCAGCCCTGGATCGACACCCTTATGATGGTTTACGACAACCGTATCAAGTATTTCGCCCGCACCAGCAAACTTTACGGCGAGGGTTACGTGCTCGGCCGCAAGGGCGTGGACATGGCTAAATACCGTCCTGCTATGGTTGACTCTTACTACGAAGTGCTCAACCGCTCGGTAGAACTCGGACAAGAGAAAACCGAAGTGGCTGTAATCCAAACTGCTATGAAGGCTACTATCGACATGTACAACGCTGAGAAAATCGACGCTTCGGTAGTTGTTGACAAGTACCTCCTCTTTACCGACATTCTACAGAAACAGCGTGCCGACATTTCTGAGCGTATTGCTGGCGGCAAGGAAAAAGACCCCGCAAAAACTCAGAAAGAACTCGACAACTGCAACACTGTTATCTCTGGCGTTGACCAGTTGTTCTCAAACAGCTCGGCTGCACAGTGCGAAACTCTCAACAAGGCTTTCGAACCCAGATTCAAACAGAATCCCGAAGACATAGAGCTGCTTAGAAAAATCGTGAACATCCTCGATAAAAAAGGATGCACCGACCTCAAACTCTACGAAGATGCCACTATCAAGCTCGTAGGCAAAGAACCTTCGGAACTCGCTTGCCGCAACCTTGGCCGTATGCTCGACAAGAAAGGACGCTACGACGAGGCTATCGACAACTACAAGAAGGCTATCGGATTCGCTACTGCCGACACTATGAAGGCTACTTACAACTACTACATCGCTCTGGCTCTCCACAAACAGAAACAGTACAGCAACGCCCGCTCATACTGCAACAAGGCGCTCGAACTTAAATCTAACTTCGGTCAGCCCTACATCCTTATTGCTACAATGTATGCTCAAACCGCCAACACTATCGGCGAATCGGCATTCGACCATCAGCAGGTTTACTGGCTCGTAGTTGACAAACTCAACCGTGCCAAAGCTGTTGACCCCAGCGTTACAAGCGACGTTAACAAACTGATCGGCTCTTACAAGGCTCAGTTCCCCAATAAGGAAGAGGCATTTATGCACTCTGTAACCAGCGGAGCAACTGTTACTATCGGCGGCTGGATCGGTGAAACTACCACTGCAAGATTCTAACAATGGTTTTGCATTATTGAAAATATTTAAATTGGTTTGTAGAGACGTGCCATGGCGCGTCTCTACATTTTTATGGCGCTAACATTTAAACAAATATAATGATGAATTACAAATTATTCTTGTTGCTGTTGGTGTTTAGTGTGTTTCTCTCTTGTTCGTCGAAGATGGAGCAGCTGAACAATTACAATATTGACGCTACATTTCCTCAGCAGTCGGTTGAGAATCTCAATCTCAAATACTACTCGCAGCATAAGATGAAGACTTTGGTTACCGCGCAGCAGGCCGACGATTACGAAAACGGCGAAATATCATATCTTGAGTTTCCAAAGGGTGTCGACGTGGTATTCTTAGACGAGAACCTCAATCAAAAATCGCGACTTACCGCCGACTATGCCATTTATTACAAGAAAAAGAAACTCTACGAGGCACGCCGCAACGTGGTGATTACCAACGACGATGGTACATCGCTCAAAACTGAGCAGATTTTTTGCGACGAAGGTAAGCAGAAGATTTTTTCGGTAAAGCAGGTAACTGTGTCGCAGCCTGGCGACGGTTTTTCAATCGATGGCAAGAGCGGATTTGAAAGCGACCTTACATTCAAAAACTACAAGTTTCTGGATGTGAACGGCGTGGTGCAGTTGAAAAACGAGTATCAGGAACTTAATGTATCACAGTCGGTAGTATCCGACACCACTAACACACAGCAGCCATGAAACCTAAAGTTAAGAAAAGCCCTATGGAAGTGCTCTGGGTCTGCATGGCTGTCATGTGCTTGATTATTGCCATAATACGCACAGTCAATTTTGGATTCAACGAGGGTATTGTAATGTATGCGGCTTCCGCAGTTTGCATGCTAATGTTCCTTTGGCGCAGAAGCATACGCCGCAATGAGGAAAATAAACTATAGTTGCTATTTGTTCTCTGGAGCGGGTTGTTGTTGATGTTGTTGTTGCGGTTGAGGATGTGGCGATGGCGGCAGAGGTTTCTCTCTTCTTGCCGATGCCGGAGTCTTCTGGCGCATTTCAAGCGTTTTGTTCACAAAGGTCTCCACAATGTCGTTGATAGCTTTTTTCGACTTGCAAAGGTTGCCTGAGATTATTAATTCTTCGCCGTTGTCGAGACGGAGTTTAACATCGCTGCGGTGTAGGCGCACCCATTCTACTATTGAGCTAAAAAGCATGGTAAGAGGCTCTGTGGCTGCTCCTACAAGCCCTACAATAGCTGAGCCTAATCCAGGACCCATCTGACCTTTTTTGATTTTTTCTTGAGCCAGGCTGACGTTTTTTACACCTTTGATGTTTTTCTTTTCTACAAATTGCTTCATTTTCAGCAAGTCCTCGTTGCCGAATTTCTGCTTGTCCTTGTATTCTACCTTAAACTTCATAATACTAATGGTTTAAAATTGAGTATCTGATTTTTGGCACAATATACGGATTATTTTTTATTTTGTAAAAAAATTTTAGAAAAAAGTTTTGAAAAAGTGATTTTTTATCCTATACGGCTTATTTTTTTAAGGCGTTCGATGTCGAGTATCTCGATTTTTTTGCCGCTTGCCGATATGATATTGTCGCTTGCAAAATTTCTAAGGGTGTGGATAATCTGCTCTTTGCTACATCCTGCAAAGTCGGCGAGCTCCTGTCTAGAAAACGAGAGAGAGAACACGTTTGATTCGTAAATTTTTTCGCTCAGGTAGAGAAGCACATCTGCCACACGTCCGTTGCTCTGCTTGCGGGCTATGCTTATGAAATTGTTGATAGCGCCTCTGAACATCTGTGTGGAGAGGCTCATAATCTCAAACATGAAGTTCCTGTTGTTGAGCATCAGCAGTTTGAACCGCGAAAGGTTGATGGCGCATCCTGTGCACTCGGTGGCTGCCCTTACGGTGAAGTAGTTGATGTCCTCGTTGAGGATGTTTGCCAATCCGATGAGCGTTTGGGCTTTGTCGATGGTAACAATAAACTCCCGGCTGTTGTCTTCAAGTATGAATTTAACAATGCCTTTCGACAAGTATATCAGGTCGTTACACTTGGAACCTTGCTGCAAAATCACATCGCCTTTTTTGTATCGGCGTAGTTTTGCCTGGCTTACAAGGCTGTTGAGGTCTTCTTGCGAGAGTCCGCGGCACAGTAGTTCTTTAAGCTTGCAGTTGCTGCATTGTTTGTTGTCTGTTGATGTCATTGTTGAACTATTAAGTTGAGGATTCCGTCTATTTCAGATAATTTGTTAACTAATTTGTCGAGGTGGCTCTTTGATAGCACATACACTTCGATCCATCCCGAGAAGCTTGTGTCGTCGCTTTCGATGTGTATGGTTTTGAGGTTGAGCTCCACTTCCTGGGTAACTGTGGTGGTGATTTTTTGTGCGATACCTTTCTGGTCGACGCCTTCAAACACGATTTTGGCAGTTCCCGACAGCTCGCGGTGAGTTTTCCACGATACAGGCACGAGCAGGTTGGGATGCTCTGTGATAGTGGTCATGGCGTAGGGACACTTCTTTTTGTGAATGAATACGGTGTGCTTTTCGCGGTCGATAAGACCCACTGCTTCGTCGCCCGGGATAGGGTTGCAGCAGTCGGCGAGCTCGTAGTTGTTTTCGAGGTTTTCGCCAATGAGGTATTTCGACACGTCGGAGTCGGAGCGCTGTTCCTCGTTGTTGTCGCCAAACTGAAGTTTCCAAAACCTTACAAATGTGCTCTTTGCAAATTTCCTTACGGTCTGCTCCAGTTCGTCGGCAGATATTTTCTGGTTAGAAATATTGGTGAGCAGGTCGGTCTTGGTGATGCAGTTGAATGTCTGAATAAGTTTGTTGGTAACTTCTATCTCGTTCATAATATGATACTTTCGTATGATATTATGAAGTATTCTCTGACCTTCGGCAATCTCTACCCTTAGGAAGTCGTGAAGCTGGTCTTTGAGTATTTCACGGGCTTTTTTGGTGTGCACAATCGAGAGCCATTCGGGTTTCGGTTTGGTGCGGTTGGATGTTACAGGTTCCACAAGGTCGCCGTTTTGAAGGCGTGACGCAATTGTTACCATCTTGTGGTTTACCTTTGCGCCTATGCACGAACTTGCTTTTTCGGGGTCGCAGTAGTATGCGAAATCGAGCACGGTGGCACCTTGAGGCAGCGTGGTGATTTTGCCGTCTTGCGAGTATACAGATATTTCGTCTGATATCAGGAACTTGAAGTCTTCGGCAAAGTCGAACTCCACCGAGTTGGGGTTCTCGAGTTTCTGCTTGAGGGTTTTAAGTTTGTCGTCGAATCCTTTGCGCTTGTCTGAAATGCCTTTGTATTTCCAATGCGCTGCAAAACCGTATTCTGCAATCTCGTCCATGCGCTTGCTGCGGATCTGAATCTCTACCCACACTTTGTTCTTGTCGTCGAATACGGTGATGTGGTATGCCTCGTAGCCGTTTTCTTTGGGCATTGTAATCCAGTCGCGGGTGCGTGCCGGATGCACATAAAAGTCTTCGCTTATTACGTTTACAATGTAGAGGCACTCTTCTTTTTCGAGGTCGGGATTATGAGGGGTAAAGATAATGCGAATTGCAAACTTGTCGAACACCTCGTCGAAGCTGACGTTTTTTTTCTGCATCTTCTGGTAAATCGAGTAGATGCTTTTAGGACGTCCTTTTATGTCGAAATTGATGTTGTTTCTCGAAAGTTTGGCAATAATCTGCAGCGTGAACTTGTTGATGAATTTCTTGCGTTCGTTCTCGGTGAGAAGCAGCTTTGATGATATTTCGTCGTATGCCTTACGGTTGAGAAATTTGAACGAGAGGTTCTCTAATTCGGTTTTTATCTTGTTGAGACCCAGACGGTGGGCAAGGGTGACGTAAATCTGCATGGTTTCGTACGCCACCTGGTACTGCGTGTCTTTGGGCTTGATTTCTAGAGTGCGGAGGTTTGAAAGCCTGTCGGCAAGTTTTATAAGTATGATTCTCAGGTCGTTGGTAAGACCGAGAATAATTTTTTTGTATACTTCGGGTTCGGAGTCTTTGAAATATTCCGACGTACCTTTTATTCTGGCAAGAGAGTCCACAATGTTGGCCATCTGCTGACCAAACATCTGCTTGATATCTTCTATTTTGAGGTCGGTGTGGAAAGTGATTTCGTGGAGAAGAGCGCCTGCAGCACCTGCGGCGTCTAATCCGATGTCCTGCACCACTATGCTCATTACATCGAACAGGTGGTAAATAAAGCTGTCGCCCGTGTGCCTTTTTTGTCCGTGGTGAACTTGTTTTGCCACATCGTAAGCCTTGCGCACCAGTTCCTTGTCGCTCTCTTTGGGGAAATAGAGGTCGGTTGCAAGCATACGCTCGAACATTACGTCGGTGTCTTCTTCCGAGTAAGCTTCCCTGTGCAGCACCGTTTCGGCTGGTGTTTTTTCTGTAAGGTAGTTGGATGAAATGGCCATAATGTTGTTTTTAGTTTTATACTTGCAATGTGTTTTCTATTAGTCTAATTTGTGTCCGCAGTACGGGCAGTATTGTTTGTGGCACTTTTCGCCGTCGTGATGTTCGGTGGATTGCTCTTTTTCTGGTTCTTTATCTTTGTTTTTTTCGTTTAGTTTTTCAAGGAATCCGGCGCTGATGATACCTGTAGGAAGTGCTACAAGTCCTATGCCGAGAAATGCGATAACTCCGCCAATAAACCTGCCAATGCCCGTAACCGGAAACACGTCGCCGTAGCCTACCGTGGTGAGTGTGACTATCGACCACCAGATGCAGGCGAGTACGTTTGGAAAATGGTCGGGCTGAGCGGCATTTTCTGCATAAAACATTAGGAATGAGGCTATTATCATTACGATAAGAATCACAAAGCATGTTACCCCAAGTTCCGAACGTTTTTCGCTCATCACCGATTTTATAAGTTCCATAGAATTGTTGTAACGTGTTATCTTAAAGAGTCTTAAAAATCTCAATAAGCGCAATGTCCTTACAATTCTGAGGTCTAATTTGGTAAACGGCATATAGAACGGCAAAATGGCAAGCAGGTCGATTAACCCGTAAAACGAAAACATATATTTCAATATGCTTCTCAATCTGTTTCCGCATGGAAAAGCAAGGTCGGCTGTAAGGATGCGCATTATGTATTCGCATGTAAACACCGCTATTACAAATAGTTCGAAGGCGTAAAAATAAGAGTGATATGGTTCGTAAACGGATTTTACGGTTTCTAAAATCATAGATACCACATTCACAAGTATCAGCGTCATGATAAAGTAATTGAAATACTTTGGAAATCCTTTGTCACGGGTTTCCTCGCTGAACAGTGCAAATATTTTGCGCCTTATTGCCGATGCTTGTTCTTGTTGTTCCATGGGTTACGGTGTTAGAATTTGAGGCGTGCGTCGGGAGCGATGTCCATTCCCACGAACTCTTTTTTCAAAAATTTGTAGTAACCTGCGCCTGCTATCATAGCTGCGTTGTCGGTGGTGTATTTGCGCTCAGGGATATAGACCTTCCATCCGTAGCGTTTTGCCTCAAATTTAAGCACTTGTCTTAGTTCTGAGTTGGCTGCAACGCCGCCGCCGATGGTAATGCGGTTGATGCCTGTCTGCTCCACTGCTGCCACAAGCTTGTCTATTAATATAGAGGTGATTGTAAACTGGAGCGATGCGCAAATGTCGTTGATATTCTTGTCGATGAAGTCGGGTTCGTCTTTGAGCTTGTCGCGGAGGGTGTAAAGAAACGAGGTCTTTAATCCGCTGAAGCTGAAGTTCAAACCTTCGATATGGGGACGTGCGAAATGGAAACGTTCGGGGTCGCCTTCCTGTGCGTAACGGTCAATTACAGGTCCGCCGGGATAGCCGAGAGCCATCACCTTGGCGCATTTGTCGAAAGCCTCGCCCGCTGCGTCGTCGATGGTGGTGCCGATTATCTCCATGTCGAAATAGTCTTTTACGAGAATTATCTGTGTGTGTCCGCCCGAAACCAAGAGTGTGAGAAACGGAAAATCTGGATGGTTTTCGGGTTTGTCTTTTTCGTGTACAAATTGCGAGAGCACGTGTCCTTGCAGGTGGTTGACCTCAATCAACGGAATGCCAGCCGCAAGAGCGAATCCTTTGGCAAACGATGTGCCCACGAGCAGCGAACCCAGCAGTCCAGGACCGCGGGTAAACGCCACAGCGTTGATTTGGTCTTTGGTGATGCCAGCCTGTTTTATAGCCTGGTCTACCACCGGAATTATGTTTTGCTGGTGCGCACGCGACGCTAATTCTGGCACAACTCCGCCGTAAGCGCAGTGCACTGCCTGGCTTGCTATTACGTTTGAGAGCAATACGCCGTCGCCAACCACTGCCGCAGACGTGTCGTCGCACGACGATTCTATGCCTAATATATTAATATTCAATGTATTATATTTAAAAAATATTGTTTTTAATTTTGTATAAAATTATAACAAATATCATTAATGACAAAAAAAAATTGGATTTAAAACCACAAACTATATGTTTTATATTATTTTTTCTTATTTTTAACCCGAAAACTTAATATTTATAAATAGACAAAAAATGAATAATTTCACATTTCAGAATCCAGTAAAGATCATTTTTGGCAAGGGTTCTATCGCAGAACTGCCCAACAACATGTATAAGGGCGAGAAAATAATGCTCACCTACGGCGGCGGCTCCATCAAGAAAAACGGAGTTTACGACCAGGTGAAGAAGGCTCTCGAAGGCTTTACGATTATCGAGTTTGGCGGAATTGAGCCCAATCCCGATTTCGACACCTTGATGAAGGCTGTGAAAATCTGCCGCGAGGAGGGCGTAGGCTTTCTGCTCGCAGTGGGCGGCGGCTCGGTTATCGACGGCACAAAGCTTATTGCCGCAGCTGTTGATTTCAAGGGCGACCCGTGGGATATTCTCGCTAAGGGCGCTGATTTTGAGGAGGCTCTGCCGCTTGCATCGGTGCTTACCATGCCCGCTACCGGCAGCGAGATGAACTGCAACGCTGTGATTTCGCGCCGTGCCACCAAAGAGAAATTCGCTTTTGGAAGTCCTAAGGTTTATCCTGTGTTTTCAATTCTCGACCCCGAGGTTGTGTATTCTATTCCTAAGCGTCAAAAAGCCAATGGTTTGGCAGATAGCTTTATCCACGTTTTTGAGCAATACCTCACCGACGACATCGACACTCCTGTACAAGACCGTTGGGCAGAGGGAGTTTTCAAAACCATTATCGAAACCGCTCCCAAGGTGCTTGTTGACAATCCGCCTTACAACGCCTGCGCCAACTATATGTGGGCTGCCACTTGCGCCCTCAACTTCTTTATCTGCCCGGGCGTAAATCAGGACTGGTCTACTCACATGATTGGTCACGAGCTTACAGCCCTCTGCGGACTCGACCACGGCGTAACGCTGTCGATTGTGCTCCCCGGCACTATGCGTGTAATGCGCAAGGAGAAAAAGGCTAAGCTTCTGATGTTTGCTAAAAACGTGTGGGGAATCACCTCCGGCTCCGACGACGAGATTATCGACAAAGTAATAGACACTACCGAGAAATTCTTACAGTCGCTTGGTATCAAGACCCGTTTGAGCGACTACAACATCGGTCAGGATATTGTTGACGAGATTTACAACCGCTTTAAAACTCGCGGCGTAGAGCTCGGCGAACATGGCATTGTTACCCCCGAAAAAGCAAAGGCGATACTTGAAGACAGGTTGTAGCCTTCTTTTATAATCATAAAAAAAAGCCGAGGATCATCTGACCCACGGCTTTTTTTATACTCGTTTTATTAATCAAGATTTCTTGGTAATAAAATCCACGGCTTTGTCAATAGTGTCTTCGATATTAAGCACTGTGTCGAGCTGAGAGATAGAAATCAGCCTTTCAACAGCGGTTTGCAATCCTGTAAGAACGAATGTGCCATTGGCGTTTTTGCAAAGACGGTTTGCCACCAAAATAGCGCTTAATCCTGAACTATCGCAGTAACGGGCTTTTTGCAAGTCGATAATAATGTTTTTTTCTCCGTTGCCGGCAATCAAAACGAGTTCTGATTTTACTGCCGGAGCAATGTGAGTGTCCAACTTTTCAACAAGTATGCTTATTACTGTGTAATTGTCTTTTTTGACAACTTCAAATTTTTTTTCGTCCATAAGGTCTTCTTTTTATAGTATTAAACAAAGCCGACGGAGGCGTTAATTATTCTGCAGATTCGTTCTGCTGTTCTATTTGGTTCTTGAGAGCGTCGCCGAAGAGGTCGCCGAGAGTTGTGGTAGCCTTTTCGATTTTGGGCTGCTCTTCTTTCTCTTTCTTCTTGGTAGCGGCGGGTTTCTTCTCTTTTTCGGGTTTGTTAGCGTCTTCCCAAACTTTAGTGTGCGAAAGGATGATACGCTTAGCAGCCTTAGAGAATTCAATAACCTTGAACGGAAGTTTTTCGTCGATTTTGCACTGCGAACCGTCTTCTTTTACAAGAGCGCGGAGGTTTGCAAATCCTTCAACACCGTAGGGCAACGAGATGATAGCACCTTTGTCGAAGATGTTCATGATTGTGCCTTCGTGTACGGAGTCAACGTTGAAGATGGTTTCGAAAGTATCCCAAGGATTCTCTTCGAGCTGTTTGTGACCGAGGCTGAGACGACGGTTTTCTTTGTCGATGTCAAGAACTACAACGTCGATATCTTCGCCAATAGCGGTGAACTCACCAGGATGTTTGATTTTCTTGGTCCAAGAGAGGTCAGAGATGTGGATAAGACCGTCAACGCCCTCTTCGATTTCAACAAATACGCCGAAGTTAGTAAAGTTGCGAACTTTAGCGGTGTGCTTGCTGCCAACTTTGTATTTTTCTTCGATGTTAGCCCATGGATCGGGTTTGAGTTGTTTGATGCCGAGCGACATTTTACGCTCTTCGCGGTCGAGGGTAAGGATAACAGCCTCGATTTCTTCGCCAACTTTGAGGAATTCCTGAGCTGAACGGAGATGCTGGCTCCATGACATTTCTGATACGTGGATAAGGCCTTCAACGCCGGGAGCGATTTCTACAAATGCGCCGTAATCAGCGATAACAACTACTTTGCCTTTTACTTTGTCGCCAACTTTGAGGTTTGCGTCGAGCGAATCCCAAGGATGAGGAGTCAACTGTTTGAGGCCAAGAGCGATACGTTTCTTGTCGTCGTCGAAGTCGAGGATAACAACGTTGAGTTTCTGGTCGAGGTGAACCACTTCCTCGGGATGAGAAACGCGTCCCCAAGAGAGGTCGGTGATGTGGATAAGACCGTCTACGCCGCCAAGGTCGATGAATACGCCGTAAGTGGTGATATTCTTAACAGTACCTTCGAGGATCTGGCCTTTTTCGAGTTTGCCGATGATCTCTTTCTTCTGCTGTTCGAGTTCGGCTTCGATAAGAGCTTTGTGCGAAACAACAACGTTTTTGAATTCAGTGTTGATTTTAACAACTTTGAATTCCATAGTTTTGCCAACGTAGATATCGTAGTCGCGGATGGGTTTAACATCGATTTGCGAACCGGGAAGGAATGCTTCAATACCGAATACGTCAACGATCATGCCGCCTTTAGTACGGCATTTGATGTAACCTTTGATGATTTCGTCGTTGTTGAGAGCCTCGTTAACGCGATCCCAGCTACGGAGAGCGCGAGCTTTTTTGTGAGAAAGAACGAGCTGACCGTTCTTATCTTCTTGGTTCTCAACGTAAACTTCTACTTTGTCGCCTACTTTGAGTTCGGGGTTGTAACGGAACTCGTTGAGGCTTACGATGCCTTCCGACTTGTAGCCAATGTTGATAACTACTTCGCGGCTGGTGATGGCTATAACTGTTCCGTCAATTACTTGATTTTCAGTAATTGACGATAATGTCTTGTCATATTCTGATTCAAGTTCTTTGCGTTTAGCGGCTGAATAGCCTGTGCCTTTGTTTGATACGCTTTCCCAGTCAAAATCCATGGTGGAAGCGTTGTTCTTGTAACTGCTTTTGGGTTTTACAATTACTTCTTCTTCAGCAGATTCCTGTGCTTCAGTATCAGCTTCTTTTACCTGTTTTAGGTCGTCATTTTCGATTTCAGCATCGAAATCATTGTTGTTTTTTTTGGGTGTCATTGATAAATAATTAATTAAATAACTTAATGTGTTAGACTTTATTTATAGAGGTAATCCATAAATTACCGGCTGCAAAAGTAGTATTTATTTTTCAATAAGCAAGTTAATTTTGTTTTTTTTTACTACTTTTGCACAAATTTTTAAAGGGATGAAAAAAATATTAGTGACAGGTGGCGCTGGCTTTATTGGCAGTCACCTTTGCGAGAGACTTTTGCACGACGGAAACGATGTGATTTGTCTCGACAATTTTTTTACCGGCAGCAAGCAGAACATTCTGCACTTGCTCGACAGCCGTTTTTTTGAACTTGTGAGGCACGATGTTACAGACCCTTACAAAGCCGAGGTAGACGAGATTTACAACCTTGCCTGCCCCGCTTCGCCTATACATTATCAATATAATGCCATAAAAACCGTTAAGACTTCGGTGATGGGCGCAATTAATATGCTTGGTCTTGCTAAACGATTAAATGCCAAGATTTTACAATCCTCTACAAGCGAGGTTTATGGCGACCCTGATGTGCATCCTCAGGTGGAATCTTATTGGGGAAATGTAAACCCGATAGGAGAGAGGGCTTGCTACGACGAGGGTAAACGCCTTGCCGAAACGCTTTTTATGAGCTATCACCGTCAAAACCATGTGAAAATCAAGATAATACGTATTTTCAACACCTACGGACCGCGTATGCAGCCCGACGATGGCAGAGTGGTTTCTAACTTTATTGTTCAGGCGTTGACCAACAAGCCTATAACTATTTACGGCGACGGTTCGCAAACCCGTAGTTTTCAATACGTTGACGACCTTGTGGAAGGCATGGTGCGCACTATGGCAACTCCCGACGACTTTACTGGTCCTATTAATATAGGTAATCCGGGCGAGTTCACAATCAAGCAATTAGCCGAAAAAATAATCGGAATGACAGGCTCTCGGTCTGAAATTGTTTACAAACCTTTGCCCTGCGACGACCCTGTGCGCCGTCGTCCTGATATTACCCTTGCACAAAAAACTCTAAATTGGCAGCCAACAGTTAATCTTGAACAGGGTCTTGCCAAAACAATTGCATATTTTGAAGATTATTTAAAACATAATAAATAAGGTATAAAATGAAAACAGCAATACTTTTGTTGCACTGCCCCGATAAGCCGGGTTTAATTGCAGAACTTACTAATTTTGTTACCGTAAACAACGGAAATATCGTATACTTAGACCAATATGTTGACCATACCGAAGGTATTTTCTTTATGCGTATGGAGTGGGATTTGGGCAAATTTCTTATTCCCACCGACAAGATAGAAGACTATTTTACAACGCTTTACGCACAAAAGCACAATATGGAGTTCCGCCTTTATTTTTCGGACAAAAAACCGCGTATGGCGATATTTGTTTCAAAAATGTCGCACTGCCTTTACGATATGCTCGCACGCTACACCGCCGGCGAGTGGGACGTGGATATTCCGCTCATTATCAGCAACCATCCCGACCTGAAACCCGCTGCCGACAGGTTTGGAATTCCTTACCATATTTTCCCCATTACCAAAGACAACAAGGCTGAACTCGAACCCCAAGAGATGAAACTCTTGAAAGACAACGATATAGACTTCATAGTCCTTGCCCGTTATATGCAAATTATCTCGCCTGAGATGATTGCCGCCTATCCCAACAAAATTATCAACATTCACCACTCGTTTTTACCTGCCTTTGTGGGCGCAAAACCCTATCACGCAGCATACGCACGTGGTGTAAAACTGATTGGAGCCACAAGTCACTATGTGACACAAGATTTGGATGCGGGACCCATTATCGAACAAGACGTTACACGAATTACCCACAAAGACACCATCCAAGACCTTATTAATAAAGGAAAGGATTTGGAAAAAATAGTGCTCTCTGCCGCTGTGCAAAAACATATTGAGCGCAAGATTCTTTCGTTTAAGAATAAGACTGTGATATTTAACTGATAACGTGAAAGTTAGACGACGTTATATTGCAATCTGCGCGGCATCGGCAGTGGTGGTGGCGTTGTTGATTTGGATTTTTACTTGTCCTAAAAATCCGTTTCAAGTGCCTTATTCTACGGTAGTTACAGATAGTAGCGGCAAAATTCTATCTGCCCACATCGCACCCGACGGACAATGGCGTTTTCCGCCTGCCGACTCAGTGCCGTATAAGTTTCAACAGTGCATTATAACGTTCGAAGATTCAAGGTTTTACAACCATTTTGGAGTAGACCTTTTGGCGTTGGCTCGTGCGGCGTATAGCGATATTACAAGCGGACGCATTGTGAGCGGTGCAAGTACCCTTACCATGCAGACCGTCAGGCTTTGGCGGCGTGAAGACCGTACCTTTGCCGAAAAATTTATTGAAATGATTCTTGCCGTGCGGTTAGAAATGCGGCTTTCAAAAGAGGAGATTCTTTCGCTCTATGCAGCTCATGCACCGTTCGGAGGCAATACTGTGGGATTAGAAACCGCCTCCGCAAGATATTTCGGACGTTCCGCCTCAAACCTTTCGTGGGCTGAGGCTGCTATGTTGGCGGTGCTGCCAAACTCACCCGCGCTTATCAACATGAGCAAAAACCGTCATCTGCTTTTAGAAAAACGCAACAGGCTTTTAGATCGTCTATATAATAAAGGTGTGATAGATGCCGAAACGTGCGCCCTTGCCAAAGAAGAACCCCTTGAAGATAGTCCGCAGCCATACGCCAACCTTGCGCCGCAACTTTTAGACCGTGTGAAAAACAACGCTCAGAAAGGTGCTGTGCGCACTACGTTGGATTTTAATCTGCAAAAACGCACCGACGGCGTGCTCAACCGCCATGTGAAAAAACTTCACGAATCGGGCATTTGCAACGGCGCGGTGTTAATTTTGGATATCGCTTCGGGTGATGTGCTCGCATACGTGGCTAATTCTCAGGAGTTTGAGGATGAAGACAACGGCAATTATGTAGACTGCATTGCCGCACCTCGAAGCACGGGAAGTATCTTAAAACCATTTCTTTATGCAGCCATGCTCACCGACGGGCAGATTCTTCCTAATACGCTCGTTGCCGATATTCCAACGCAGATTTCGGGCTATATGCCTCAAAACTACCGACATACCTACGACGGCGCAGTGCCTGCCGACCGTGCTTTGGCTCGTTCGCTCAATGTGCCTGCGGTAAAAATGTTGCAGACCTACGGCGGCGAAAAATTTGTGCCCTTTTTGCGCAAAGTGGGACTCTCTACCGTTAACAAAAGTGCTGATTATTACGGACTTTCGCTAATACTCGGCGGTTGCGAAGCCACACTTTGGGATTTGTGCGGAGCATACGCCTCGATGGTGCGCTCGCTCAATGGTTACATCGACAACCAAAGCAACTATAATTCAGTTGATTGGCATGCTCCAAACTTGTTCTACAACAATTCAGTTAAGCGCAATATCAAAGTCACCGACCTCCACAACGAAAGTTTCATGTCGGCCTCGGCTATATATTTCACACTCAATGCATTAACCAAAGTAGAAAAACCCGATGCCGAAGTGGGTTCTGATTTTTTTGAATCGTCGCAGACTGTGGCATGGAAAACCGGCACAAGTTTCGGCTTTCGCGATGCTTGGGCTATCGGAGCCACAACAGACTATGTAGTAGGCGTTTGGGCAGGCAATGCCGACGGTGAGGGACGTCCCGGAATTGTGGGCATACAAGCTGCCGCACCTATCTTGTTTGATGTGTTGAAACTGTTGCCCAAAAGTGGCAGACAATTCCCCACTCCATACGAAGATTTAACCTCTGCAAAAATCTGTGTTAAAAGCGGTTGCATTGCCGGCGAAAACTGCGAGACGGTAGAAGAACGCCTGATTCCAACCGTCGGAGCCGATTACAAAACATGTCCCTACTGCCATTTGGAGCATTTGGATGCAAGCGGCAAATACCGCGTTACCACCGATTGCGAAAATTCCGCCAATATTATCCACAAAAAATGGTTTGTGCTTCCGCCCGCCATGGAATATTATTACCGCATAAAAAACTCTGATTATAAGATACTTCCGCCAATGCGAAGCGATTGCCTTCAATTTGCCGGTGGCGATAGTCATACGCCTTTTCAAATCGTATATCCCGAAAACTACGCCAAGGTGTTTATACCCAAAGGTTTAGACGGCACACCCGAAAAGATGGTAGTAGAGGTTTCGTGCCGCAATAGTGGCGAAACACTTTATTGGCATTTAGACGGCGCATTTATTGGCGAAACATCAGATATTCACAAACTTGCAATCTTTGCCGCCGAAGGCGAGCACACCCTTACAATTGTTGACCGACATGGCAACAGAGTGCAACGGGTATTTGAGGTGCAATAAAAAACCGCACACTCTTGCGGGCGTGCGGCATATTGTCAAGTGTATAAAAACCTATTTTGTAGTGAGTTTGTAAATCTCGTCGAGGTTGGGAGTGAGGATGATTTCGGTGCGGCGGTTCATTGCGCGGCCAGCCTCGGTGTTGTTGCTAGCAACGGGAGCAAATTCTCCACGACCCGAAGCGGTAAGGCGTTTTTGAGGCAATCCGTCGGCGCTCAAAAGACGTACGATATTGGTAGCACGTGCGGCGCTCAAATCCCAGTTGTCTTTGTATTGCGAAGTCTTGATAGGCAGGTTGTCGGTGTGACCTTCTACCATAATGCCAATGTCAGGATTGTTGAGAAGCACTTTTGAGAGTTTCTTGATAGCGTTCTGACCCTTTGCCTCCACATCTGCGCTACCAGATTTAAAGAGGAGTTTGTCGAGCATGGTAACGTAAACCTTGCCGTCGCGAACCTGCACTTTAAGTTCGTCGCTCTTGAACCCGTTCATAGCGCCGGTAACGAGTTTGTTGATAACTCTTACGAGCGAATCTTGACGGGCAAGCTGAACTCGCATACGTTCAATTTCGGCTTGTTTGTTGGATGATGAATCTTTAAGACCGCCAACTTCGCTGTTGAGCGTGTTGTAGCGTTTTTGAAGGTCGGCATAGTTCGCCTCCATCGATTCGTTCTGCGTTTTAAACTTAGCGAACTCTTCAGCGGTTTGTTGGTGCTGAGTTTCAAGCTGTTTGTAGCGATTGTTGCTGCGGTGTTTATCCCATAAAAAGAGTCCTGCCAATATTAGCAGTGCAGCCGCCAAAATCCATACCCAGATTTTCGACGTGCTTTTCCCTGTGGTACTTGTTGTTGTTTCTTCTGTTGCCATAATGTTTGAAAATTTGATGTAACAAAAGTAAGGAATTATTGATAATTGCAACACTTTTTTTTAAAAAAAATAACAAAATTGTCTATTTTTTTTATTTTTTGGACATTTTGAAATGGAAAATCTTATTTTTGCAGGATAGAAGTGAGTCTTATAAATCATGAATGGCGATGGAAACATTAGCTTCTTATATGTATTATGGTTATGTTGCAACTATTTTGTTTATAGTTAATATCATCTTCTTAAGTTTTGCCAGAAAAGATATAATTAAACCAATTGTTGCAATAGGTATCATTGCATTTATTATTCTATTAGCAAATTTAGTAGTTTATAATCCTATCAAGCAGTTAGATTGGATTTGGTATGTAGAATACCCATCTTACCGCGAGGTTGCTATAAATATTCTTTTAGTCGTTTTCTTATTATTTTTGTTAAAAAAAATTCTGGGTAAAGGTTTATTTATTATATTTCTTTTATTATGGTGTGGATTGGTGGTGGATTTGTTTTTCCTGATTGAGACCTATCATTCTGTATTATATTATAGTATTGTTGTTGATGCTTTCGGACTATTAGTAACCCTGGCAATTACATTTGAAATGACAAAAACAAATAAATATATTATGCTAATTATTTATCATATTTTTTGTCCGATTTTGAGTTTGTTTATCATTTTATTTTGGCTTCCTGTGAAGACTCATTTTCTTATATTCCCTTCTGATTTGAGAGGCAATGAGATAGTCTGTATATTCAATTCTGACAAATTTGAATATCGCAATCCCCAAGATGTAGTTTGCGAGTTACATAATACCATTGACAAAGAGAAACGGTTCATAAAAATAATAGATTTTGTCAAGAACGGTAAGGAAAATGTTAACTATAAGTTTATTGAAGACACACTTGCGGCATTTAATTTTTACCGAAGTACTTATATAATTCACGAAGATTCGATTTTTCCTCGTGACGCATACCCAAAATTGACCATCAATTACCACAATAGCAGATTTAAAGATAATTTTGAATATCGTACAGAAGCGACAAGTTTTCAAATAGAGTCTTCGGATAAAGGATGTGTCCAAATTAAAGGAGATTTTACCGATTTGACTCTCAAAAGATTTTGTGCCTTGCAGCAATATCTCAAACAAGAAATCCCTGATTTAACCAATCTGAGAATATCATTGTATAACAATAGCAACGACTTTAAACTCGGTATTCAATATTTTGAAAACGATGAGTATTGTTTGTATTTCGATGATTCATTTTTGGATAAATAACCACCTTTGGGCATATTCCCCGTAGAACCATGCCATGTCACGTCTCTATACATCAACCTCGATAAACAAATTCGCTTGTATTCCTTTTTATTCGCTTCAATGTTTGTAAAAAGAAAGTAATTTCTTATTTTTGCGAAAAGGTAGTTTGTTTTTGATATGAAACAGAATCTATTTATTATTATATTATTAGTTGTATTTACACACAATAGTTTTGCTCAACAAAACAATTCAGTAAAGTACATAGCTCACCAGTCGATTAATGCCGACAGCCTGTTAACATTGTTATCCGAAGGAAATCCTTTTCATGTATTGCCTCATATCTATATTCCAGAAGTTAATACTAAGGATTGTTATTACAACGACAGTTTGAAATCGCTTTTGCTTAAATTCCTCA
>JAGCYI010000101.1 GCA_017960885.1 Bacteroidales bacterium
ATGGCGCTCGCATGGTTAATAAATGTTTGATGGTAACATCATATATTGTTTTTTCTCCGCGTTTTACTTTATAGTCAGGGAAATAATCTAATACTTTATCATCAACACTGTTGATTTCTCCTTTGTTGATGGCTATGCCTATGAGTAATGCCATAATGCTTTTGGTGGCTGACATTATGTGAACACAATCGTCTTCTTTGTAATTGTTCCAAGTATCTGAATATACTTTTTTGTTATCTTTGTATGCAACTACTTGACATATATTAGGTTGCTGATCTGCGATGAGGTTGTGCAATTCTATTTTATTCATACTCTAAATTATTTAAATAAATCATCTAATGTTATTTCGTATTGCACGTCGGCGGAGTAGGTGTTTTTTTTCAAGCCGAAGGTGGTGATCCATACGGGAATGGGGGCAGAGGTGGTGGATGATTCGGTGCGAAACAATTCTATGCGGTTGCGCATTGCCATATCTTCTTCTTTGGTGATGGCGTAAGGTCCGTCGGAAAATTTGATTTCGCAGAGGTTGACGATTTTGTCGGCGCGTTCTATTATCAGGTCAATTTGTGCTTTGGGCTCTGATGTGCGACTGCGCCAAGAGTAATATTCTACTGCCACACGACTGAGACCCAATGCGTTGCGTATTTGGTCGATGTGCCAGAGACATATTCTCTCAAATGCCAATCCGTTCCATGTGTTGAGCAATGATGTTTTTTGACGGTCTTGCCAAAAGGTTTTGTTTTGCGCTTTTTGCGAAAATGTGAGATGAAAAAGTGTGAACAAATCAATTAGTTGGTAATAAGCGTCGCGTTTTTTTACCTTGCCGCGCGACTTGCCGTAAAAACATCTTATCAAATTGCTATGTTCCAAATCTTCAAGTATTTGAGTGAGTTTGCCATTTTGCGGAAGTTTGGTTTCGGTGGCAATTTCGGTGCGAGTGAGTCCGCTTTTGCTTTTGGCGAGGGTTTCGATGATTTTTATATACGGCTCGGGATTGCGGAAAAGCGAGTTGTATAGTTGCCGATATTCGCGGTGCAGTTCGCCCGAAGGGTTGAAATATAGGTTGTCGATATTAGCGGCGAGGGTGTTTTGCTTGTTTAAAAGGTTGAGATAATAAGGTATGCCGCCAAATACCATATAAGCCTCGGCAATCATTTTGTGAGGCCATTGTATATGTTTGTATTTGAGGAATTTTTCGGTTTCGGCGAGCGAAAATTGCTGTAAATATATGTTGCCCGTGGTACGGTTGTGCAGTCCGCCGTGGTTGTCGATGATGTTGCCAACAATCCACGATGTAGCCGAGCCGCACACAATGAGTAGAATGTCGCGACGGTCGGCGGCAAAGGAGTTCCAAAAATAGCCCAATGCCTTTACAAAATTGGTTTTGGGAATGTCGAAACTTGGTATTTCGTCTAAGAAAATTACTTTGCGCTCTTGATTTGATTTTTCGATTACTTGCGCCAAATCGTCGAAGGCTTCCATCCAGTTTTTGGGCGGATTGCCCTCAAAACCGTATTTTTTTAAAGAGTTAAAAAATGTAAAAAACTGCATATCTTTGGTGCCGTCGATGATGCCTGATGTTTCAAAGGTAAACTGCCCTTCAAAATATTGTTTGATGAGGAAAGTTTTGCCCACACGGCGACGCCCATAAACGGTGATAAACTCGCTTTGTGTTGATTGATAGAGTGTTAATAATCGTTTAACCTCTGCCTCCCTGCCTATGATGTCTGTTTTCATAATGTAATTGTTTTGGAGACAAAGTTAGTTTATTTGTTTCAAATATCCAAATATTAGTTGTCTAAATCTGCATTTTTTTTGCAGATTTAGACAACCTATCTGAGATTACCTGTCTAAATCTGCATTTTTTTTGCAGATTTAGACAACCTATCTGAGATTACCTGTCTAAATCTGCATTTTTTTTGCAGATTTAGACAACCTATTTTTGTATGTTGTTGAAAATCAAATGAATATTTGTGTGTATCTTGCCTAAAAATTATGCCAATCGGTGATGCTAAGTTCTTCATCTATAACGCCGTATGCGCCGCACAAAATTTCGTTGTCAAAATTGTCGGAGCATTGGAATGATATTTCGCCGTCGTCGAGTGTGAGATACTCGGGAATGACGCCGGCAATAAAACGGTCGAAATTAAACATAGGAAAGAACGATCGTAGAAGGCTCTCCACGTGACCCTTGGGCACAGTGCCGTCGTTGGGCGCTTCAAGGTAGGGGGCAAGGCTGTTTAATCCGTCTCTTACGGGATTATAGATTTCTGCAATGTCCTCCTCGTTGCCATAACGGAGATTCTCCTCGATAAACAATTCGTCGATTGTCATAAAATTGATTTCAGCGCTGTCCATATCGGTGAAGGCGTAGAGCAGGAATGTGCCGTTGATGTTGGCGATGTTTTTTTCTATCTTGCGGACAAGTTTGTTGAAATATCGGTTGAGAAACTCGATAATCTCATCGTCGGAGCAGTCCCCGTCGAAATGGTCGTCCACGATGTCCCAATCCCTTATGTCCTCCAAAGTGTCGGTGATTTCAATCTTTGCGCTTGTAAAGTTGCCGATATAGCCGAGGTTGATGTTTCCCGATACCTTTAATTCGCCATCTTGCTGATAGATTTTGATTTTTGACTTAGTTTTGCTTTTGTCGGCTGACTGTTCAAAGCCCTTTAAATTCAGGTCGACGCCATACTCCGGCCCTAACTCTTCGCAAAGAAGGTTGTAAGCCTTTTTGGCCTTGGCCTTGAACTCGGTGATTTGCGATTTGTTCCACAGCAGTTTTCCGTTGGCATTCTCATAGTCGAAAGCCGTCTGGTAAGCGTCGGTAAGTTCGTCGAGCGAGTCTTTTAACGGTTGAGAGATAGGCAGATCCCAAGTTCCGATAGGATCGCTTTTGAATTTTTCTTTGGCATCCTCGTTGGCGCTCCAAACGCAAACGGCATTGCCCCATTCAAACATAAATTCCAGCTTGTATTTTGGACTGGACTGAGGTGTAGATGATTGTTTTGCCATTAGTTTATGTATTAATAGTCAATAATTTTTTTGCAAATATGAGGCTAAATATTTGGATACACAAGAGGGTGGGGGAGATTTTTGGAGTGTTATTTTGCGTTATCAGATGTTTTGTGTATTTTCGCATCCGACATAATGATATGACATAAAACTAAACACTCCAAAACTAAGCAATTATGAAAAAGTATCTACTCCTTATATTTCTTGTCCTTTTTTCATTCTCTGCAATTCATGCGCAGACAGAATGGAAATTGTCAGATGATGGTACGTTGACCATATCAGGAACAGGAGATATGCCAAATTATGTTTATTGGGGTGGTTATCCCTTACATATATGTACTACTCCTTGGTATTCTCAAAGAAAAAAAATCAAGAAAGTCGTAATTGAGGATGGGGTGACAAGAATTGGAGAAAATTCTTTCTCTGAATGCTCAAATCTCACCTTTGCCACAATCCCAAACTCTGTAACGAGTATTGGAGATTGTGCTTTTAGTGCTTGCATAGGTCTCATCTCTGTCACAATCCCAAACTCCGTTACGAGTATTGGAGGTTGGGCTTTCGAGTATTGCACTAGTCTCACCTCTATCACAATCCCGAACTCTGTAACGAGTATTGGAGATTGGGCTTTCGAGAGTTGCACTAGTCTCACCTCTATCACTATCCCTAACTTCGTGACAAGCGTTGGAGATGGCACTTTCTTTCATTGCTCAAGTCTCGCCTCAATCACAATTCCTAACTCTGTGACGAGTATTGGAGGTAGGGCTTTCGATGGTTGTAGCAGACTCACATCTATCACAATTCCTAGCTCTGTGAAGAGAATTGATATGTGGGCTTTCTTTAATTGCACAGGTCTCACCTCAATAACTTTTGAAGGAAGCACGCCTCCTGAGTTTGAGGGAGGAGTTTTTGAAGGAGTCAATAAATCCTTCCCTGTATATGTTCCGGAAAATAGCATAGAGGCATACAAGAAAGTATTAAGAGAAGAGTTTTTCGAAGAGAAATATATAAAACCATTACAACACTAAGCAATTATGAAAAAGTATCTACTCCTTATATCTCTTGTCCTTTTTTCATTCTCTGCAATTCATGCGCAGACAGAATGGAAATTGTCAGAAGATGGTACGTTGACTATATCAGGAACAGGAGATATGCCTGATTATGAAGTTAGAAATATAGGTGATAGTCCCAATTACATCAAATTAACTTGTAATGCTCCTTGGTTTCCTCAACAAGATAAAATCAAGAAAGTTGTAATTGAAGATGGTGTGACTGACATTGGAGATTGTGCTTTCTTTTGTTGCACAAATCTCACCTCAATCACAATACCTAACTCTGTGACATGTATTGGAGATGATGTTTTCGAGGGTTGTGGCAGTCTAACCTCAATCTCAATCCCTAACTCCGTTACGAGTATTGGTAATTTTGCTTTCGACCATTGCGATAGTCTCACTTCTGTCACAATACCCAACTCTGTTACGAGTCTTGGTGAAAATGCTTTCTCTTTTTGCTTAGGTCTCACCACAATAACAATTCCTAACTCTGTAACGAGAATTGGAGATGGTGCTTTCTTTAATTGCTTCGGTCTCACCTCAATCACAATCCCTAACTCTGTTACGAGTCTTGGTGAAAATGCTTTCTCTTTTTGCTTAGGTCTTACCTCAATAACTTTTGAAGGAAGCACGCCTCCAGAGTTTGGGAAAGATGTTTTTTATAGTGTCAATAAATCCACCCCTGTATATGTTCCGGCTAATAGCATAGAGGCTTACAAGGAAGCATTAAAAGATTATTTCGAAGAGTCATCTATACAAGCATTACAACGATAATGATGAAGGCAAGACACAGAGTTTTTACCAACGCTCTTCTGCACTACAATTTATACTGCATAAAGTTGTGATTTTTTACAAAGCCGAATTTGGTGTACAGCAACACTCCCATATCCGAAGCCGTTATCTGAACAGTGCCGCAACCCTGTTTCCTTGCGTCGTCAACTACTAACGACAACAGTCTTTTTGCGATGCCTTGTCGCCTGTACGATTTGTCGGTAAACATACTTGAAAGGAGTGCTATCTTTCCGCTCGGACAACCAAAATACGGAGGTTTTTCCACAATTGATATTCCGCTTGTTCCGATGATTTTATCATTATCCAGAGCAATCCATGAAAAAAATGTGCCGTCAGCAATATGACGCAGATAGTAGTCTTTCAGCGCAGGTCTTAGGTCAATATCCTCTTTTGCACCCTCTTCTCGAAGTTGGTTGATTCTCATTGAGATAAATGTATCCAACTCTTTATCCGATAATCTTCTGTATGCGATATCCATATATGTATCCCTGTTTTTGTTAAAGTTTATTTGCTACTCTCTTTCCGAAAATTTCGCAAACCAAAAATCTCTCTCCGTTTTCGTAGAGCCTGACGTTTTCCCAATGGAATGAGTCGGCGGTGATGTCGGAAAAAATCCAATAGGCGTCTTTCTCGGAATGAACCTTACCAACGAGTTTTTCGCCCTGCTTGGTGAAGGTGAGTCTTTTCATAGCGTGGTCGCAGGTGTATACCACATCGTAGCAACCTTCTGCCTTGTTGAACATTCTGAACGACGAACCATATTCGCCGTCGGGCTGAGGGGCGGTTTCTTTGGTGGCTCTTGACGGAAAAATGAAGATGTCTTGTATGCCTGTCCCTTCCAAAATTCTTCGGAACAGCCATTCTCCCTTCACGTGGCGTTTGTGTCCTTGGGTGGGTTCGTCGTAATAGTCACAGTCCCAGTCGCCTAACAACGGGGCAAACCAATCGTATTCGTCTGGTATTCTGTCGGTTTTGTTGCTTAATAATGCGTCTATAAAATTGTCCATTGGTATTATCTTGTTGTTTTGGTTATGGGGCAAAGATAGAAAAACAAAAGCAAAATGCAATACCTTCAGATTGTTTTAGGAAAAATGTGTGTCAACGCCTCAAAAAACTTAGGAAAAATGTGTGTCTGAGGGTTGAAAATGTTAGGAAAAATGTGTAAATTTGTGCCGAAAATGTTAGGAAAAATGTGAAATTGTTTATTTAAATTCCTGATTATGAAACTTCTAAGGCGAAAGGTGGATTTGATGCTCAAAAATTGGAAGCAAAATCCCGACAAAAAGCCCTTGATTGTAAAGGGCGCACGACAAATTGGCAAGACTGAATCCATTACGGCGTTTGCCAAGAGCAACTACAAAAGCGCCGTTGTTATCAACTTTGCCCTTCAGATAGAGTACAGGGATATTTTTAACGACGGGTACAGCGTAGATAAGATTGTAAAGAATATCTCGTTGCTTAATTCCGATTTGAAGTTTCCAGAGAATGACACTCTTATCTTTTTCGACGAGATGCAGGAATGTTCGGCGTGCGCCACGTCGCTGAAAGCCTTCAAGATCGACGGCCGCTATGATGTGATATGCTCAGGTTCGCTGATGGGTATCAATTACAACGAGATAGAATCCAACAGCGTGGGCTATAAGGAGGAATACGAAATGCACTCGATGGATTTTGAGGAGTTTCTTTGGGCTAACGGCCATTCCGACAGCCAGATAGAAGATTTGTTTCAGAAAATGAAGAGCCTTACGCCGCTTTCTGACATTGAGATGAAAGTGTTTGGCGGGCATTTTTACGATTACATTATCACGGGCGGAATGCCTGCGGTGGTAAGCGAATTTGTAACCAACAAAAATTTTAGCGGAATTCTTAAACTACAGCAGGGACTCTTGCTAGATTATCAGGAAGATATTACTAAGTATGCCATCGGTCTTGACAAAGGCAAGGTGCGCAACGCCTATAACCATATAGCGGTGTTTTTGGCAAAGGAGAACAAGAAGTTTCAAATAACCAAAGTATCGCGCAACGCCCGCAGCCGCGACTATATCGGTGTGGTGGATTGGCTTCACGATGCCGGAATTATCAATGTGTGCTACTGTCTCGACACGCTTTCGCTGCCGTTGAAGGTCAATTACAATCCGTCGGTTTATAAAATTTATTTCAAGGATACGGGATTGCTCACCGCCTCGCTCGACAAGGAGTCGCAGTACGACCTCCGCGCAAACCGCAACTTCAACACCTATAAGGGAGCGATATTTGAAAACATCGTTGGCGATATGCTTGTAAAACAGGGCTACGACCTTTATTATTACAAAAATGAGAAATCCACTATCGAGATGGACTTTTTTATTAGGAATACGTCTTCGTTGATTCCGATTGAGGTGAAAGCCGCCGACAATTCAACCAAGAGTCTCAACAAACTCACCGACCCCGACAAATATCCCGAAATCAAATTCGGTATCAAACTCTGCAACAAGAATATCGGCTTTAACGGCAAGTTCTACACCTTCCCCTACTTTTTGACGTTTCTGCTGAGGAGGTATTTGGAGGAGAGGGGGTGATTTTACTTTTCTTTCCCAAAATAGTTATTGGCAAAGCACATCGGCTATCGGACATCTATTCGTATATCCCGATTTTATGTCGTGAATAACCACTGTGTCAGAGTCTTCAATAAATATTGCCTCGTGGTATTGCTGGGCTATGGCATATTCTACATCATCCTGTTTCTCTTCCGAAATGATATCTGCCTCTTCTTGATGCGCTATGTAGTTGATTTGCAATTTTTTTGCTAAATCAATGTGCTCAGGCTTGTAATAGATCAACGTGCTACCCATTTACTCTCTTTCCGAAAATTTCGCAACCCAAAAATCTCTCTCCGTTTTCGTAGAGCCTGACGTTGTTGGATTTTGCGCTATCTTATTCGCAATTCTTAAACAGGCTTCTATATGCATAATCCAATGTCGCGAAAAGGGCATTTGGATTAAACCTCCGATGTTTTTGTCGCACCAAAAATCCACCAACCAGATGGCGTTCTCATTTTCGCTGACAACTTTGAGCGCTTTTAGAGCATTCTTTCTCTCGTCGGAAATTTTTGTTTTTAAATCGTTGTAAGCGAGGTTGCCAATTATCTCTTCGGTGCTATTTTTTACGTCTACCAAATACGCATATAATTGATTCAAATCTAAATCTTGAGAAAAATCGGCAATCTCTTGTTTTACCAGTTCGTTACCCGTTGTGATAATTTTGGAACCTATGCGGCTTTGATAACCATTTTTAAAGAACAACTGCTCATCACCTTTGATTAAGGTATGGGCTACAATATCCTCTATCCTGAAAATATGCCACAATGAATAAGCGATGGTCTTGCTGTGGTAACCCGCTGCATTGATAAATGGAATCGCACTAAAATCATTTGTGGTTAACTTCTGTTTGAAGGAATTAATTGTGTCCATCAGATTATTCCTGAGATCAAATAATGTTTCAAAGCCTTGTAGATAAGTATCTTTTTTCTTCAATAGGCTTTGCATTGTCTTGTTTAATTCCGACCATTCCTTATTCATAATAATAATCTATTTGTTTGTTTCAATTTTCTTCTTGGTTTCGTTAAGCACCTCTTGGCGTAATGCAGTGAGCCAGGGCGAGTGTTGCACCACATCGAAGGCGTAGGTGAGGTTGAGGGCGTATTCGTTTGGCGACCAAGTGGATATGGGTGATTCGTTGTGCTGAATCAGGGCTTCGAGTTTGTCGATGGCTTTAAAGAGTTTGGCTTCGGGAGTCTGCTGCTGCTCCATTTCGGCGTAAAGGTCGGCAAATCGGGCGGATATTTCGGGCGGAAGGGTTTTGACCCATTGGCCGAGGAGCGAATCTTCGGTTTTGCGGTCGCTGTCGGTCTTTACGAATGTGGGTATGTCGCCGGTGAAACATTCTCCAAGGTCGTGGATGATGCACATAGCGGTAACCTTATCGATGTCGATTTGCGGAAACTCGTTTTTGAGCAGCATTGCCATAAGGGCGGTCCGCCAACTGTGCTCCGCCACGCTTTCGGTACGTCCGTTGGTGGTGGTGCAGTGTCGAGGAGTGTCTTTGAGCCGTTCGGCAGTGTGCAGAATCGATAAAAAATCAAGCGGGGACATTTATTCTCTTATATTCAATTATTTACTAATCATTAATATATGTGTTTTTTTCGGGGCTAAGGTAGAAATCAAAAGTATCTGTTAATATTGTCGGTCTTATTATTTTCCTTAACAATGGTTCTGCAGCCACATATCGCGAGAGATGATATGGCTGCGAACATATATTTTATTTGATTTGGAGTTTTCATTCTGCATTTTCGGTTCGGATGAATTTGAAATTCGGGACGTGAGTAGCGTCTTGCGCAGTAGCCACTACGCTTGTGGCAATCATCAATGAAAATATTACGGAGAGTCTTTTCATAGTTTCAAGTTGTTTTTGTTGGTGGATTAATATTGGATGATATGCAAAAATTGTGCTGAAAAGATTATCATTAGCATTTCCCTTTCCGATAGATTCTCAATTCTTTCATTCCTGGAATGAAAATGTTGATTGTGTTGTCGGTGGCGATGGGGGAGTGGGGGACTAATGCGCTGGGGATGTCTAACGGAAAATCCTGTAACACTTTTTGGGTGCGCATATCCACAATGCCTAACGAACATCCGTCGTTGGTTCTGGTGTTGAGGTAGTAAATATGGCTGCCGATTTTGATAGTGTTGCCGGTGTAAACATCTGCCCAGTGGAATCCTTCTTCAAGACATTTCTTGGAGGTTTCGCCAGTAAGCGGATTCAATGTGTACAGATACAGCAGCCTGGTGTTGGGGCGCATAATATGGTACGAATTGAGCGCATACATCATATTGTCGTGGCTGTCAATGTATTGCTCGCCGAAAATATCGTCGTTGGTTGTTTCCCAGAGTTTTTCGCCAGTTTGGATGTTGAATCCTTCAAGAGTACGATGGTCTTCAATGTCGCGGCTGGAAATTATTACTATGTCGTCGGTAAACGACACGCCTTCCACATCGCTCACAAAGCCTTGTTTAACTTTATACTCCCAAATAAGAGAGCCTGTTTTGGTGTAGAAACGGTAGCCGGTGAATTTGTCGAATGCCAATACCAATATGTCGTGTTTGCAGTTGTAATGGAGTATAAAATATTCTTTGTCGGATTCAAAATCAAAAGCGTATTCTTTGCCGTCGGTTTTTAGTTGGATACATACCCGTCCGTTGATATATTCGTATGAGGAACTATGATGGGGCGAATGGTATTGCTGCCGGTCGTATTTGAATTCATCTTTAATGAACTGACTGCCATCGAAGCGGTAACGTTTTTGGTCGGTTTTTACCTTAACCTCTACCATTTTGTTGTTTTCAAAACGGTAAACTGGTGGTTTGTCGGCTTCGGGATTGGATTCTTTGAGGTATAATACGCCGTTTTCTTCGTAGTATTTGCCTGTGGTGTTTGACGGTAATGTTTTGTCGCCTATCGTTATTTTGTCGTCGAAAACGAGAACTTCTTCACCATTATGCCAAAGATAGTTTTTTATTCCGCTTTTTTTCTCTAACAAAATAATTTTGCTGCCGTCGTCAGGGAATATGTCGGTTTTAAGTACAAGGTTGTTGTCGTATATTTTTAACAGTTTGGGAATTTTTACGTAGACTTTGTTGTCGGTGACTACAACCGTGCCTGAGCGTATGCCTTCGGGTAATTTCATTGGTATATCCACTAAAACTTCTTTGGTGTTGAGGTCTACCACGCCAAAAGAGCATCCGTCTTCGTAGCGACCATTAAAATAGTAGAGTTTATCGCCCCAAATAGTATTATTGTATGCGGAGATATTGTTCCAATGATCGCCTACTTTTAGCGTTTTTACATCTGCTTCGCCGGTATAGGGATTTAGTTGATAAAGATGAAGTTCTATGCGATGGTCGCTGCAATGATAAAAGTTGAGCGAATAGAGCATATTTTCAGGACCTACTGTATAATGGGTAATGCATCGTGTATCGTCGGTTAACTCCCAAAGTTTTTTGCCGGTTTTGATGTCGAATCCCTCTAACATATCAAGATGCGGGTATTCTTCTTTGGATGAGGGTATCACTACAATGCCGTCTACAATGATTACTTTGCGTTCGTCGTATTCGTATCCATCGTTTTGGGTATACTCCCAAAGCAACTCGCCTGTTTTGGAGTAGAAAAGGTATCTGTTGTTTCTTGGTTGCTCAATAAAAATTACCTTGTTTTTATAGTCGTAATCCACAAAGTAGATTTTCTTGTCGAATTGTATTTCAGTGATGTTTTCTTTGTCGAACTCTTTGATAGATATATACATAGTGTCGTCTTTGCGGAGTGTCGACGAACTATGGTTTGGCGAGTAGTATTTTTCATTGTTGTTGTATCTAAATTCATCTGTTACAAATTCATTGCCGTTGTAGCGGAAAAATGTGGAATTATCTTTTTCAGAATCATAATCCTCGAAATATAATACGCCGCCTTTGACGTAGCAAGTGCCTTTGGGACAGGGCATTGTTTTGTCGCCTATCGTTATTTTGTCGTCGAAAACAATAACCGTTTCTCCGTTGTACAAGAAAATATCTTTTACACCTTTTATGCTTTCTATTAATCTTGGATCACTGTCTTTATGCTTAGCCGCTGTTTTTTTGGCTTCGGTTTTTTCGGCTTTTTGGAGTTTTTTGAAATATTCTTTGTAACCTTTTGCCAAATCAGCGTCATCGAAACGGATGTCGCCGCCGTGCGAGCCTGCCACGTCCATCTCTTTGCCTTGAATCTTGCAGGTGTATTCGTTGGTGAGGCGGTTGTAGTAAAAATTTCTTACATAATCATCCGTGTTGGATTCTTTGCTCGAAATGGTGATTTTTTTTATGTCGTCGATTGACGATACCGACTCGCGGATTTTGTCGATAAACTTGTATGGGTCGCGCGTGGTGCAGTTGCCGCAGTCGCTTTTTACCTTGCTGTGCTGGGCAAAAATCTTGGTTCCGTTGCCGTCCCAGTCGGCATCTAACACACCGTTGGCAAGCAGTTGGATAAGGCTTTCTAAATCTTTTGCCATACCGAGTTGGCGCGGACTTACTGTTATTATGGCATTTTGGGTAAAGTAATCGATAACGCCAGTTTCGTCGGTATAACCTTCGCCCGAAAACGAAACTTTTTTGCCGTTGTTCAACTCGAATAATATTTTTACAACAAATGAACTGCTGCTTGAATTGGTTACAAAGTCTGTTCTGAATTTCATAATTATTTCTCCTATATAATTTTACGGTCTGCCGAATCGCACAATACTATTTCGGGCATTAGCGGACAGCCTCCCATACATAAATCTTTTTTGCCACAATTGGGACACGCACCGCGCATTTGGTTTCTAAACTGATTGAATTCGTGGCTGTTCCAAGCCTCTTCGATAGAGTGTTTTTGGAGCGATACTGCATATTTTTGCTTTTGGTCAAAACTGCACGGCACCATTGTCATATCTGCGCCGATGTAGCAACTAAACCGTCCGCCTTCGCACGAATCTAACGACCCCGGGTTTATGTGCTTGCAATATCGCAACGCTCCCGGAACACTGCAACTATCCATTCCCACTTTAAATGGATGGCGTTTTTCTACCTCGGCAAATAGTTTGGGCACTCTTGGGTCGCTTGCCGAGAGCATATTTTCTTTCTTGCCCAATCCGGCGGGCTTGTGAAGCAGCAAAACTATGGCGTTGATTCCTTTTGGAAAATCGTTTTGGGCAAAACGTTCAATGAGTTCGTCGATAGAATTGTTGCCCACCACATAATGAATGTTAGTTTTAACGCCCGCTTGCAGAAGCATATCTATGGCGTTGAGTGTGTACGAATTGCGATACCAACTAATCGCCACCGCTCCGCAATATTGTTTGCAAATTTGGGCTAACTTTGGGGTGAGTCCGTAGCCCGACGTGGTGAAATTTGGCACTAAATTGTTGGCGCGGCAAATTTGTAACAATTGCTCAAAATGTTCGTGCTGGTCGGGATCGCCGCGCCCTCCAAGGGCAAACTGATTGCACCGCCCCTTGCACTGTTCGGCTATCCATCTGAAATTTTCAACCGACATATTTGGCTGATTGATAGTGAGTCCGCTTTGATAGCAACCTATGCCTGCTTTGATGCAAAGTCCCGTTTTGCCGTGGATACAATAACCCATCACTCCCACATCTATTAGATGGGGAAACGATGCCATAAACGGGTCAACACCAGTGTCTAAGCCGTTTTCGTCGATTATGCCTGTGCGGATATAAGCACCGGTTTGGGTGTCGAATGCCGACATAAACCGGTACTTTTCATCTTTGATGGTGTATTGCATTAGCGCCGCCCGACGTTAACAGTATTCTGCGCTGCCTGTGTCGAACGTTTCAACGGGCTCTGGATTGCCAACAAGTTTAACACTTACATAAAAAGTGTCGTCGGCAGTCATAAACTCGGCAGCAGCGTCGTAGTCGCCATTGTTGATAATTTCGTCGGATGCTTCGGAATAAGCCTCTTCGCTGTCGAATTGCGATTGGATAGCAATTTTGTCGATTACAGCCTCGGTGATGGTTTCGGCCTCGCCTTCAACGTCTTTATGGATGAATTTGGCTTTGGCGTTTAATTTGGGTTCTTCTATCCAGAGATAGAAATCGTCGTAATCGGTAACGATACCGTCTTGAAGTATTACGTCCATTGGTAGAGTTTTTTGTTAGTTATATTAATATATGTGTTTTTTCGGGGCTAAGGTAGAAATAATTTTTTATTCGCAACTATTCATTTGTCAATACTTTGTTTGATGAAATAAATATTTGTCCGCTATTTCACTCTAAAGGTGTTTTGAGGTTTGTTTTCGTAGTTTTTGAAAACGATAGTCCTGTCGTCGTCGGGATGTGGAATGTATAGCTTGGTAACTTCTATTTCAGTTTTTTCAAAAACGTATTTTCCGTAATATTTGAGTCGCGAGGGCATTGCTATGGACTTTTTTCAGTTTGCCTTCCTTGTCGTAATAATCATATCCGGTTGTATTCTCGTCGTAAACTATTCCGTTGGTGCCTGATGCCAAACCTCCGTTTTTGAGAAAATACCCGAAATAATTGTATTGAAACAGATATGTATTTCCTTCCTTCGGTCTGTAGTAGCAGAAATGCACATAAAAACCTCAATAGGATGTTGTACAGTACCACTCGACGACGGTATCCAAAAGTATCTGTTAATATTGTCGGTCTTATTATTTTCCTTAACAATGGTTCTGCAGCCACATATCGCGAGAGATAATATGGCTGCAAACACATATTTTATTTGATTTGGAGTTTTCATTCTGCATTTTCGGTTCGGATGAATTTGAAATTATCGTCAAACACATCCAATTTGCCGTCGAAACGCTCCATCTTCAAAGTATGGTCTGCGTTAGACCAGAACGACTTGTATTTAAAGGGAATCATCTCTTTGCCTTGGTAACTGATTACGCCCCAATTATTGCCGTCTTTGGAAACAGGCCAGCCTATGCCGCTTTTGTCCATCGCCACGTATTCAAAGGGCCAAAGTGTTTTGCCGTCGAAATCTGTGCTGCCATATTTGCCGTTCTTTGAGCCCACAACTACTTTCTCGGATGTGTCGATGATGTCTACGTCGTCGAAGATGAACGGAATACGGATGCGTCCGTCGTAACTGAATGCTCCGCAGTGTTCTTTGCCGTCTTTACCCATTTCGGTGAGCATCAAAAAGTCGTGTTCGGGACGTGAGTAGTATCCTGTAAGCAGTCCGTATTTCTGCGGAATCACAACCTTGCCTTGCTGATTGATAACGCCCCAGGTGTATTTGTACTTGTCGTCCATCTCTATTTTTTCAAAGGCTTGTTCATATACCAAGCCATAGCGGGGCGACTCTGTTACTGCGTAAAGACCGTTGCCCATGTCATGGTATCCTGAGTATGATTTTTGGTTTACAGCAATGGCTTTGAGGTTTTTGAGCAGTGTGGCAGGGTCGTGGGTGTATTCTTTAACAGAAGGATCGGTATATTCGTCAATATTAGCCACTTGCTTTTTGGCTTCTTCCAACTGCTCTTTCATCGAGGCGGCAAGTTCGGGATGCTCTTGCATGGTCTGCTCTATCTTAGTGAGCATGTCCTGATACATTTTTTTTGATTCAGGAATTTCGGCGTTGATATGCATTTGGTTGTTTTCCTCGGTAAAAGTCTTGAATTGCTCAAACAAATCTCTGTGGTTTTCGGCGGTGTTGTCCGAAAAAAGAAGATACTGCTTGAGGGCGTGTTCGTTGTCGGTGTTGCCAGTAACAACTGCGTTGAGTGCTGTAATGTTGTACCACTCAACATCTTGCGCAATGGATAATCCGCTTGCGGCAAAACAAATGGCTAATAATGCGAATAGTTTTCTCATAGGGTTAAAAGATAGTGGTTAAAGGGTATAATATTGTATTACAAGTTGTTAACCTCTTTGAGATTAGCAATTGCAAGGTCGAGGTCGGCTTGAGTTACGCGTCCGAACGGGTCGAATTTTTGCTCGCTCTTGGGAGCACCCTCTTTGCCTTTGCCTTCGATAATGTGCCAAGTAGCGCACCAGCAAATAGCTTCCCAATGGTCGTAGTCGATTTCAAAATAGTCGAGGTATTCGTCGCTACGTCCAAAGTCGATTTCGCGTCTAAGATTATATGCTTCGGCATAACGCATAAGCATAAATGTGAGGTCTTGACGAGTAATCCATTTGTTAGGAGCAAAATAGTCGCCTAAGAATTCGGGGAAGCCCATTGTCATAGCTCTCAATTCGCCCCAAATGATGGCGTCTTCGTATTTGTTGCCGGCAACGTCTTTGTAAGAAGATTTACGACCTCCCATGTTTGGACTTCCTGCCATTTCGTAGAGGTAGTTCATTACGTATCCGCGTGTAAGACAGTCGCTTTCTTTAACGCCGGGGTCTAAGTCTGAGTATTTTTCCTCAAAAGCTAATTGTCCGTTTGAAGCGTCGTTGATATCAACGTTGAGGTTTACCCAAAGGTAAAGTTGATTGTCGTCGCCGGTAGAAACGTCGCCGCCCAATTTGATATACCATTCGTGGTCAACTCCGTTGTTGGATTTTTCGTAAGTGCCCTCTTTGAGAACTTTTCTGAGGTATGGGGTGTTGCTCAGGTCAATAGATGTGAATTTATTGTGTGCAGCCCAGAGAAAACGCATTTGAGGATTGTTAGAAAAGTCGAGATTTGAGAGTGCGTTGTCTTGACATTGAAGGATAATGAGTTTCGGGTTTTTGCTCAGGTCTAACTCTGTGATTTGGTTGTAGCTACAAGTAAGTTTGTAAAGCTCTGTGTTGTGGCTAACATCCAATTTGTTGATGCCGGTTTTGGCACAGTTGTAAGTTTGCAAACCTTTGAGATGGCTGATTTTAACATCGCCGAGGTGCTCATTGTACCAAATGTCAACACGTTTCAACAGAGGGTTGTGCGAAAGGTCTAACTCGGTGAAATCGTTTTGAAAAGCATCTAAATGTTGGAGTTTTGGGTTTTTGCTAAGGTCGAGTTCGGTAAGTTGACATGTGCCGCACATAAGGTGTTCCAATTCGGGGTTGTGGGTAACGTCGATATGTTTTAGCGGACATGTGTTGCACTCAACATAAGCCATTTGGGGGTTGTTGCTTACACAAAGATTTTCAAGATCGGGGTTATCGTGGCAATATACCCAAATAAGGTCGTCAAGACCCGTAAAGTCGAGTGCTTTAAATTTGTTGCCCGAACACCAAATACCAGTAAGGAGTTTGTTGTTGTCGAGGTTCCAAGTAGATATTTCATTGTCTTGACAATAAATACCACGCAATTCTAACAGATACTCAATACCTTGGAGCGATTTTACACCGGCAGCTTCGCAGTGGATATTGCGTATGTAAAGAATTTCCTCCTCGTCTAAAGTGCCGTCGCCGTTTTTGTCGTAGTCGCGGGTAGAAATAATTGCACGGAAAACCGGGTCGGGAAATGTGCTTTCGGTGATTTCTACCGGAATGATTTTGTCGAGATGAATGATTTCAGGTTTTTCGTAAGTGAATCCGGGCTCGAATGGACCGTCATCGTTTTTGTCTTTGTTGCAAGCTGTGGCTAATGTGCCAACGAGCATTAGAGCAATGCCCGAGAGTAGATAGTTTTTCATTGATGTTAATATTTAGTTATGTGTTATTATTATCGGTTGTGAAGATGAGAAAATATGATATTTCCAAATCTATTTTTTTGCCATTACTAATTTAGGCTCGGCGGCAGTTTGACCAATTTCCACCATTTTTTTTACGTTGCTGGCGCCGAAACTTAAAGCATCGTAGCCGGCGAGGTTAGGATGAATGTAGGTGTCGGCGTTTTGCTTGTTGGCTTCGTATTTAGGCAAGTCGGGACGGTTTTTGAAATAATCGGTAACAATTTCGGTGGCGTTGCCGAGCATTGCCTTAGCCATATCGGGCTGTTTAAGAAGAAGTTTGATTTCGGGCTCAATCGTTGCCGGCACAAACGATTCGCCATCTTGACGGAGGTCGATTACTAATGTGTATTCTGCACCCATATTTTTGACAACATCTACGGGAAGGTTGTTGTAAAATCCGCCGTCAACATAGATATGTCCGTCAATTTCTACATTGCTGTATACGTATGGAATTGCTGAAGATGCCATAATAGCCTCAAGCACAGAGCCTTCGGATAATACCACCTCTTTGAGTTCTTTGGTGTCGGCCGCTACGCAGCGGAAAGGAATTTTAAGGTCGTCGAATGAGCTTATGCCTTTGGCTTCCAATAGGCTGGAGAGCAAAGTTCTGATATATAGGCTGTTTTTGCCTTGGTCTTTGCTGAGACCTGCAAAAACTTCTTCCAACTCTGCGGGGGTGTATCCTGCCGAGTAGAGAGCGCCCATAATAGCACCGATGCTTGTGCCTGCTATGTAGTCGATTTTGATGCCTTTCTGTTCAATAACTTTAAGTGCGCCAATTTCGGCCGCGCCTTTTGCGCCGCCACCGCTAAGCACTAAGCCGACTTTTTTGTCGCCGGGGTTGAAGATTGCTTCTTCAAGATCTTGTGTGTCGTCTATTTTTTCGCATGCCGTAGCCATCAATAGCGTCAGCATTAAAAGTAGGTTTGTTAGTTTTTTCATTAGTAGTTTTATTGATATGTTTAAAATCAAATGCAAAAATAGGTTATTTTTTTGGTAAAACAAATTTTTGCCGATATTTTCTGTTTATTCGGGCTTAGCCCAAAATGCTTGATCGTCGTGTGTTACAACGTCGTGCTCGCCAATGTCGTAACAGTCGAAGTTTGTGGGTATCAGTAATATATAACGGTCGCCGCTACTTACAGAGGCAGGCTCTACGTTGAAACCGTTTTTTTCGTGCGAACAGAACCAATAGAGATTTTTTGCCCAATATGCGCGGTAGTAATCTTCTGAAAATACAACAGATTTGAGGAAGTTGATGTTAAACGCTCCGCCGTTGGCCATATTTATGCGCATCTCTTGCAGCGAAAGCGGAGAGCCATTGTCGTCGGTGATGTATGCGCACATATCGGAGTCGAGCATCACCCATTTATCCATTTCGGGAATCCACGCAACGTTTACCACGTGGCAGTCGTCGTCGGTAGAACTCAGCGGACGGCAGGTGATAAAGCGGTTTGTGATGCCGGCGGCAAAGAATAGTTCAGAGAGGAAAATTGAGTGCATACGGCAGTTGACGCCCGGTTCGGTGTTTTTTGCAAACTCCCAAATGTCGATGGCATTGCGGTGCTCGATAATGCCCTTTTGATTGAGGTGAGGAATTTGTGCTACGGTAAACTTGATAATTTTCAGCGCCTTGTCCCAAGTGGACATATTGTCGTTGATTAGCGTGTCGAGCCTGAAATAGTTGTAGATTTCTTTTGCTCTGTCGGCATCGGGGGTGTAGGTAAAATGCAGCGAGTTGTCGGTATTTGATGCGTAAATGCTCTCTGCCAATGCTTTTTTGTTGCCTGATTCACCTTTTATAATATACTCGTCGTCATCTTTGCAAGATGCTGATATTAAGGTTGTTATTGTTATGGCAATGCCTAAGGTTTTTAAGTGTTTCATTGATAAAAGATTATAAATTTGTTCGGCGGCAAAATTATAATTTTATAGAGAATTATAGCAAATAATTTTATTTTATATGCTATAATTCTCATTATTTGCAAATTATCTTTATTTATTACTCAAAATCCTTTCTGCAATATAATCACCAACCTCCGTTGTGGAATATGCTTTGCCTTCGGCGATGTCTTCGGTGCGGATGCCGTTGGCGAGGGCGGAGTTGACAGCCGAGGTGATGAGGGCGGATTCTTCCTTCATATTGAATGAGGTTTCCAAAAGCATTGCCGCCGAAAGTATCGCTGCCATAGGATTGGCGATGTTTTTGCCCGCTGCCTGTGGATACGACCCGTGGATTGGCTCGTAGAGCGATGTAAATTCGCCTACCGACGCGCTCGGCATCATTCCCATTGAGCCGGTGATAACGCTTGCCTCGTCGGTGAGTATGTCGCCAAAGGTGTTTTCGGTAACAATCACGTCAAAGTCGCGGGGGGTGGTGATGATTCGCATTGAGGCATTGTCTACAAACATATAGTCGGTGGCGATGTCGGGATAATCTTGACTGATGCGTATTGCGGTTTCGCGCCAAAGTCGTGATGTGGCAAGTATGTTGGCCTTGTCTACAACGGTGACTTTTTTGCGGCGTGAGGCGGCAAGGTCAAATGCGGTTTTAAGTATGCGTTCTATTTCGTATGTGGAGTAAGTGTTTGTGTCAAAGGCTGTTTTTCCATCCTCGGTGCGACCTTTCATTCCAAAATACATTCCTCCTGTAAGTTCGCGCACCACCACAAAGTCGGAGTTTTCTACAATCTCGCGTTTGATTGGCGAACGGTGCAGAAGTGCCGGAAATGTGTATATCGGTCGGATGTTGGCGAATAGCCCGAGGTCTTTGCGGATTTTGAGCAGACCTTGTTCGGGGCGGACTTTTGCGTTTGGGTCATTGTCGTATTTCGGATCGCCGAATGCGCCAAACAGCACAGCGTCGCACTCTTTGCAGGTTTGGATTGTGGAGTCGGGCATCGGGTCGCCACATTGGTCGATGGCAGATGCGCCGCCGATAGTGGGGACAAATTCAAATGTGTGTCCCGAAATTTTGGCAATGGCTTCGAGGGCTTTCTGAGCCTCGGCTGTTACATCGGGGCCTATGCCGTCGCCACCGAGTACTGCAATACGTTTTTTCATAGGTGTGTATTTTTATCAAATCTAACTATCTCATCCTTAATATTTAACAACCATTGTGTGGTGTCAAATCCGTTGATGAGGCACTCTTTGCGGAAGGGGTCGATGGTGAATGGGAATAATTCTCCGCCTTGGATGCCTACGGTTTGTGCCTCGATGCTTACTTCAAAAACGGTGTCTTTGTTGTCTATCGCCTTTTGTGCCAATAGGTTGCATTGAGTTTCGGGCAAGATGAGCGGAAAAAGTCCGTTGTTGAAGGCGTTGTTTTTAAAAATATCGGCGAAACCTGTGGCTATTATCACCCTGAAACCATAGTCGTAGAGTGCCCACACGGCGTGTTCGCGGCTCGAACCGCATCCGAAATTGTTGCCGGTGATGAGTATCTTGCGGCTGCCGGGGTATTG
>JAGCYI010000102.1 GCA_017960885.1 Bacteroidales bacterium
ACGGGTTGGTTGTGGCTGCGGTGTCCGTATTTTAGTTTGTATGTTTTTGCGCCCGCTGCCAGTGCAAGCAACTGATTGCCAAGACAAATGCCCATAATCGGACGGTCTTGCTGCAAAGCCTTTTTGATGTTTTCAACTGTGACAGTGCATTTTGCGGGGTCGCCGGGACCGTTTGAAATAAATAGTCCGTCGTAATCTTCGTTAATAAAATCATAGTCCCAAGGCACGCGCTTGATGGTAACATCGTGTTTCAAAAGGCAACGGAGAATATTGTTTTTCATTCCGCAGTCTACCATCAACACCTTGTATTTGCCAGAACCGTAAGTGGTTATCTCTTTTGTAGAGACCATTGCCACAAGGTTGTCTTGGTTGGGGTCGTAGAAAGGAATGTCGTCGTTGTCGAAAATAATTTTGCCGGGCATAGAGCCGTATTCGCGGAGTTTTTTGGTGAGCGCCCTTGTGTCGATGCCGCAAATGCCGGGCACCTGCCACTCTTTGAGCCAATCACCAAGGCTCTTTTTAGAATCCCAATGGCTGTAACGGTCGGAATAGTTGGATATAACAAGAGCCGAACATTGAATCCTGTCCGACTCGAAAAATTTAGAAACCCCGTTGACCTTTTCGTCGCCGGGCACGCCGTAGTTGCCAATCATAGGGTAGGTAGGAATAAGAATCTGCCCCTTGTAACTTGGGTCGGTGAGGCTTTCGGGGTAGCCTGTCATAGCGGTGTAAAACACCAACTCGCCCGCCGCCGATTTTTCGTAGCCGAACGAGAGACCCTCGTATTCGCTCCCGTCGGCAAGTTTCAGAATTGCTTTCTTCATTGCTTTGTAATTAATTACGTCGCCGCAAAATTAGCAATATTTTGGGGATGTGGGCATACGTGGAAAACTGAATTTTTATTTCAATCCCGCCCTGATAAATTCCACAAACAACGGGTGCGCCTTGGTGGGACGGCTTTTGAATTCGGGGTGGAACTGACACGCTACAAAGAATTTGCATTTGGGATTCTCAACCATTTCTACGAGGTCTAACTTGCCGTTGATGCCCGAAAATACCATTCCTGCGTCGGAAATCTGTTTGCGGTAGTGGTTGTTGAACTCGTAGCGGTGACGGTGACGCTCTACAATATGCTCCGAGCCGTATGCCTTGCAAGCCATTGTGCCTGAGGTGATTTCGCAGTCGTAGTTGCCGAGACGGAGCGTTCCGCCCATATTTGTAACATTTTTCTGCTCTTCCATAAGGCAGATGACGGGGTTGGGTGTCTTGGGGTCAAACTCGGTGGATGTGGCGCTGTTGAGACCTGCCACGTGGCGTGCAAACTCGATGACGGCAATCTGCATTCCGAGGCAGAGGCCAAGATAAGGAACATTGTTTTCGCGTGCGTAACGGCAGGCACGAATCATTCCCTCGATACCGCGTCCGCCAAATCCTCCGGGAACGATTATTCCGGCAAAAGGTTTGAGTAACTCGTTGACTTGCTCATCGTTGAGGGTCTCGATTTTTTCAGAATCCACATAATCAACGTGAACACGTGTGCCGAATTTGTATCCTGCGTGTTTAAGTGCTTCTGTAACACTGATATAAGCGTCTTGAAGATGAGTGTATTTGCCCACCAAAGCCACGTGCATATCCTTTTTGAGAGTGTCAACGGTGTGCACCATATCGGTCCAAAACTTGATGTCGTATTTGCTGCGTTTCAACTGCAACTTCTTGATAATGATTGAGTCAGCCTTTTGCTTATGGTAGAGTAGGGGAATCTTGTAGATGTTGTCCACGTCGGCACTTGAAATAACACAATCGGCTGAAACTGAGCAGAATAGACCAATTTTGCCACGGACATCGTTGTCGAGCATAACGGGAGTGCGGCAGACGATGATGTCGGGTTGGATGCCCTTGCCGCGCAATTCTATCACAGAGTGCTGTGTAGGCTTGGTTTTCAGTTCGTTAGACCCGAAAAGAGCCGGCACGAGGGTGGTGTGTATAAATAGGGTGTCCTCGGGAGGATTGTCGAGTTTGACCTGACGGAGTGCTTCGAGAAACGCCTCAGACTCAATGTCGCCGATAGTTCCGCCAATTTCGGTAATCACCACGTCGGCACCCGAAGTGCGGGCAGCCTCGTAAATCTTGTTTTTGATTTCGTCGGTAACGTGGGGGACAATCTGAACCGTTCCGCCGAGAAAATCGCCCCTGCGCTCCTTGTCGATAACGGTCTTAAACACCTTGCCCATAGTGATGTTGGAGGTGTAGTTCATCTCCTCGTCGATAAAACGCTCGTAGTGACCGAGGTCGAGGTCGGTTTCGGTTCCGTCGGCCGTTACGAACACCTCGCCGTGCTGATAGGGGCTCATCGTGCCCGGGTCCACATTGATATAGGGGTCGAATTTCTGCATAAACACCTTGTGTCCGTGAGCCTTCAACAAAAGGGCGATGCTCGACGCCGTAATACCTTTTCCCAAACCGGAAACCACGCCTCCGGTAACAAATATATATTTTGCCATTGTGATTATTTTTGTTTAATATTATTTGGCAAAATTACCAACTGCAATACGAATCACAAATACGCAAAAGACTGATTTTGGAGAGGGGAGGAGTAAGGGAAATACGGATGGGGGGAAAGTTATTTCCCTATGCTTTGGGCATACTCTGCGGCGGACTTGACAAAACTATGCAAGTCAACATCGTCGAAATGTTTGCGCTGCCATTTTGTGTAGTCAAAACGCTCACGCTGAACGGCGGCTATGAAACACTCGGCTTCAACAATGCCCATATTTTTCACGAGACACGCCATACCGCGCGAAAGCAAATCAATGGTAGATGGCGGAATTTGCGAGTTAGTAAGATTGCTTTGGTCATCGTATGGTCTGTTGAAACAGCAATTGTCAAGGTATACTTTCATTTCTTTGCTCGTTTTGGGCAAAGATATGGATTATTCTTGATAATGCAAAACATTTTTTGAAAGATTTTTAACCTCTTGCATATTCCTTAATGAGGTTTCGGCGGTTGGAAAGGAACTTGTGGGGGTGGCATTGTAATGGCATCTTCTGCTTAGATTGATTTTTCAGTAGCGCCACAAGTTGTATGGAATGGTGATTTTATGCTTTTTCCGCTATTGCTTCAATCTGATTATCTAATTCGATGTCTTTCGCTTTAAGTTTCATTAAGGCAATTGTTTTGTTGTGTTCAAATGTATTGTTTGTTTCTATTAAATTTTCATTATGACAATTATAGGTTTCAATAAGAAACATCAACGAATTCATATTTTCTGATTGAAGGCTTTCGGGTAATAAATTAAAAATAATTTGCAAATAGTTTTTTTGTTCTTCAATGGGACATCTATTGATAAGATTCACATACTCAGTTATATATCTTAATTTGAATTTGTCAACAATCAAATTCATTGCTGCATTACTTTTGCGATATTCCATAATTAAAAGTTGGAGAGCGGGATCTGTCAATATTTGACAAGTCCGTTGCCTTCCAACTTTTAGAATGTCCAAGATGGTTGTTAATTGCCAACTCATTTTATTGGTTTTCGATGGTATATGTGGTATCACTTACATTGTCCAAAATCCTACCTGACTGTATGGTATTGAATCTATCCAATTGACGAGTTATAAACTCCTGACCACCTTGCATCAAAACGTTAATATTATCAGTCATCTTGACAATTTGTTCGTTGAGTTGCTTCATAAAATTGTCAGTTATTTCAATAACGCTTGCCAACTTGGTTTGAGTAGCCATAATCATAGCATCGTAAGAAGGTTTGCCTGCAAATTTTTCCTCTATTTCGAGGAACTTGTTGCCTGCCTTTTCGATTTCCGCTTCTTGAATAGCCATAAATTCTTTGGTCTTTTCCAAAACAAGGTTTTGTGCTTTTTGGCGCAAGTCTAAGTCCATATCACCAATAGCCCTGATTGTATTTATATTTAAATCAGTTAGGTCTTTTTTGTATTTGGCTATTGCTTCGGTCACTTTTTTCATACGCTCGAACTGCCTATCTTTTTGCATTTCCTCAATCTCAACACTGATTCGGTTCACTTCCGTCTGCATTTTTATTTGCAAATCGGCTTCGCTTTCTTTTTTAGCAATTGAGATTTGAGACAGTTTTTTCGCTTCTTCGACTTTTATTTCAGAAATAATTTTTCCCTTTTTAGTCTCTTGTATGATTTGGTTTTCCACAGTTGCAGCCTGTTCTGCTTGGTGTATTTTTGACAAAGCATCTGCCTCTCTGATTTTTCGCTCTACTTCTTTGTCTTTGTCTTTCCGGTCTCGATTGGCTTGAAACGCTTTTAAAGGTTCACTTGCCCAATCGCTCAATACCTTGACCGGTGCCGACAAAACTTCGCCGACACCGCTTACTATGTCCATTATTCCCATAATTATTCTTGCGATTTTTTAACTGTTTTATCAACATCTTTTTTGATATTTTCCAACGATTGCGAAGTTTTCTCCTGAATCAAGTTGTCTGACAGGTCAAGGCTTTGTGTGTAACTTGAAACGAGTTCTGCTATCCATTTGCTTTGTATTTCGGGAGAAACCTGAGTGTCTTTTAGTGTGTTTGAAACCACTTTGAGAGTTTCACCGAAAAACTTCGCACGTTCTTTTCGCAAATCTTCCTGCATTGATGCTACAAATTTCAGTTCTTCCTTGTACTCTTTGAGTACTTTCAAGTAATGCTCTTCAAAAGTCCAATAGATTTCCAATCTCTCTTTGAGATGCGAATTGGAATTCTTTTGCATATACTCCCATAGTGCATTAGAAAGATTTGTTACGGCTGCTTCTTGATTTTCAGAAGTAATCTTGTCGTACTGAAAACCACGATTTAATATTTCCGTGATTTTTTCTTTTGTTACCGCATCGTTTGAAATTGGCGGTGGTGTTTGAGAATTATTTGCCATAATTGTTCTAATTTGAGTGAATAATTTAATATAATTTATACTTTCAAACATATACAGTTTGTTATTATCTTATAATAATCCTCGTCAGCCGACAATAAAAAAGAAAGGGGGCGGACAATTCTACATAGTTCCCTGAGGCCTACCACAGCCTTGATAATCCTATGAAGAAAGCCCACACCCCTTATACGGAATGTGAGCATTTGCAGGAACTGACATTATCATTTCTGAATTTGGTGGTAGTTTTCAGGGTGTCAGCCCAAGCAAACGCTCTTTCAATTATATGTCTTTAACAAACGCAAGTTACAAAAAAAACTCAATATCGAACAATATTTTTATATCTTTTTTGCAAAATTTTTATAACACACTGATTTCCATTATATCCACAGCGGTTCATTATTCCACCCTTGTGGAAAACCCATTGCGGCGGGGTTGACGGTGGGGAATTTGGATAGCAAGGTTTTGAGTTCGGTGACGAAGGTGTTTCTGGGGTCGATGTTGTTGAGAATATAACGTATGATTGCCAACACAAAATAAACTCTCTGAGTGCCTGATGTTGGCAAAGTAATAAATGGATGGCGAGGATGTCGCGGCATCAATGGACGTATGCCGAAAACTCGATTCCACAACCGGGCGTGGTGTGCACAGATGTTGCGGACATAAACCAAGGTGTGAAGCCACGACACAAAAACAGTGTCGCTAACACCAAATGCCGCCGCTACATTGCGTTTCGGCAATCCCGGCTGTAATTGTTGATACAGAATTGACATTGTACCAAAAGAAGTGATTTCCAAAGTCATCCAACTTGGAGGCAATGGATCGCTATATTTTCGTTTGAAAGCCTTCACAAATTGTTCGTCACTGCGGTTGTATTCGTCGCTTATGTTTTGTAATGTCTTGGCGTGCAAATTTATATTGGAAAATAATGAGGAATCTTCAAACCAAAAGCCGTCAGTTACATTAGACATTATATAAGCCATTTGAGTGCGTACAGCAACTTCGATTTGCTCTATGTATGACATTACCAAATGACGCAGATTACTGTCAAAATCGTACAACATTGCCGCTTGTTCAAAAGTAACTCCTGATTTGAAGATATGTCGTTCCCTGTCTGCAAGCAAGGGATACCAATAACCACTCATTCGATAGTAACTCACGCGTTTCAACATTGCTTCCGCTGCGGGTTCATTACCGAATGCCATTCCTCGTTGTTTCAGAATATTGATTTGGTTGGTAAATGATTGAATCTGTTTTGTGTAAGCAACTTTCATAGTCATAATAAAAAAAAGACCCACCCTAAGCGCGCTGTTCAATGGGAAGCGGGGTGAGTTTGTTGTTTACAAAGTTACGGTATCTTTTTTATTTTTCCAAATATTTTTAGATTTTTTTGCAAATTTTTTATAACCACCTGATTTTTACCTAATTCTCCACATCTCATCCTTAGAACTTGTAAGAAATCCTTACAAGTTGATTCTGTTATTTATGTGTTCAAGGAATCCCCCCCTACAAGCACCCCTCGATTCTCTCAATAGCCTCTTTTGTGCTTTCTCTTGTGCCGAAGGCGGTGATGCGGATGTAGCCTTCGCCGGAGGGACCGAAGCCGGCGCCGGGGGTGACTACTACTTGGGCGCGGTGGAGGAGATGGTCGAAAAATTTCCACGAGTCGTGCTCGGGGGTCTTGACCCAAATGTAGGGGGCGTTTTCACCACCAAAGACCGTTAAGCCCGATTTTTGGAGGCTCTGACGGATGATTTCGGCGTTGGTGAGGTAGTAGCGGATGATGGTGTGGATCTGCTGCTGTCCTTCGGGCGAAAATATTGCCTCGGCGCCACGCTGCGAGATGTACGATGCTCCGTTGAATTTTGAGCATTGACGGCGGTTCCAAACGGGATTGAGGGCTACGCGGTCGCCGCTTTCTGATTGGATTTTCAACTCCTTGGGTATCACGGTGTAGCCGCATCTTATGCCTGTGAATCCGGCGGTCTTGGAAAAACTGCGGAACTCGATGGCGCACTCTTTTGCTCCGTCGATTTCGTAGATAGAGTGGGGGATGGCGGAGTCGGTGATAAATGCCTCGTATGCAGAATCATACAGAATGAGTGTATCGTTTTTGAGGGCGTAATCTACCCATTGTTTTAGTCCTTGACGAGTGATGACTGCGCCGGTTGGGTTGTTGGGGAAACAGAGGTACATCACATCGATTTTTTCTGACGGAATGTCGCCTGTGAAACCGTTTTCGGCGGTGCAAGGGATGTAGCGGATTTGCCGTCCTGCCATACTGTTGGTGTCTACGTAGACGGGGTATACGGGGTCGGTGACGCCGATTATGTTGTTGGTGGAAAGGATGTCGCCGATGTTGCCGAGGTCGCTTTTTGCACCGTCGGAAATGAAAACTTCGTCGGCAGAGAGCGTGATGCCGCGTTTGGCGTAGTCGTGGGCGATGATTTTTTCGCGGAGAAAGTCGTAACCTTGTTCTGGACCGTAGCCGTGAAAAGTGGATACGCTTGCACAGTCGTCTACTGCCTTGTGCATTGCGTTGGTGACAACTTGGGCAAGGGGTTGGGTAACGTCGCCGATGCCGAGACTGATGATTTTTGACGAGGGGTTTGCCTCGCGGAACGATGCTACTCGCTTGGCTATTTCGGCAAACAGGTAGCGGTGCTGTATCTTGGTAAAATTATCGTTGATATATGCCATTATTGTGTTGTTTTAATGCATAATTCATAATGCATAATTCATAATTGTTTTAATTAATGCATAATTCATAATAGTTTTCATTCGTAATTCATAATTCGTAATTATGCATTATGAATTATGCATTATGAATTGTAATCTCTCCTTCAAACACCGTGTTAGCAGTGCCGGACATTCTTACTTGTTTTGTGTAGGTGCTGTACATAATTTTGAGGTTGCCGCCGTCCATTTGGACGATGCATTTTTCGGGTTCGGTGAGGTTTGCCATTGCGCAGGCTACGGCTGAGGCGCACGCTCCTGTGCCACAGGCTTTTGTGATGCCGCTGCCGCGTTCCCAAACACGCATACGGATGTGGTTGCGGTCAATTACTTGC
>JAGCYI010000103.1 GCA_017960885.1 Bacteroidales bacterium
GATATGCGAGTTTCTGATAAGCCCTCTTCCTGAGAATTTACAACTATAAGAGTGTCATTATTATTAGCGTCAAAATATTTCTCGGTTATAGTTTTTTTGGGCTCGCACTCCATCATCGAAAGAATACGGGTTTCGGTACTTTTGTTACCCTCGTATTTGGTTGTGGAGGTCTCCTCACCGCCGTCGGCACCGTAGTAGGTTTCGATAAGACGGTTTTGCGAATCATAGGTATAAGTATCGGTGGTTTCAAACTCAGAATCGCTGATAGGGTCGTAATAATCGTAAGACGTGAGGTTGCCATTGTCGTCGTAGTTATAGTTGACAATGCATCCACAACGGTTTTCCTCGTAATAGTCGGCGAATTTTTTACTTATTCTGCCTTTGGCATCGTATTCCAAACGGTAAGAAGTGTCGCCGTTGCTTTGAATTTCGTAAAGCGGTTTTTCCCAATCAATTCCGTCGTCAACGGGCTGGGCAGGTTGAGTTTCGGGTTGAGTTTCGGTAACGGCAGATGCAGTGGAATCAACATTCTGAGCGGTTTGATTATTACCATTGGATGCGCATCCTGCCAAAACTGCAAGCGATGCCAATGACAAAATAGTTAGATAATGATTTTTCATTGTAAATAACAGTTTTAATTAATGATATGTAAAAGATTGAATTACTTATTTTTTTGCATAGTATGTTTTATAACCGTAGTAATCGGTTTTGCAGTTGCCATCGTAAGAATAAGTGTAAGTATCGGTAGTGGCAGGATCGCCGTTGCCCTGATCCGAAACACAAATATTTTTGGTCAACCTGCCGTATTGGTCGTATTCGTTATCCTCCTTAGAAAAAACAAATTTTTTCCCGTCTTTGGTCTCCTTGTTGGTAACCGATGATTTTAAAACCCTCTTGCCGTTGATGGTTACGTAGGTATTGCGGGTGGTAAAAATATCGGGCTTAACAGAGTAGTCGGGGTCGGTATCGGACGCTTCGCGAACCAACTGCGATTTATTTATAACCAAAGTATCGTTTCCATCGGCATCAAAATAGGTTTCAATAACTTCTTTATAGATACACTCCGAAAGGGATGATTCTGACTCAGTGATTTTTTTGTTGCCCTCATAGCGGTATGTGGCGGATTCTGAATCAGATTCGCCATCCATTTCGTAGGCAATAACACGGTTTTGCGAATCGAATTTTTTGGAAAAACCTCCGCAGGGCAATTCCTGACTTTCGTCTACGAAAAATGAAACACAAGAAGTGTCGTTACCGGCGGCATCGTAATAATATTTACTTCCCGACATTAAATGTTTTTCGTAATAGTTACTGTGCTTAACAAGTTTGCCGGCAGCATTGTATTGATACACATCGGATGTATCTCCCTTTTCGTCAAGCGAATAAAGTGGTTTTTCCCAATCGATACCGTCGTCTAATACCTGAGATTCTGATTTGGTTTCAGTGGCGGCGGAGGCAGTTGAATCTACATTCTGAGCGTTTTGATTTGAATTGTTTGATGCGCATCCTGCCAAAACAGCCGATGCACACAAAATTGTTAAATAGTTGATTTTCATAATTATAAAAAATTAATTGATTAAATAATACAGGGCAAAGGTAAAAAAATTAATCGACATATTATATTAATTCGTACATTTGCATTAAATCTAAAACTTATAAACACAGCACAAATGGTAAAATACAAACGCATATTATTGAAACTCAGCGGCGAAGCACTTGCCGGCGAAGATCATTACGGCATCAACGCCTCTACGCTCGAAGAATTTGGAAAAGAAATTTTGGAACTTACCAACGATGGCGTTCAAGTGGGAATAGTTGTGGGCGGAGGAAACATTTTCCGCGGACTCACCGGCACAAGCAAGGGCATTGAACGCACCAAGGGCGACAGTATGGGAATGCTTGCCACCACTATCAACGCCATTGCTATTCAAAGCGAGATTGAGGCTCTTGGCGGAAAAGCAAAAGTGCTAACGTCCACATTGATGGAGCCTTACGCCGAAAGATTTTCAAGAAACCGCGCCATTCACGCATTAGAAAAAGGACACGTGGTAATTTTCTCAGGCGGAACAGGTAATCCATACTTTACTACCGACAGTGCAGCAGCCCTCCGTGCAGTTGAAATCAATGCCGACATCCTTATCAAAGGTACCAAGGTAGACGGCATTTACGACAAAGACCCAATGAAATTCCCCGATGCTATAAAATTCAACGAAATATCTTACGACGAAACTATCAGCCGCAAACTCAAAGTGATGGACCTCACAGCGTTTGCCCTGTGCAGCGAAAACAAAATGCCGATTATGGTTTTTGATATGACTAAAAAAGGCAACTTGAAAAAAGTAATAAACGGCGAAAAAATTGGAACTTTGGTAAAATAATTGTAGCAAATAAATAACACATTTGCTAAAAAGATGAGATACCTCGATCACAAAAAAACGGCTGAAATTATCCGCCGAATACTTAAAGAGAACCGCGTAGACCAAGAATCTATCGACCATTTGACCGAAAGCATTATTGACGCTTCGCTCAAAGGTATTGATACGCACGGTCTTGCGCTGTTTCCGCATTACTTAGAAGGTTTTCAATTAGGCAGAATAAACCGCAAACCGCAATTTAGAATTATCAAAGACAGCGGCTCTGCCAAACTTATCGACGCCGACGGCGCAATAGGTCACCACGCAGGACGTTTCGCAATGGATTTCTGCATTGATATGGCTTCAAAAAACGGTTCAGGATGTTGCGCAGTGCGAAACTCGTCGCATTTTGGCGCGGCAGAATATTTCACCATCTACGCCGCCAAGCACAATATGCTCGGATTCGCTTTCACCAATAC
>JAGCYI010000011.1 GCA_017960885.1 Bacteroidales bacterium
TAACTTTGCGCCCGAAAATAGAAGTAATATATTATTGATTTTAAATTAAACATTTACATTATGTATTTGGACGCTGAAAAGAAAAAAGAAATTTTCGGAAAGTATTCCTACGGAAAGTCTAATACAGACACCGGATCTGTTGAAAGCCAGGTTGCCTTATTTTCCTACCGTATTCAGCACTTAACCGAACACTTGAAAAAAAATCACAAGGACTTCGGTACTAAAAGAGCATTGACTATGTTGGTAGGTAAGAGGCGTTCGTTGCTCGACTATCTCAAACGCAAAGACATTGAGCGTTACAGAGCACTTATCAAGGCACTCAACCTGAGAAAATAATTTTGAAAGGAAAGGCAGCCTTCAATCAGTTAAGGCGCCTTTCCTTTATTTTTTTTAAGAAAATCACATCAGGGCATTCTACCCGCCCCCTAATATAAGACAGTATGAACATATTTACAAAAGAAATCGACCTCGGCGACGGACGCAAAGTATCGATCGAGACCGGAAAGTTGGCTAAGCAGGCCGACGGCTCGGTAGTACTGCGTCAGGGCAACACAATGCTCCTCGCCACCGTTTGTTCAAGCAAAGACTCAAATCCGGAAGCCGACTTTATGCCGCTTACCGTTGAATACCAAGAAAAATATTACGCCAATGGACGTTTCCCGGGCGGATTCCTCAAACGCGAGGGCAAACCCTCGGAGCATGAGATCCTCACCGCAAGACTTATCGACCGTGCGTTGCGTCCTCTCTTCCCAAAAGACTATCACTCTGAAACTTTCGTAAACGTTTACCTTATCTCTGCCGACAAGGAGACAATGCCCGACGCTTACGCCGGATTTGCCGCTTCGTGCGCTCTGGCTGTTTCTGACGTTCCGATTCAGGAGTTCATCTCTGAAGTACGCGTGGCACGTGTTGACGGCAAGATGGTTATCAACCCCACTTTCGAGCAGAACGAAAAGGCTGACATCGAACTCGTGGTAGGTGCTACTTACGACAACATCCTGATGGTGGAAGGCGAGATGAACGAGGTTTCTGAAGCCGAAATGCTCGAGGCTATCAAGGCCGCTCACGATGCTATCAAACCTATGTGCACCTTGCAGAAAGAGCTCGCTGAGGAGATGGGTATCACAAAACGTGAATACGAACCCGAGATTTCTGATCCCGAACTCAAAGAGAAAATCGACAAAGAACTTTATCAGAAAATATACGACACAGCCAAGCTCGCTCTTCCCAAACACGAGCGTGCCGACGCTTTCGACAAAATCAAAGAAGACTTTGAGGCTTCGCTCGGTCTTACCGAGGAGGAACTCGAAGAGAAAAAACTTCTTATCGACCGTTACTTCGACGATTCGCTCCGTACTGCTGTACGCCGCTTGATTTTGGACGAAGGTATCCGTCTTGATGGCCGTAAAACCAATGAGATTCGTCCTATTTGGTGCGAGGCTGATGTATTGCCCTCGGCTCATGGTTCGGCAGTGTTTACCCGTGGTGAAACTCAGAGCCTTGCCACCTGTACACTCGGCACCAAGCTCGACGAGCAGATTATCGACGACGTTTTGGAGCAGGGTCGCAACACATTCCTTCTCCACTACAATTTCCCGCCGTTTGCCACTGGCGAGGCAAAAGCTTCGCGTGGTGTTTCGCGTCGCGAAATCGGTCACGGAAACTTGGCTCACCGCGCACTCAAAAAGGTGCTTCCTTCTCCCGAAGAAAATCCCTACACTATCCGTGTAGTATCAGATATTTTGGAATCTAACGGTTCATCATCGATGGCTTCGGTATGCGGCGGCTGTCTTGCATTGATGGATGCCGGCGTTAAGCTCCGCAAACCTGTTTCGGGTATTGCAATGGGTCTTATTACCGACACTGAATCAGATAAATACGCTGTTCTCTCCGATATTCTTGGCGACGAAGACCACCTTGGCGATATGGATTTTAAGGTAACAGGTACTCGCGACGGTATCACTGCCTGCCAGATGGATATCAAGGTAGACGGTTTGAGTTACGAAATTCTTGCTAAGGCTTTGCAGCAGGCTAAGGAAGGCCGTGCTCACATCCTCGGCATTATGTTGCAGACTATCGCAGAGCCCCGTGCCGACTACAAGCCGTTTGTTCCCCGCATGGAGAAATTCTCTATTGCAAAAGATTACATCGGCGCAGTTATCGGACCCGGCGGGAAGGTTATCCAAGAAATTCAAGCCGACACCAACACCGTTATCACTATCGATGAGGTTGACAATCAGGGCATTGTTTGCATTGCAGCCGTTAACAAAGAAGATATGGAACGCGCTACTGCACGCATCAAGGCTATCGTGGCAGAACCCGAGGTTGGCGAAACATACAAAGGCAAAGTTACATCTATTCAATCTTTCGGAGCATTTGTTGAGATTCTCCCCGGCAAAGAGGGACTCCTCCACGTATCTGAAATCGATTGGAAACGCATCGAAAACGTTGAAGACGTACTCCACGAAGGCGACGAAATCGAGGTTAAGCTTCTCGAAGTAGACAAGAAGAGCGGCAAACTCCGTCTTTCGCACCGTGAACTCCTTCCCAAACCCGAAGGCTACGTAGAGCGTCCTGCACGTCCCGAAGGCGAGCGTCGTCCGAGTGGCGACCGTCGTCAAGGCGGATTCAACCGTGGTGGCGACCGCAACGACCGCGGTGGCAATTTCCGTGGCGGCGACCGCAGAGGCGGCAATGGCAACGGCAATTTCCGTCCCCGCAACAACGGTGGCGAAAATCCCCAAGCTTAATCTTTGATTGATTATAACAAAAAATCCCGGCAGGTTTTACTGTCGGGATTTTTTTGTGTTGTGCTAAATATAATCCTCTAATAGGAATTTCCATACAGGCAACACCTCTATTGTTGTGCCGTCTATTTCCAGAGTTCTGTCATCTTCTTTTGGTAACTATGATATTTTTCGCGAATCAGTTTTTTGAGTATTTCTTTGTCCATAAATCTTTATATTTTTTGACAAAGATACAAAAAGTTTTCAGTACACTGAACAAAAAATGCAAAATTTATTCAGTACACTGAACAAATTATAAAATTTGTGTGATAGATTCGTAGGGTGGAATTATTTTTTTGCAAAAAATCTACTCAGTAAAAATTTTTTTTCCTAACTTTGCGCCTATATATTTAAAGAGTAAAAATTCAAACAAATAATATTTATAAAGCATTATGGCAAAAGACAAAAAGTTTATGACCTGCGACGGCAACACCGCCGCCGCACACATTGCCTACA
>JAGCYI010000104.1 GCA_017960885.1 Bacteroidales bacterium
CAATTTTAAGGTAAACGATTACGATGGCGGCACTATCCGTTTCGACATTGCAAATGGCTTTGACGTAATGCGTTACAAACTAAATTTTATCAACGAAGAGCATTTTTCAGATTTTGACTACCGCATAAAGCAAGACGGCGGCGATGCCAACACAGCATTGATTGAGTTCACCTGCAACAATCTTAACCTTCTGAGTACAGGCGCATTAAACCCGAAAAAATATACAGGCACAATACTGGTAGACAAAACCACATTCGACGTAAAATCTTGCTCTTACACGTTAATAGTTAGCAACTTTACGCCACACTCATTGTCGATGGAATCTACCGAGCCCAACAATGCCGAAATCACCGCAACCGTTGAGTATCAAAAAAATAACAATTACACATCACTCAAAGCCGTTACCTCGCAAATTAAAGTAAATCAGGGCGGTAACGAAACCGTCTACACCGACAAAATCAACGTTGAAAGCGCCAACTACAAAATACCAACCAAGGTAGACGGCAAAGTTTTTTATGTTAGATAAGAATTTTTGAGTAATTTTGCGGCAAATAAATAGGTAACCGAAATGTCAAAAATAGAGAAATCGTTTGCAGAAAAACTCCGCATCCGCCACGCCTACAACAAGCGCACAGGGCTCTATAAGTTTATGGGGCAAATCGTAATTAAACTTTTAGTAATAATTGCAATAATAGTTGGTATTGTATTATTGCTCAATCATTTCTTCAATCTGTCACAAATTATCGAAGACTATATTTTTAGTCACGATACGCCGGGCGTACTCACGCTATTTCTTATTTCAGAAACGGTGCTTGGATGGATACCGCCCGACCTGTTTATTATGTGGAGCGACAAGTTTAACGCACCGCTTCTGTGGCTCACAATCCTTGGCACAATATCCTACATAGGCGGAATGAATGCATATTTTATTGGCAAGATAGCATTAAAGTTTCCACGCTTTCGCCGTTGGCTCGAAAACCGCAACGCAGTGTTTTTTGAGCGCATACGCAAATGGGGCGGCATCATCATAATCCTCGCCGCGCTCTTTCCCCTTCCCTTCGCCACCACCACCTTAGCCGCCGGAATGGTAAAATATCCTCTAAAACAAACACTTATCTTCGGTTTGTCGAGGTATATAAGATTCTACCTCTATGGGGCTATGATATTTTTTGGAATGGATCAGTTGATGTAGAATTGTGCCACTGACTTCTTTTTTTGATTGTGCAGTTTTTTTGTTACTTTTGTCAAACTAAATCGATTATTCATATATTCGAATTTTCGATTATTCGAAAATTCATAAACAAAACGCACGACCTATGGCAATCACTATAAAATCAGTTAAAGGTTACTATTTTCTTGATGCTTGGATTTTTGCAAACATAATTCAACAGGCAACACTTGTGTTTTGCAAAAAACATCTGAACCTTAAAAATGATCCTTGTGGCAGAATGTTTGATCAAATGACGATGGCAGCACGTTCAGCGGTGGCAAATGTTGCTGAGGGTAGTAGTAGACGGCAAACATCAAAGGAAACCGAGATGAAACTGACCGATGTGGCACGAGCAAGTTTAAGCGAACTATTGGGCGACTATTTCAGTTTTTCGCTTGCCAATAATGTTACTCCTTGGCTTAAAGAATCAGACAACTACAAGAACTTCAATCTATTGCAAATTGCCCCGCCTAATTATACAACCAACATTGAATATGACGCTTGGATGCGGATCAAAAATGAATACCAAAAATTTGCACCGTGGATTGAGCATCCAAATATTGATGTTTGCCTCAACTCACTAATGATGCTGATTAATCGTACAATTAGTATGTTGCAGAAGATGATTGGCTCTCAACTTGACACTTTCAAACAAGAAGGCGGCTTTACTGAAAACCTCACACAAGAACGACGAGACTCTCAAATACAACAAGCCGAACAAGGAGGTGCTCCGTCGTGCCCGATTTGTGGAGGCGTTATGATAAAACACATTGCCAAACGTGGTTCAAATTCAGGACGCGAGTTTTGGGGCTGCGCCAATTACCCAAACTGCAAGGGAACAAAAAATCTGTAAGGAGATTTCTTCATTTCATTCCTCTCGCCTTAATTATTGTTCAAAAAAAGTTCTATTCGATTCGTTGAACAACATATCTTTCAATGTTACAACATTTTAAAATACCGCTGTGGACGACATCAGAGTAGGGTGGATTGATGGTTTTTAATTATATCCCGCCAAAACCACAAAAAAAAGTCAGTTTTGGCGGAATAAAAAAATTATATCCCGCCAAAACAGCAAAAAAAATCGTGTTTTGGCGGGATATAAATACATAAAAAATCCCTACTTCACCTCGCAGCCATTTTCGATTTCGGCGTCGGGGGCGCAGAGGTGGTAGCCTCCGTCGGCAGCAACGGCGCAGAGAATCATTCCTTGACTTTCGATGCCTTTGATTTTGCGGGGTTCGAGGTTAACAATCATCAGTATTTTGGTGCCGATGATTTTTTCAGGGTCGTAATGCTCGGCTATGCCCGAAACCAAAGTGCGGGTGTCGATGCCGGTGTCAACTGTAAGTTTGAGCAACTTGGTGGTTTTGGCTACCTTTTCGGCGGCAATGATGGTGGCGGTGCGGATGTCAGCCTTGGTAAAGTCGTCGAAAGAGATATTCGGTTTTTGAGGAGCGGGCTTGAAGGCAGATTTTTGATTTGCCAACTTTGTGGCGTTGAGTTTGTCTACCTGAGCCTGCACAACCTCGTCGGTGATAGGTTCAAAAAGGAGCGCACTCTTGTTGAGTTTATGACCAGGAGCAATAAGTTCGCCCTTACCAATCTCGTCCCAAGCCACAATTTTGTCGAGGTTGAGGAACTCAATCAACTTAGAACTTGTGTGAGGAAGAAATGGTTCTAACACAGTGGCAATAGCGGTGGTTATTTGAAGGTTTACATAAAGGATAGTCTTTACGCGTTCCATATCGGTTTTTGCCACCTTCCACGGCTCTTGCTCGGTGATGTATTTATTGCCAAGGCGACCGAGACCCATAGCATTATTCAAAGCCTCGCGGAAACGGTAAGCCTCGATACTGTTTTCGGTGTCGGCTTTGATTGTGGCAATCTGAGCGAGAGTGTTTTTGTCGTTTTCGGTAAGTTCGCCCGGTTGAGGAACAATGTTGTCGAAATATTTGGCAGTGAGCACCAAAGAGCGGTTTACAAAGTTGCCGAGCACAGCCACAAGTTCGCTATTGTTGCGCTGTTGAAAATCTTTCCAAGTAAAATCGTTGTCCTTGGTTTCGGGAGCGTTAGCCGTTAATACATAGCGGAGTACGTCTTGTTTGCCGGGGAAATCCTCGTTGTATTCGTGCAGCCAAACAGCCCAATTTCGCGAAGTGGAAATCTTGTCGTTTTCGAGATTGAGAAACTCGTTGGCAGGAACATTGTCGGGGAGAATGTAAGTACCTTCGGCATTGAGAATTGCGGGGAACACAATGCAGTGGAAAACAATATTGTCCTTGCCGATAAAGTGAACGAGTTTGGTGTCGGGACTCTTCCAATATTTTTCCCAATCTTTGGTAAGTTGCTTTGTGAAAGAGATATAGCCGATAGGAGCATCAAACCAAACGTAGAGCACCTTGCCCTCACCGCCTTCTACGGGAACGGGAATACCCCAATCGAGGTCGCGGCTTACGGCACGGGGTTGAAGACCTTGGTCGAGCCAACTCTTGCACTGTCCGTAGACGTTTACTTTCCAATTCTTATGGTCTTGGAGAATCCATTTTTCAAGAAACTGCTGATATTTGTCGAGAGGCATATACCAATGCTTTGTTTCTTTGAGCACAGGTTGGCTGCCCGAGATGGTACTGCGGGGGTTTACAAGGTCGGTAGGGTCGAGCGATGTGCCGCATTTTTCGCATTGGTCGCCGTAAGCGTCGGGATTGCCGCAGTGAGGACAGGTGCCCATAATATAGCGGTCGGCAAGAAACTGATGAGCCTCCTCGTCGTAATATTGCTTGGTGGTTTTTTCTACAAAAATGCCTTTGTTGTAGAGGGTTTTGAAAATTTCTTGCGATGTTTCGGTGTGCACGTCGCAACTTGTGCGCGAATATATGTCGAAACTAATTCCAAAATCTTCAAAAGCCTTTTTGTTGAGTTCGTGATATTTGTCGATAATTGCCTTGGGAGTAGTACCCTCCTTGCGGGCGCGCATAGTGATAGCCACACCGTGTTCGTCGGATCCGCAAACGTGAATAACATCGCGTCCACGCTGACGTTGGTATCTTACGTAAATATCTGAGGGAATGTACACTCCCGCCATATGTCCAATGTGAATAGGACCGTTGGCGTATGGCAACGCCGATGTAACAAGTATCCTTTTATATTCTTTGTTTTCTGCCATATTGTTTGTATTTTATCTAAATTCTGTTTGAGACTGCAAAGATACATTTTTTTTAGATTAAAAAATTGTTTGCAATAATATTTATTTGACTTACTTTTGCAAAAAATAAAACAGAAAAAAAATGGACAATCTTGACTCCAACAATTATTGCGTGATAATGGCAGGCGGAATCGGAAGCCGTTTTTGGCCCCGCAGCCGCACCAATTATCCCAAACAGTTTTTAGACATACTCGGCACAGGCCGCACGCTTATACAGCAAACTTGGGACAGATTTTTAAAAATCTGCCGACCCGAAAATATTTTTGTAGTAACTGGCGAAATTTACGAAGACCTTGTAAGAGAGCAACTTCCCGACATTCGTAAGGAGAACATTCTTCTTGAACCACTCCGCCGCAACACTGCGCCCTGCATTGCCTACGCGTGCTACAAAATTATGGACATCAACCCCGATGCCAACATTGTGGTGTCGCCAAGCGACCATTTTATCGGCGACCAAACCCAATTTGTTGACACTATTAATATAGGATTGAATTTTACCAAAAAATCCGACTGCCTTTTGACCCTCGGCATAATGCCCACACGTCCCGAAACAGGCTACGGATATATTCAAATAGATGTGGCTGCCGACGAGGCGCTTTCTATCCAAAAAGACGTTCTCAAAGTAAAAACCTTTACCGAAAAGCCGGAATTAGAGATGGCTAAGGTGTTTTTGGAGAGCCGTGAGTTTTATTGGAACTCAGGAATCTTTATTTGGAACGTAAAGAGCATAGTGCTTGCATTTCAGCAACTTCTGCCCGAAATCGACACAATGTTCAACAGCGGATTCGGCATCTACAACACACCGCAAGAACGCGACTTTATCAACCGCATTTACCCCGAATGTACGTCAATATCAATTGATTACGGCATTATGGAAAATTACCCCAACGTATATGTTATCCCTGCCAAGTTTCTTTGGAGCGACCTCGGCACTTGGGGCTCGCTTTACGAAAACTCAAAACGCGACCGCGACGGCAATGTGTCGGTGGGCAAAAACATCTTTGTGCGCAACTCGTCGGGATGTATCGTTAGCAGCAGCGACGCCAAAATTATGGTTATCGACGGTCTCAAAGATTATATCGTGGCAGAGAGCGACGGAATGATACTCATAATGCCCCTCAAAGACGAACAAAACATCAAACAGGTGGTAAACGAGGTAAAAATCTCGTTGGGCGATGATTTTGTTTAGAAAAATTAATTTTTTTGAATAGCAAATTAAATGTATTTTTGCCGCAACTTTTTATATATTAACTATTAATTATGCAAGAGAACAATATTACCTCAGGAAACACCTCATCTAACAAGGTAATGATGTGGGTGGCAATTGCAGAAGCGGTTGTGATTATCGCTCTGTTAATCAATATGTACAGCACCAAACAGCACACCAACGAACTCATCAATCAGATAGAGGCTGGTGTGGTAGAAAAAGACTCTCTCAACCACGAGATGGAACTCATCGTTAAGAGTTACGACGAACTGAAAATCAACAACGACACCCTCAGCGCACAACTTGAACAAAACCGCGCCGAAGTGGTTCAGTTGATGGAACAGTTGAAAAAGACCAAAGCCGCCAACCGCGACAGTCTTAAAAAGTACAAGGCTCAGATTGAAAC
>JAGCYI010000105.1 GCA_017960885.1 Bacteroidales bacterium
CGGCGTTTTAGGGAGTTTGTCCAAAAGATAACGCGACCATTTTTCGGCATAAAGACCGCCGCCGCCCGCACCGTCCGACACCGCCAAAACTTCGTCGGTTAACAATGCAGCATCCTCATTTACAGAGTTTTCGCCTATTTTGCCAAGTGTGAATATTTTTTTCATTGGTTTTGACTTATATTTGTGGGCGTTCCAATGTCCATAATCTTTATCAAAGTGGCTCCATCGGTGTTGACAGCCATTGCCGAATGACGCTTGTCGGGACTGCCTGAGCGCATTTTGGCTATTTCAGAATTGTAGCGCAAAGGCAATAGGCTCGACATTTCAAACAGCGTTTCGGCGTAGGCGTTGCCATTGAGTTCGCTCTTTTCGGTGGGGAACGAAAGACTGATGCCTTGGTCTGCCGAAATATGAATATTAAACAAAATCACGTTGCCATCGTTGGTAAACATCGACTTTAACTCGTTGGCTTGTTGAAGGATAGATTCTTTGGTGGCGTGGTTAAATTGACCGTCAGTGATGTTGATGATTGTGGGCGGATAACAGTCGTGCTCGTGATGATGATCCATCCATTGCTCCAACAACCGTCGGGCATAGTCAAAAGCCTTGTGCAGATGAGTCCAATGTCCGTCGCAACGCGGCTCTATCCACTGAACCTTTTCAACCTCGCGCATTACAACGCCTGAGCGAGTGCGCTTGGGTTCTTGAACAATGATTTTTCGGAATGGATTGTCTTTCAATTCTTGCGGCGACACAAAATCACGACCCTGTAACTCTCCGCCCCAAATACTGTAAGCCTCTTCGCCATAGCCAATTACAGCAATGTCGTAATAATGGCGTACTTCGTCGGTTTTGATGCAGCGAAGCACAAGTTCGTTGATTTGACGATTGATGATAAGTGCAACAGCCTCTGACATAGACATTTCCTCGCCAAAAAGCGACGTCATGTTTTTCATACTTACCGATTGATCAACAAGGAAAATAAATGCCGTGGGCGTGTTGCGGGTGATTTGGGCGGTGTACGGATTTTTGATTTGCAGTTTTTGTGGTTGCGACGGTATCGAAATTCCAAAATTGCCAATGTTCTTAATCATCGACAGCGGAATATGATTTTTAACAAGTATTTCTGCCTGATAATAAGGCTGTTCGTCGGGCGAAATGTCAAAATACTTGTCGGTAAGGGCGGTGTCGAAATGTATCTTTTTGAAATCCGACAGAGAGCCGCCGATGTTTGCGCCATTTTTCACAGCGTTTCGGTCGGCAAATTTGGTATCGCGCCAACAAATCACTTCGGGGTCGATTTCGAGGATAACGGGGTTTGAAATCCTGCCGTCGTTCATCGCCACGTACATCATAGGATGTTTTTGGGTGAAACTTACGCGGACATAGTTTTGCAGATTGTCCCGAGAATCCAAACTGCGCGAAACATCGCTGCCGCCGGGCTTGGGAATGTCGATTCCCTTCGCCTGACAATCTGCCCACGAATAAAGTCCGCCGTGCTTGATGATAGATTCAAGATTGTCGAAATCGGTAAAATGATACAACTTCTTGATATTGTGGCTGTTGACAATATTCTGAAATTCTGTGCAATTCTCTTTCTTTTCCAGAATGTTTAGAATAAAGTTGGTTGATAATTTTGGTTCAGACTATCCACGTAACGCATTATCAATGAGGCGTGTGAAAGCGGTTTTGATGCGTTTTCGATGTCGGCGTTGGTGTCGTAATCGAGCAAAATTATTGTCTGTTTTTTGCTTGCCTCCGCCATTCGGTGTATAATATCCTGTACTTTGTGTTCCAAAACCCACAGATATGTAGGCACATAAATCAGTTTTCGTGCCTCGATATAACCCAAAAGTTCGGTGCAGAAAACGCCCTTTTGATGTCCGAGCGGCTTGCCAAATTTTCTGACGGTGCGCTTGATATTCCGCATAGAGTCGTTTTTGAAAAGTTCTGTGTCGATGCCGCAGTTTTCAAACACTTTCAGCCCCTGCCAAACCGCCTCCACGCACATAGCGGTAACGCCCTCGCTAAACGGCACCGGAATACCGCCGTGAGGATAAAACGGACTGAGTTTCACTAACCCGTCCTTCGCCTGACTCGTAACATCCGCAAGGATGGCGTTTGGGTACTTTTTTAAGAGGTTTTCAGGCTTACAATGTTTTGAGGCGATTAAGAGCATTGCAATGATTGAATTATATTGTTAATGTATTTTGCCGATACGCATCTGTATTTATTGGTTAATGGATTATGATTTTCATCATAAGGAAGTGCAACAAATAGCCCAACAAATCTGTCATTTTGAAAAATCGATCCTCCACTATTCCCCTTTTTAAACAAATAATTAGTTGAAACTTCATAGCAATTATCAATATAATAACAACAATCACCTCGGCGTTCAGTTGCTTTTAAATAAACCTGCATTTGGTCAACAACATCAAAGTCTAATTGATTTGAATCTTCGTTCATAGTATAACCATAATATGAACAATCTCTGTATTTATAGTCGTCTGTGTCATTTACAAATTCAATTGGACTGTTTATTTCCGTCTCAATAACATAAATCGCTAAATCAAGTTTTTGTAATGTTGAACATCCAATTACTTGATATGGTTTGTCATACTCATAATAAATTGGGGATTCACTCAATTTGTAAGGCACATTGTTATATTTAAACCAAACGTTTTCAATAGTATTTACAGGAATATCATCGTTCATAACAACGTGACCTGCTGTTATAAGAAATTTTCCTATAATAATACCATTGCCGTTGAAATCATTTTCGTCGGGCTCAGTTTTAGATTCTTGACTTGTATAAATTGGTACAATATATTTTTCGTATTCCATAATGATATTGTTTTCTGCAAAAATACTCATTTATTCACAAACTAAACAAAAATAAATGCATTAAAATGGTAACTCATCATCATTAATAACATTGTCAGTTCGTTTAGAATTTAATATTGCTTTTTTTATCTTAATACCTCGTTTAATTGATGACATTGTGTATAATTCTTCGCCTAGATTATAACAGCGTCCACCTGTTTCTGTGCATAAATCCAAATTACGAAACGCATTATCATTTGCTTGTTCCACTGCCTTAGTGAACAATTCAACGGCTTTATTATAATCCGGTGCAACGCCATCCCCATTTGCGTAGCAAATGCCCAAATTATTTTGTGCATTTGCATCTCCTTGTTCCACAGCCATTGTAAACCATTTAACGGCTGCTTGATAATTATTTTCAACTCCTTTACCATAATAATAACAAATCCCCAAGAGGTTTTGTGCCGCGGAATATCCTTGTTCTGCTGCCTTTGTAAGCCACTCCACCGCTTTAACATCATCTCGTTCCACACCTTGCCCACTCAAATAGCAATCTCCTAAATTGAGTTGTGCATCTACGTGACCTTGATTTGCCGCTTTTGTAAACCATTCAACGGCTTTATGATAGTCTTGTTCTATGCCTTGACCGTTAGCATAACACACACCCAAATTAAACTGAGCATTTATATCTCCTTGCTCCGCTGCCTTCGCATACTGTTCAACGGTGTCTTGATGGTCTTGGTTTCCACCATTATCTTGTGGATAATACGCATCCAAAGCCTCAGAAGCGAACCGATGACCTTGTTCCGCTGCTTTTGTATACCATTCAACGGCTTTTTTATCATCTTTATCAATGCCTTGTCCACGGTCATAACAATAACCTAAATCGTACTGAGCATATTTATTACCTTGTTCTGCCGATTTGGTGTACCATTTAACGGCTTGTTTGTAATCTTGTGCAACACCATTACCTGTATTATAACAATACCCCAAATAATATTGTGCTTTTGCATTTCCAAGATCAGCAAAAAATTTAAATAAAGACAATGCAACGTCTTTGTTTTTCTCACAACATATTCCATTTAATAAATAATAGGATAACGAAATCTGAGCATTTGTATGACCTTTTGCTGCCAAATTTTCAAAAATGCGATATGCTTTTTTGTCGTCCCAAAAAACACTGCGTAAAAAATCCGCATATTGATACGCAATCTCATCTCTATCCATTTTTCCCACCACACTCGCCAACATCGCCACATCCATCACCTTCTCCGCCAAAACCACCACAAACATCGCATAAATCCTGGCAAAAATCTTATCATAAATCAATTCTTGAAGTTTTTGATTTGCTGCGCTTTGGGCAAGGTTTGAAAAATCTTGGGTGTGGAGAAGTACGCAATCTTTGGCATTGCAATCTTCTAAAATGTTAGGATTCAAGGCAATAGCCTTAATGGTAAGTAAAAGCGTTACAATGGCAAAATCGTCGATATGTTCGTCGAAATCGTCTTCGGTGCGTCGCGGATGGCGGAAATCGGGCGAACCGAGTTCACGGGCTTTTTGACAGCGCATTTTTGGAACGTACATTCCGTCGTAGTCGATAAGCACAAGCGAGCCGTCGTCTTTTACGAGAATATTGTCGGGTTTGAGGTCGCCGTGGGCAAAGGGCTGTTTCAAAAGCCAATCCACCAAATACGCAAAATCACAGGCAAGCATTTCCAAACACAAAGGTTCGGAGATATGATTTTTGATGTATTTATCCAACGTTTCGCCCTCAACCCAATCCATCAGAAGGACGGGAAATTCGTTTTCGTCGGTATTGCTATCTACAAAAAGTTCTTTTTCAAGATATTGAATATTAGTAATATACGGCGAAGAAACGTCTTGAAGTTCGTCGGCAATGAGCCTGTAACTTTCGTCTCTGCCCTCTTGGTCGCGGGTGAAGCATTTGAGGGCGTAAAACTTGCCGTCGTTTTGGTCAACCATCTTGAAGACCACCGCAAAATTTCCGCTACTCATCACGGGGTTGCCGTCCGCTCCCAAAACCGGTTGAAGCGTAGTCATCGTGGCGAAATAATCTTCGGGAGATTGCTCCGCCAACTTGATTGCCTCAGTATATTGTCCAACAGAAGGATAAATCATAGTTTGGTGATTGATTACACTCGCAAAGTTACAAAAAATAATGTAAATATGGAATTATTTTCGTTTTTAATATTTTACCCTCCGATTTCATACACTTTTTTGCAATTTCATCCTCCGATTTCTTACACTTTTTCTTGTTTTTATCCTCCGATCTTGTTATATTTGCAACGTGAATCAAAACATAACGCATTATGATAGAACGTACTGCAATACAAGAGTTGGAAAAATGGAAAAACAGCGAATACCGCAAGCCGCTTATCCTTCGTGGAGCAAGGCAGGTGGGCAAGACTACTATTGTCAACAATTTTGGTAAATCGTATGACAACTACCTGTATTTCAACCTTGAAAAAACTTCTCATAAAGAGACTTTGGAACAGGAGATGCCTCTTGACGACAAAATCAACTTGATGTTTGCCGCCGTTGGCAAAGTTCGTAAAAATGGTAAGACGCTAATATTTATCGACGAGATTCAAAACTCGCCAAAAACAATTGCACTGTTGCGTTATTTTTACGAAGAACATCCTGATTTGCATATAATTGCGGCAGGTTCGTTGTTAGAAAACATCGTTGACGTTAATGCATCGTTTCCTGTTGGAAGGGTGCAGTATATGGCTTTGCGTCCGTGCTCGTTCCGAGAATTTGCAGTGGCTATGGGCAAGCAAAACTTTTTGCAATTACTTGATAATCCATTGTATAGCGTGCCAATGCACAACGAATTGATTTCGCTTTTCAATCAATACACGATTGTCGGCGGAATGCCCGAAGTGGTGCAGCGTTACAGCCAACA
>JAGCYI010000012.1 GCA_017960885.1 Bacteroidales bacterium
GCGTTTGGCGAAAAGGTGGTGTTAGATGATGTTGAGTTTGTGCTCGAACGTGGCGAAAAGGTTGCCTTTGTGGGTCGTAACGGCGAGGGTAAAACCACTTTTAGCCGTTGCATTATTGGTCAGATTCCCTACGACGGCGAACTCAAAATAGGTTACAACGTTTCTATTGGCTATTATGCTCAAAATCAAGACGAACTGTTAGACCTCAACAAGACCGTTTTTCAAACTCTCGACGACATTGCTACCGGTGATATGCGTACCAAGGTACGTGATATTCTTGGAGCGTTTCTCTTTGGCGGTGAGGATATTGACAAAAAAGTTAAGGTGCTTTCTGGTGGCGAGCGTGCTCGTTTGGAGATGGCAAAACTTCTCTTTCAGCCCTATTCGCTCCTCGTGCTCGACGAACCTACCAACCACCTTGACATCCGTTCTAAGGATATTCTCAAACAGGCTCTTTTGGCGTACGACGGCACAATTATTCTTGTATCGCACGACCGTGATTTTCTCAACGGACTTGCCGAAACTGTTTACGAATTCCGCGACCATAAAATCAAGCAGTACAAAGGCGACATCAATTACTTCCTTGAAAAGAAGAAATTGCAGAATATGAAGGAATTTGAAGCCGCAGGAGGGAATGTGAAAAACGTTTCTACCCAAAAATCTCAATCAAATTCTGCCGCCACAAACGGTTCTAATGGTTCCGACGGTATTTCCGGTAGAGACGGTGTGCACACCGTCTCTACAACACCCGTATCATCAGGCAAGGTGGATTATTTTGCCAAAAAGGAGCGTGAAAAACTTCTTCGCAAACTCAAATCCAACGTTGAGAAATCGGAGCAGCGCATTCAAGACCTTGAAACCCAACTTTCCGAAGTTCAAGCCAAACTCCAACTCCCCGAAAATCAAACCGATATGTCCCTCTTTGAGCAATACGACACCATCAAAAAACAACTCGAAAACGAAATGTCGGTATGGGAAGACGCATCGATGCAGTATGAAGAGGCAGTAGGATAGAGGGGAATTTTTGTTCAGTTGAGTGAATAAAAATGGGCGATTTTGTTCAGTATACTGAATAAAATCGGTTAAATTTGTTCAGTGAACTGAATAGAAAGTGTTAATTTTATTCAATAAACTGAATAAAATTGTCAAAATTTGTTCAATGTACTGAAAATTTTTTTTATATTTGCGGTGTTAAACTTTTGCTGATATGGACACCGAAGTATTAAAAAGAATTATCAAGGAGAATCAGAATTTCGCTAAGAATGTGAAACTTATGTATCGTGAGTTTCATTTTGAAACTTACGGCAACTATGTGTTTATTGGCATTCGACGCGCCGGTAAATCTTACCTTATGTTTCAACGGATACAGGAACTCATAAAATCCGGCACTCGAAAAGAAGAAATTCTATACATCAATTTTGAGGACGACCGTCTGATAAATTTTAAGACAGAGGATTTTGAAAACCTCAAAAATGCCTATCATCAACTTTATGATTCAAAGCCGATATTCTTTCTTGATGAAATTCAGATTGTTGAGGGGTGGGAGAAGTTTGTGCGCCGTCTTGCCGACCAAAAATATACGGTCTATGTTACCGGCAGCAACGCCAAGATGCTCAGTTCTGAGATAATGACCACACTCGGCGGCAGGTTTTTGATCAAAGATGTATATCCATTTTCGTTGAAAGAGTATTTGGATTACAACAAGGTGAAAATCAATACAAAGGATTGGATTTACGACACTAAGATAGTGACCGATGTGGCTCGCAAAACCGACGAGTATTTCTATTATGGTGGTTTCCCTGAATTGAATATCTACGATGATAAACGTCAGTGGCTGAGTAGTTTGTATCAAAAAATTTTTTTTGGTGATTTGATTTCGCGCTACGCTGTCAAAAATCCTAACGTTCTGCGCATTATGATAGGCAAAGTGGCGGAAAGTGTTATGCAGCCCGTATCCTGCAACCGCATTACTAATATCCTTGCCTCGATAGGTCATAAAATCAGCATAAATACTGTTATTCAATATTTTACCTATCTCAAAGAGACCCTTTTGATGTTTTCGGTAAATAACTATGCCGCACCATTTTCGGAACGGGAGTCTGTCAAAAAGTACTATTTTATCGACAACGGTATTTTGAACCTCTTTTTGTTCAATCCCGACACCGCCTTGCTTGAAAACATAGTTGCAGTGCACCTGTACAAAAAGTTTGGCGACGGTTTGTATTATTACAACCGCAATGTAGAAACTGATTTTTATGTTCCACAGCAAAAAATGCTTGTGCAAGTGTCGTATTCGCTGAGCAATCCCAATACGTTTGAACGTGAAGTTAATTCGCTCATCAAAACCGCCGACTTCCTCTCCGGCAATCAACTCCTTATAGTTACCAAATCCGAAGACCGTACGCTCAATATCGACGGCCACGAGATTAAAATATTGCCGCTGTGGAAATTTTTGTTGGAGGAGTGGGGATGATTATTGTAGACTAATTGCTTTGTTCAAGTTTTTTCACTTAATTGTGATTTTTGCAGGTTGATGTATAATCTTAGTTTGTTGTGCGAATAATAGTAGATGTTATTTATTTAATCAATTCGTTAATAGGTGCAATATCCTTTTTGTCATCAGGGATATACGGATAATCATTCGCCTCTAATGCAATTTTAGCCATGTCATGAAAACCTATTTCCCATGCATTTCGAAATTCGACATTATTAAAGATGTGCGCATTATTGAAATCCTTTGATAGTATGATTTGTTTGTTATCACCTACTTGGATGGCTGTTACTAAACAACCATTAAAATGTTGGTACATTTGTTCAAAAATATTAATATTCAAATTGTTATTTGGTGTCATTGTATGTTTTCGACATAAAGTCGTTACATAACGATTATCTGTAAAATCATTTTTGTTTAAGAATGGGGCAATACACACCCTGTACCATGTTGGATGTAATGCATTAATACCCTTAATAATGTATATAACAATCGACGAACAAGATTTTTGTTGGTTCCATTCTGATACAATTTGTTCTCCTAACTTCATATTGTCAAATATAAGTCCCAAAATAGGAGGTTGCTCATTTTGCCTATCGAATATAAAACCACATCCTTTCCATCCTGCATTGTTCCATATATTCATATCTTTATTAATTGTTGCTATTGAAATTTTTTGTTGTTTTTCGTTTCTATATTTTTGGGGGTTATATTCGAATGATTTGTTTTTTAAATAGTAAATTCTATCAGTTATTTTTTGCCAATCTTCAATTTTGTTTTTAAAAGAATTGCCAAGTACATTGGATATCGATTGTTTTACGTATAACAAATCATTAACTCTATCCATAATTTTCTCTTTGTTTTGTTTGTTTTCAATCATTTCTTGGAAATCCTCTTTAAAGATAGAGTTTTGACAGAAATAATGTGCAAAAAACATTGAAATACACTTCCACAAATCTTCATTTGTATGTGTTTTGTTGATTAATAGTTGATAATTGTTTGCTTTTGACGATTGATTAAATTGTGATTTGTCAGTTGTTACTATTATTTCTACATTTACATCTTGGGTAATTGTTACGACTTCAAATATATCCATTGTAGCAAGCATAGACTCAATTGCCGCAAGAAATATTTCTGCAATTATTTGGTTTTCGCATGTATTATGATATTTGATATGAAAATTGCAATTATTTACAGTTGTGTGAAGTGTAGCGTCTCCATTTGAGGCAATATTTAAATCGAACAAGAATTGATCAAATATTGATTGATTAAGCATTTTTTCTTGTGAGCAATCACGCAGAATACTATCGTTGGAGTATCCTAAACTATGCTTTAAAAATTCGGTGGATAACGGCATATTGATTCTTTCTAAAATATCAGGTAAAACTGCTATAATAGGATTATTCAAGTCTGATGCAGCAAATCTACAAGCCCATGCACCATCATAAATTGTGTTTGTTTCGTTATATTGTTTTTCTTCTGCATAAATACCATTGTTAGAAATAATTGTCATCAATTCATACCAATTAAAAAACATGACCAACCTGCCTAACATTAGTTCAATTTTACATAATTGCTGTAAAATAGTTTGAAGAAGATGAGGTATATTACCAGTTGTATAATATTCTTTAATCAATAATGATGCTGCTTTGACAAAATATGCTTCTGCACTATAAGGTAATCCTAATTCCCATAATGCAAATCCCAACATTCCTGAGGTTTTAATGAGTTCAGTCAAACACTCTTCTTTTTCAAAAGCACGAATGCAACAACTAAAATGTTTAATCGCCTGTTTATATTTCTCTTTTTCCATAAAATCTATGGCACACTCCATATCAACTATTGCCGCCGCTTTGTCTTTTTTCGAATTTCGAAGTACAAATGTAAGGTCATCTATCAGTTCGTCATATTTCTGATTGTCGTCAATTAACTGATGCATAATCCTTAAAATCTCATATTGCGATTCGAAGTTAATGTCAATGTGATGTGGTATGTCCAATAGTAATGGTTTAAGAATTTCTATATCATTATCTATTTCTTCACCATTCAACGCATGTTGAATTAGTGTTTGCTCTGCAATATATAATTGAAGATATAATAAACTTGACGGTTTTAGATCTACTTGTTGCTGTAATTGTTGTTCTAAATTCTTAATATAGGTTACCTCGGTGTTGGTTTTTTCTGAGTCAAATAAGTCGGCTCGTGAAGCGTTAATTAGGTTTGTCAATATGTTTGTTATTTTTTCTAATCTATTTACAGAGATTTCTTCCTTAATGAAATCTTTAAGTTTCAAATAATCTGAATACATTGCATCAATATCCTCAAACCAAAAATAACTCGTCCAAGCATGATCATAAATAATGTTGAATTTTTGTTGGATTGTACCATGTTGCTCACATTCGCGTAATGCTCTTGCGAAACGACCCTCCGTTTCTTGTCGAGGACGTTCTAATCTCCTACTAAGAATATACGTTTCTTGCAATTCTTCAATATAGCCCGTATCCATTCCTGAAATGCAGCGTAATATACCTTTTTCTATTTCTTCTAATTTATCTTGTTTTTCTTTGTCAGATTTACTAATGATTTCTTTTTTCCTTTTGTAGTCTTCTGAAAAACTTAAACACTCTAATGCAATATCTTTACAACCATGCGTGAAAACGCAATCGGAGCACCAAGAACCATCAAAGATGCTTACTTGTATGTTATATTTTTCTTTTAGATTGGTTTCTACCTCAGCCCTTGTACTTGATTTAATATATTGATTTGAGAAAAACAGCACCTTGGTATATTCCCTATCTGTGTCGACTATTTTTTCAACATCACTTTCAACTTTTGGCTTCCATTGTTTCTTGCAACTTATAGCAAAAGCCCATTTTTCATTTCTAGATGCTCCGCCATCAATTATATACCATTTGTCGGAAATATCCGAACTTACATCAAACGTTTCAGCATCTACTTTCCCATCGCCTCCACCATCGGGACCTGTTTGTCTTTTAATATTGGGTGTTATTATTCGTTTGGCACACTCAACAACAAAATTCTCAAATTCGCTTTGCTTCTTTTTTGTAGAAAGAAATTCTAGTTGCAAATCGAATAACTCTCTTGTCAATGGTGTTTCATAAACTACTTTTGAATCAGAGAAATACTGAGGGTGTAATTCTCTATAATATGCGACTAAATCTTTTATAGTTTTTTCCCTTTTTGTTCCTTCTGTATTCATATCCTAATTTTTTTTTTTACATTAGATAACTCTGTTATTATTTGTTATAAATGATACAATAATGTTGTTGATTGTCCCATTTAAAAACTCATTAGAATATACCTATTCCGGCTGATATGTTTCTGTTACAATTTACGCTTTTTGTTATCAAGTTGTTTCAAGCCATTCCTTGTATATCAAAATTGTAAAGAATTTTCTTTGTTGAAATAATTGTCGCCTAATATATAAAGTGTATAATCACATATCCTCCATCGACAATCCCTTAAACTCAAAGTCGTATTTTGCAAATTCTTTGGGTAGGTGAGAGGCTTTTTGTTTGAGGGCTTCGAGGTTGATTTTCTTGGGGTTGCGTTTGATTTCGGCGATTAGACCTTTGCCGGTAAAGTCGTTGACGGCTATGAGGTCTATCTCGTTTTCTGAGTTTTTGTCCCACCATCCGCCTATTGAGGTGAACTCGCCGCTTGCCATTAGTTTTTCTCTGAAATATTGCTCCAAACTCAGTCCCGAAAACTCGGCAAAATTGTCTAAAATGTGCTGTTTCAACATTTCTGTGCGGTTGCTCTCGATTAAATCTTGATACGGATACACAAATTTGAACCAAAATCTTAGAAAATTGTCTTTTATCCTGTACTTAGTGAGTCGCGTTCCGGCTTTGGCAAACATCGGTTTTAGTTTGTACACAAGTTCGTAGTTTTTCTCCAAATTGTTGAGGTACGCTCCTGTGTTTTTCTGCAATACACCGTCGATTTGCGCCTGCGAACTTTTGCCCGACGCAATAAGTTGCAAAATCGAAAAATATATGTCGTATTCGTTAGAAAACTCATTGATTGTCAGGTCTCTGCCTTCGGTCAAGAAATATGAATCGCGCTTTGTGAGCAGTTCCACCATTTTTTCTTTTGTAAGGCATTTTGAGTCTACAAATAGTTCGGTATACTTGGCAACTCCGCCTGTAAAAGTATAGAGGGCGAGAAGGTCTTCTGCCTTTGCCTTTGGAGCGTTGTCGGTAATTATCTCTCGCAGTACGTTCGGTTCAAAAGGTTTGATAATCAGTTTGTTTGTTGCTCGTCCGTATAGTGGTTCCGATTCGTTTTCAAAAATTTTGACCATCAGCGAGCGTATCGACCCGCATACCACAAGGTTGATTTTGGCGGCGTTATGGTATCTGTCCCAAATTTCCTGAATCTGACCAAAAATTGATGGATTTATTTTGTAAAAATTCTGTATTTCGTCGATTACTACCGTGAAGTGCCTTTTTTGCGATTCCTGCATCAAAATTTCAAACAGCGCGGCAAAACCCGTTACGCTGCCGTATATACTGATGCCGAGCGACCGCGTGATTTCTGCTTGAAATTTTTCGCACAACATCGCCTCACTCATTCGCGCCACAAAAAGGTAGGCGAACTGTCTGCCTTCGAGACTTTTTAATATTAGCGACGTTTTTCCTATGCGACGCCGTCCGCTTATAACTGTGAACACCGCCGATTGTTGCGACTGTAATTCGCTATCATTTAACAGTTTAATTTCTTTTTCTCTATCGTAAAACTTCATAATGTAACCGTCATTAATTTAACCGCCGTTAAATTAACAACAATTTAATTAACTGCAAAATCTTTTTCGCATTTATTTTTGGGCAATTTCTAATTAACATATTTTAACAAAACGCAACCGCCTGTTTCTTGACACGAGGGGGTGGAGGCTGTAATTTTGCGGTATCAAAATCACAGTTTAATTTGTATTAATTATGGAAGTAAAAGAAATTCTTAGAAACCTGCGCGAAAAAAACAACCTTACGCAGGAACAAATGGCTGAACGTGTAAATGTCAGCCGTCAGGCGATAAGTCGTTGGGAAAATGGCGAAACCCAACCTAATACTGATATGCTTAAAACTCTCTCAAAGGAGTTTAACGTGTCGATCAACACTCTTTTGGGTTCACCGCAAACGTTGATTTGTCAGTGCTGTGGAATGCCTCTTACCGATGATTCGCTCATCAGTCACGAACCCGACGGCGCTTTCAACGAGGATTACTGCAAATGGTGCTACGTGGATGGCAAATTTGCTTATAGTAGCAAAGATTTGTTGCTCGATTTTCTCGTTAAACAGATGCCAAACCCTGATAATCAGTCAGATACCGACCGCCGTGCACTGTTCGACAGCCATCTTTCGCAATTGAAACATTGGAAGGTGTGAATTTTTGCTTAGTTGTAAGTAATAGATAGTAAGTTTGTTATAAAAGATTTTTACCAAATCTATGCTTTTTAGGGTAGATTTGGTAAAAATTTTTTTTTGACTTTTGCCACCTCTCGTCGTATATTGTGCAGAATTACGAAATATGAAACATTTAGACAATGACATATTAATAAGGTGCAAAAACGGCGACAAGGATGCTTTTAGGCTGATTGTCAAGCAGTATCAACGGCTCGTTTTCTCTTTGGCTTTGAAAATGCTCTGCGATGATGAGGAGGCCAAAGATGTAGTTCAGGATACTTTTATCCGCGTTTGGCAGAACATCGGCGGGTTCGACAATCAAAAATCGTTTCTCACGTGGATTTACACCATCGCCACACGGCTCTGTCTCGACAGAATCAAAACCCGAAAGCACTCTGTGGCGATTCCTGACGACGATTCCGCACTCGCACGCTTTGCAGCCAACACCGACAGCCAAATTAATTTAGAAAACAGCGAATGGATTTCTATTGTTAATTCTTTGGCCCGAAACCTGAGTACTAAGCAGCGTACTGTGTTCACACTCTGTCAGTTGGAGGAACTTCCTGTGGACGAGGTTCAACAGATTACAGGCTACGATTCCGCTCAAATCAAAAGCAATCTTTATGTGGCACGACAAACTATACGCAAACAATTAATTGAATTAGGCTATGAAAAACATTGATGAAATTTTGGAAGGATTAAAAGGGTTTCAACCTGAGGTTGATAATCCCGACGAACTTACAGAGCGTATTATGAACGCCCTTCCCGATCTAAACACTTATGAAAAACCTGCCAAACCAAAGCGCAAAGGTTTGTTGATAGCGTTGCATATAGTTTCGTCGGCAGCAGCGGTTTGGCTCATTGGAATGTTTTTTTACTTTCATAGTTTTGATAATAAATTAGAGAAACAAATACATACAACTAACTATACATCAGATTTTTCGTATGGCAAAACTCTTAGGAAAGTGTACACGGTTGGCCATCGGAAAATTCATAACAATTATTATTTAACATTAAAAAATTGGAATTATGAAAAACATTAGTTTATATCTCGTTTTGATGCTCGCCACGGTGCTGATGGCTTCGTGCGAGGATTATGGCAACGCCGAAATGCACACAATTGTCAATGCTGATGGAAGTTGCACCCGACAAATTAGTTGCAAAACGAATGCGCCAAGCCTTGCTTTTAACGATTCGTGGACTTGCACACCCGCTGATTCTGCCCGCTCTACTTACACCCGCACGTTTGAAAACGTGGAGCAGATGAGTAAAGATATGCCGATTCTTTTGAATAAAAAACCGCTTGAATCAAAATCTTCGCTCGTTAAAAAATTCCGTTGGTTTTATACCGAATACACTTTTACTGAGGAGTTTGCCTCTATTGGCAACACTCTGCCTCTGCCGCCGACCAATTATGCCGAACCCGACGAGGTGAACTATTGGTTTGTGGGGAAGCCCGACCTCGTTGCCGGTATGAATGGTGCTGAGGCGTTGGACAAAACCAAACAGATTGGCGACAAAATGGATTGTTGGCTGCATTATAATTTGATTTACAGTGGCTTGGATTATGTTTCAAGTAATTACGACTCTGTTATGAATCCGCCTGTCAGCCGTAATGATTTTACCTTGCTCCGCGATTCGCTTGCCAACTTTATTCGTAAAAAAACTGCGCAGGAGCCCTACCAAAGCGATTATGCCAAAGTTTTTGAGGAGTTTTTTAGCAGCAACGCATACGCAGTATTTTTCCACGAAAACGACTCCGCCGGTTGCGCACAAGGACTTAATAAACATTTAGATCCGCTGCTGCATTTTTCCGACCTTTCGGTTCCCTACATGCTCGTTATGCCCGGCAAGGTTGTAGATGTTGGCAATGGTTCTTATAACGATGGCGTAATTACCTATCCGCTTACAGGCGAGCGACTTATTCCTGCCGCTTACACCATCACCGCCACCTCTCGCATCACCCACGCTTGGGCATACGTACTCACAGTTTTAATCATCCTTGTGGCAATCGTCAGCGGTTTCTTATA
>JAGCYI010000106.1 GCA_017960885.1 Bacteroidales bacterium
AATTTTCTTAACTGTCTCAATAAAACGATTTTCCATATTCAAACTTTTAAATTATTTACACCGCCAAACTTAGCACATTTGCACCGCCAAAACAATATTTACACCGCCAAATAGAATTAAAAAAGGTTAAGGATGGTTAACAATTCAATTCAACGGATAGTTTTTATTGTCATAAATTTTGCCATAAAAAATAAAAAGAGTATATTTGCCACTAACTAAAACGAAGGAAAATGGAAGGAACAATCAGTATCGATAAACTTTGGACATTTATCCAGTCGATGTCGTTAAGTGCTGACAATCAACGTTGGCTCGCCGACCGTCTCATTGAGAACTCTAAAAAAAACGAATCAGCAAGTCAATATACATTCGACTGTCCATACACACAAGAAGAAATCGACCGTAGGCTCGACATTGCAGAACAACAGGCTGCCGCAGGTCTTAGTATCGACAATGATGAAGTTTTTCGTATGCTTAATGCAGAAGAAAACGAAGATAACCAATTAATGGAAGTGGTACAATAATAGTCTCAATCAAATGAAGGTAAAATGGACTCCGTTGGCATTAGCCGAATTACAAAAGACTACCCGATACATTAGTAAGGAATTTGGTAAAACCGCAAAATCAAAATTTATTAACGAGGTTTCATCTATCACCCAAATGATTGGTCGCGAACCATTTGCCGGTAAAATTGAGCCATCATTAGAAAAACGCGCCAAAACTTACCGCTCCTTTGTTGTAAGTAGACTCAATAAGATAATTTATTTTATAGATGACAATCATATTGAAATTGCTGACTTTTGGGCACTAAGGCAAAATCCCGACAAACTGACAAATAGAATCTAAATACACAGCCGCAGAACCCTGCAACCGTGTAGAAATCTTTCCAACCGAATCTCCTAATCCAGCAATTCCTTTATCTAAGACATATCTTTTTGCTGAAAAATGCAAAAAAAATCTCAAACCGATAGTCAGCAATCGTTTTTTTTATTACATTTGTAATGCTGATTTCTGCCGAAAGCCGTAAGGCGGGCGGGGCAGCAGACATATTAAACAAAGGCGTTACTTAACGCTTTGTTCTTGATGTTTCGGAATTTGGTCGTTCAGAACATCCGTCGAGACAAAGCAGCGGTGATGCCCTCGGACTATGTATTTAGGCATATCCAAATATGCTTATACATATACGTGGGCTTTCGGCGTTGCTCGTTTCTGACGGATGGGCACGACCAAAGCCTCGAAATACGGAACGGGCACTAAGTTAGTTCCCACGTTTTTTGTTGTATATGGGGTAATAAATAGATAATTGAAAACATCTGCTTAGGGAATTGGCAGAAGAATTAATTAACAAAACAAATGAAAATCAAATCATTATTAGGGCTAATAAGCCTGTCGGCAATGCTGACACTCAATTTTTCGTCGTGCAAGGATGACGACAACGACGTAAAAAAAGAGCCAGAACCCGAAAAAATTACCGACGTAACATCGTCGAATATGTCTGACTACCTAAAATCGCAAACAAGCGGTTCTACTATTACGGTGGCACTAACAGAAACAAATCCCGATTTCGCCAAAATCCGTGAAGCACTCAGCAACAACGCCAACGTAAATGTAAAATTAGACCTTGCCAAATGCACCGACCTCAAAGAAATACCAGAAAACGCCTTTTATAAATCAGACAACAGCCTTAAAAAAGTGGGCGGCGAAAACGGTTTCAAAAACCTTGTGGCAATTATTCTGCCCGAAACAGTGGTAAAAATTGGCAACAACGCTTTCCGCGACTGCATTCTGCTCACCGAAATCAACCTTCCCGACAAAACCGAAGAAATTGGCAGCTACGTATTTGCCAACTGCGAAAGCCTCACATTAATAGTTATTCCCAAAAGCGTTTTAAAAATCGGCGAAAACGTATTTGAAGGTTGCACACAGATTGAAATTAAAAACAACAGCAATGTAGAGCTCAACGGCGGCAATCCTCCCGACGAAGACATCACAATTCTCCCCAACAAAATTACCAAGATTGTAGGACATTGGACAGAAGACGGGAAACACGACAAAGGTGACACTTATTATTATATTTACGATTCAGAAGACAGAGTACAAACTGTGTATAGCGATGACACACAGCCATCTACGTATAGCACAAGATCAACCACTAATTTTACATACACTTCATCATCAATAACAACTGCAAGAATAAATTACACTTTAAATGATGGCAAAGTTATCTCGTACAAAAATGATGTAGAGGGAGATAATTATAATTTTGTTTACACAGACGGCTACATCACAGAAGCTACAAGAAACAATTACACTCAAAAATACACTTATAATAACGGATTAATCACTACTTGCGAAGTTAATGACGGAGACAAATGTACCTACGAATACAATAATGTTAAAAACAACCTTAACATAGATTTATTCGCTATGCTTGATATTTACGGTTACACAGATGAACGTCTTAGTCAGTTTTTCGGCAAGCGAAACAAATATCTTCCAAGCAAAATAACCGAAGTTTGTACCCACGAACCCGATGATGGCACATACGAATACATCATCGCATACGAATTTAATGGCGATTACATTACCAAGATTGCGATTCAATGCAGCATGGACGGTAACGTTTACGACGAATGGTACGAAATCTATTACGGCGATGTAGAAATTCCGCCTGCACCAGAAACACAACCAAGCCTGAACAATGTAAAAGTTACAGCACAAACCAATGGTCAAATAATTATAGACGCACAATTAAGTACCAACGCCGAAATCAAAACATTGGCAATAACCAACGACCCCGAAGGAAAGGAGATTATTGCAGATCTCTTGAAAGATGGCGACCAATCTATGGTAACAGCCATAAAAGAAGCTGGAAAAAAGCGCGAAGATTACACTTTACCAATTCCAACAAAAGCTGTTGACGTTCAAGAAATGTATCTTTATGTAGAAACAGAAGGCGGGAAGCAAAAAATATTAGAAATTACAGAAGAAAGAAGGTATACGATTGGCGGGTCCAAATCTACGTGGGGTTCATATTTATCAATAACAGATAATAAGTTATTTCATTTGGCGGAAGCAAAAGATTACCCAACCGAAGTAATGCCCATTTTTGGAGAAGATTATACAGTGATAGGATTAAAAAAAGCTTCAAAAGCCAAAAATGCTGATATAGCGGCTAAGGCAGGCAAAGTCGCATTTTATCAAAACCGAGAAGCGGTAGACGAAATTTCGGAAGGTGGCTTAATCATAACTGCGAAAGGAGTTATATGTTTGGTAGCCAAGATTAAATCTATTGAAGACCAAGGAGAATATTATTACAACACATACGAAATCGAAGGCATAACTATTGCTAAAAATGAATATGGCTATATAGACGTAGATATTTCGGCTGTATCAGCTGATTTATCTAAATAATAAAGCATCAATTATTTATCAAAATTATCCGCCGGAAAGACAAATTCATTTCGGCGGATTTTTGTTTAAAATAATAACACTCAATAATAAATTTCATTATATTTGCACCAAATCAACGCAAATAATTATGGAAGCAACATCCAATATACAGTTTTTAATAGACATTGATGATATTTCTCTTCTGAAAGATATCAAAAAGGCTTTTTCGATGGTAAAGGGCGTGAGAAAAATACGCATTCCTGAACTAAAAAAACTTACCGAATACGAGCAATCTGTAAAAGAGGCAAGAGAAGGCAAGGTTAATCGCTATGCTACGCCGGAAGAGTTCTTCAATAAAATGGGAATATAATGGCATACGAATTTTTGCCAATTCCCTACAAAAAATACCAGAAACGGCAAAATATAATGCAATATCTCAATCAGCATTATTATCCAACAAAGCATTTGTCATTTGGATAACCCTTTCTATAAACTCTCCTGTTGGTTCTACAAAAGGTCTGACATCATCCTCAATCAGTCCGTATGTATCATCATAATCTCCTGTCTGACGCATAGTAAACAATTTGTGATAAAGGCGGCCATCTTCCGAACTGAATTTTCCAGTGGTAATAAAATGCAGTCCAAAAATATGAATAACACCACTGTGGGTCTGTGCTATATCACCGTTAGCAATCAACAATGCAGAAACAGCATTATAGGCAGCATAATAAAGACGGTTGGCTATTGTTTCCCAATATCCTAAGTTCAAAACACCTTTTGCCTCACGATAGGCTCGCAGTGCTTTGTCAATGCGGAATTTAACCACAGCAAATCGTTCTTCTGATGTCAAACTCATAACGCAACTCCTTCTTTCATAACGTTTTTGTAAAATGGTGTAAAACTCTTGCCTTCCCATTCTGCCATTGTGTACATCACAGGGTTAATCATAGAGTCTATTGCCCACCCCAGTTCGCGCACAGGATAACTCACCTTGTCAACATCATCAGAAGTAATACTGGGTTTGTCTAAGAGTATAAGCACATCCCAGTCGCTGTCGTTACGGGCATCGCCACGCGCACGAGAACCGAAAAGATATGCCTTACCCTTGACAGGCGCAATACTAACAAAAATATTGTTAAGGCAATCGCTGATAACTTGTATGGTATTGTTAGTCTTATCCATAGCAAACACTTTTATTTGTTTGCAAATATAAGAAAAAATATCTTACTCCACCACCAATTCCTTTATCTTATTTTCCAACGCGGGACCGCGGAGGTTTTTGGCGATGATGATGCCGTCTTGGTCGATAAGGAAGTTCATCGGGATGGATTCTAATTCGTAAACGGTGGATGCCTCACCATACCAGCCTTTGTAGTCGCATATGTGCGATGCCCAAGTGAGTTGGTCTTTTTCGATTGCCTTGGTCCAGGCGCTCTTGTTGTTGTCGAGCGAAACAGAAAAAATCTCGAATCCTTCGCCCGATTTAAATTTTTTGTCGTGGTAAGCATTGTAGACAGCCACAACGTTGGGGTTTTCTCTCCGACAGGGTCCGCACCACGATGCCCAAAAATCTATCAACACAAGTTTGCCTTTGAGCGACGAAAGTTTCAGCACTTGGTCGTCGGGAGTTTTAGCGGATATTTCGGGAGCCTTGTCGCCGATATTAAGTCCCACGTTTTGAGCCACGCCCAGCATAGGCAGCAGTAGAATTGCAATTACAAAAAAAATCTTATTCATAATACTATATTATTAAGGTGTTTTGTTATTATAACGGATAATGCCGATAAAAATTGCAGGGCTCGCTGATGTAAAATATTATCCGCTATTATTCAATTAGTTACAAAAAAAATCGAAATTTTATTAAATTATTTTTAAGATTTAATGCCGTATACGAGATTTTTGACGTACTTTTGTTGCTTGAAAAATACTTTATTTGTACAACGATAATTAAAAAACAAGTAATCTGCTATGAAAGGATTCTTTAAAAGTTCTATCGGGAAAAAACTGATAATGAGTATATCAGGTTTGTTCTTGATATTGTTTCTGCTATTCCACCTGTGTATGAACGCGGTGGTATTGTTTAGCGAATGCGCCTACAACAGTGTTTGCGCGTTCCTCGGCTCCAACTGGTATGCCGTTGCCGGCACGGTGATACTCGCCGCCGGATTTTTGGTGCACATCGTTTACGCATTTGTGTTGACGATTCAGAACCGCAAGGCTCGTGGCACCGACCGCTACGACAGCCAGAATCTCCCCAAAGATGTGGAGTTCGCTTCGAAGAATATGCTCGTTCTCGGCATCATTATCTTCTGCGGACTTATCACCCACTTTGGTCAGTTTTGGGCTAAGATGATGTTCGCCGACCTTATTGGCTGCGAAGAGGCTGAGAGTCTCTCTACCAACGGCGCTTATTGGATCAACTACTATTTCCACGAGTGCGGCGCTTTAAGCATCGTGCTTACAGTAGTTTACCTCATTTGGTTCGCTGCTCTTTGGTTGCACTTGAACCACGGTTTTTGGAGCGCATTCCACACCGCTGGCCTTAGCAACAAGACTTGGATTCCTCGTCTCAAATGCATCGCCAAATGGTTCAGCACCATCGTTTGCTTAGGTTTTGCAGTTATCGTAATCTACGCTGCTTGTGGCGGAATCAAAGTTCCCCAAGGCTGCTGCAAAGACAAACAGGCTGTTGAATGTCAGCAAAGCACTCAGACTCCCTGCCAACAAGAGTCTAACAAATAATCTTAATCCATCATCTTAAAAAGAAAGAAACAATTATGGCACAATTGGATTCAAAAATACCAGAAGGCGATTTGAAAGACAAATGGAAAAACTATAAAGAACACCAGCATCTTGTAAATCCCGCCAACAAAAGAAAAATAGATATAATTGTAGTAGGCACAGGCTTGGCAGGCGCATCGGCAGCCGCTTCGTTTGCCGAGATGGGCTTTAAAGTTAAGGCATTCTGCTATCAGGATTCGCCCCGCCGTGCTCACTCTATCGCCGCTCAGGGCGGTATCAACGCTGCTAAAAACTATCCCAACGACGGTGACTCGGTTTACCGCCTTTTCTACGATACTATCAAAGGTGGCGACTACCGTGCACGCGAAGCCAACGTTTACCGCTTGGCAGAGGTTTCTAACTCTATCATCGACCAGTGTGTGGCTCAGGGAGTTCCGTTTGCCCGTGAATACGGCGGACTCTTGGCTAACCGCTCTTTCGGTGGCGCGCTCGTATCACGTACATTCTACGCCCGCGGTCAGACGGGTCAGCAACTTCTCCTTGGTGCATACTCAGCACTCAGCCGTCAGATCGGTTTGAAAAACGTGGAGATGCACACCCGCTGCGAAATGATGGACCTCGTAATGATCGACGGCCGTTGCCGTGGTATCGTTGCCCGCGACCTTCTCACTGGCGAAATTTCATCTCACTTTGGACACTGCGTAGTATTGGCAACAGGTGGTTACGGCAACGTTTACTTCCTCTCTACCAACGCTATGGGCAGCAACGGTTCTGCCGCTATGAAGGCTTACCGCAAGGGCGCATATTTTGCTAACCCCTGTATGGTGCAGATTCACCCCACCTGTATTCCTCAGCACGGCGACTTCCAGAGCAAACTTACCCTTATGTCTGAGTCGCTCCGCAACGACGGACGCATCTGGGTTCCCAAAAAGAAAGAAGATGCCGAAAAACTCCGCAAAGGACAAATCAAGGCTTCTGACATTAAAGACGAAGACCGCTACTTCTACCTCGAAGAGCGTTATCCTGCATTCGGTAACCTCGTTCCCCGCGACGTGGCTTCACGTAACGCAAAAGAACGTTGCGACGCAGGTTTTGGCGTTAACTCTACCGGCAACGCTGTATTCCTCGACTTTAAATACGCTATCGAACGTCTTGGAAAAGATGTTGTTGAGCAACGCTACGGCAACCTCTTCCAGATGTACCAGAAAATCACCGACACCGACCCCTACAAAGAGCCGATGATGATTTACCCCGCTATCCACTACACAATGGGTGGCCTTTGGGTCGATTACGAACTTTCTACCACAGTTCCCGGATTGTTTGCAGCAGGCGAAGCCAACTTCTCCGACCACGGTGCCAACCGTCTTGGTGCTTCGGCACTTATGCAGGGTCTTGCCGACGGTTACTTCGTATTGCCTTACACCGTTCAGGAATACTTGGCCGACCAGTTCAACGTTCCCCGCATCAACCCCAAAGAAAACGACGCATTCAAGAAAGCCGAAGACGACGTTAAGGCTTATATCAAGAAACTTATGGACGTTAAGGGCGACGAATCGGTAGACTCATTCCACAAACGCCTCGGACACATTATGTGGAACAACGTTGGTATGGCTCGTACAAAAGAGAGCCTCGAAACCGCCATCAAACAAATTCAGGAACTCCGCGCAGAATTCTGGAAAAAAGTTCACATTCCCGGCAAAGCCGACGAACTCAACAACGAACTTGAAAAAGCCAACCGCGTGGCCGACTTCCTCGAACTTGGCGAACTTATCGCTCGCGACGCACTCCACCGCAATGAATCTTGCGGCGGTCACTTCCGCGAAGAGAGCCAA
>JAGCYI010000107.1 GCA_017960885.1 Bacteroidales bacterium
AATCATAATAATTTATGAGATAAAAACAGACAGAATTTATTAACATATAAAGCATTGACTATTATTCACATTCAAAACAAAAGCCTAGGAAACTATTGATTTTGAATCAGTTGGAATAAAAGCAATTCACGGAGTGTCAAAGATGCTTCTATTGTACCCTTTTGTTAATGCTCGCACCGCCTAAGGTGTGGGCAGATTCTATGGGTACAGCGGGGTTCTCCTAGGCTCCTCGTGAATGTGATAGAAAGGCTCACGCCTTATTTTATGCCGATAAGTGATTGATAGAAAATGCAAAAAACTATCAATCAAAATGGCAGGAAACAAAACGTTATCAAATGCTAAGAAAAACAAGAAGGATGAGTTCTATACTCAACTGATTGATATCGAGAATGAACTGAAACATTACAAAGAACATTTTCGTGGCAAAACAGTTTTTTGTAACTGTGATGACCCACGTGTGTCTAATTTTTTTCATTATTTTAGTTATAACTTCGAGAAGTTGGGACTAAAAAAACTGATTACTACTTGTTATAAAAACCAAAATAGGGATTTGTTTTCCAAAAATGATTCGGGCCGGGCTATTTGGCTTGAATACAATGGAGATAAGAATGGTAATCGTATTCCAGATCCTGAGGAAATCGGAATCAATTACCTTAAAGGTGATGGCGATTTTCGCAGTGAAGAATGTATTAAACTTCTTAATCAAGCAGATATTGTAGTAACCAATCCTCCGTTCTCATTGTTAAATGAGTATCTATTGTTTTTGCACAGACATAAAAAAAAGTTTGTTATTATGTGCAATCATAATGTTGTTCATTACACTGAAATATTCCCTTTGATAAAAAATAATGAAATATGGTTAGGATATAATTCTAACAAAACAGTAAGGTTTGCAATGCCTGACTATTATGAGAAATGGGATGAAATTATTGATGGCGTAAAATATGGAAAAGTTCCTTCAATAGGCTGGTTGACAAATCTTGACATTAAGAAAAGACATGAAGATTTGATTCTTTATAAAACATATAATGAAAAGGACTATCCAAAATATTGTAATTTGGATGCCATAGATGTAGATAAAGTATCCAACATTCCCATTGATTACTATGGAATGATGGGTGTACCTGACACACTTTTGGATCAGTATAATCCAGAACAATTTGAAATTCTTGGTGCTGATGGTATTCCTCAATATGCAGAAGAACTTAATATGGGAAGAATTGGAGAAGAATGGATGCGGTTGTATCGAAATAATGGTGGAACAGGTCATTATACTGCCAATATGAAAAGTCTTGTACTTATAAAAAATGGAGTGCCTGCAAAACCGTATTCTCGTATTATTATCCGTCGCAAACAGCAAGCCGAATACCATCTCGCTGCCGAACCGTCATCCCAATATTCACCATCAAAATAACAAACCATGAAAATAGAACTCAACAAAATTACCGTCCGCGAATTAACGCAGGGTTACGAAGACAATGCCGAAAACGGTGTTAAGGCTTTCGGTGGAAAACTTGATGTGCGTCCGCCATTTCAGCGCGAATTTGTTTATAAAGAAAACCAACGAAACGCCGTAATCGACACTCTTACAAAGGGTTTTCCTTTAAACGTAATGTATTGGGCGTGTAGAGATTCGGCGGACGAGCCGTCCGCTCCCCAATACGAAATTATTGATGGTCAGCAACGTACAATTAGTATTTGCCAATATGTCAACGGTGATTTTGCATTTGATATGCGCTATTTTCATAACCTTCAAGAAAACGAAAAAGAACAAATTCTCAATTACGAACTTCAAGTGTACATTTGCAGCGGCACCGACAGCGAAAAACTCCGCTGGTTTGAAACCATAAACATTGCAGGTGAGGAACTTACAAAACAAGAACTCCGCAATGCCGTTTACGCCGGAAGTTGGGTAAGCGATGCCAAACGTTATTTTAGCAAAATAGGTGCTCCGGCTGCAAAAATCGGTGGCGATTATCTTTCCGGGTCTGCCAACCGTCAAGAATATTTAGAAACCGCAATATCTTGGATTTCAGATGGTAACATCGAAATACACATGGCAAATCATCAGCACGATGCCAACGCCGCACCGCTGTGGCAGTTTTTTAGTAGCGTAATCACTTGGATTGAAACCACTTTTATGCCATCCAAAGAACGCAAAAAAATAATGAAAGGCGTTAATTGGGGCGCATTATACAAAGAGTTTAAAGACAAGTTGATAGACCAAAAAGCCGTTGATACAGAGGTAAAACAATTGATTTTAGACGATGATGTTACCAACAAAAAAGGCATTTATCCATACATTCTTACTCGTAAAGAAAAATTCCTTTCTATCCGCGCCTTCACCGATGCACAAAAACTCGCAGCATACGAACGTCAGGGTGGCATTTGCCCACATTGCAAAAAGCATTACGACCTTAGTCAAATGGAAGCCGACCACATAACCCCTTGGCATCTTGGAGGTAAGACCATTGCCGAAAACTGCCAAATGCTTTGCAAATCGTGCAATCGCGTTAAATCCGGCAAGTGATTAAATCTTTTCCTCCTCCGCTTCGTAACTTTCAATGTTTCTGTACTTTGACGAAAATTTGATGGCGAGTTTTACGATGCGTTTGTTGGAATCGAGGATGGCGGACACATAGTCGCGGTCATCAATTTGGTCGGCGGCGGATTGAAGGCTGTGGTCGTATTTTAGTTCTATTACGTAAATTGTTTTTGGCATTTTGAGTATCAAATCCGACTTGCCGAGAGCAGTCTCCTGATTGGCGCAAATGTCAGCACCAAAAGAAGTCAGCAAAGTGTAAAGAATTGCGTGATAATGCTTTTCGTTCATATTGTTGAGCGAAAAAGGAAACCTGCGGAAAAACTTCTGCAACGCCTCAATGAACTTGTTCAAATCGTCGTCTTTTGAAAAATCAATATAAGCCTTTTTGAGCGGAACAGTGTCGTTGACTTTATACGTATATTGATTCAAGACCCTTGCCGTGGAAGTTTTTACCTCGCCGTTTGGATAGCCCAAAATGTAGGTGTTGTATTCGGGGTTGTAGTCCTTGATTGTTAAGTATCCCGCCTGAAACAAAAACGGCACTAAATCGTTGACTTCTTCCACGGGTTGGTCAAAACGTTCTGAATCACATTCAACATACTCGTAGTCAAACATTTCGATATTAAACTTACGAATAAGTTTTATTAGAGCCGACGGAGTTGCCGAGCCGAACCAATAGTTTTTCAACATCTTGTCGTTCAACGCCCTAATAACAGCAAACGGATTGAACACTCCTTTTTTGGCAGGCGAAAAATTGTAGCCGTCGTATTTTTGTTTGAATTTTTCTACGGTCTGTTCAAAAGTGTAATTGTTATTGTCGGCAAAATCTTGCAGTCCATCTTTCAAAACTGTCAACAATTCTTCGTGAGAAATTCCGCAAACTGTCTCAAATTCAGGCATTAGCGAAATATCCTGCAAATTGTTCAACGCCGAAAAAATTGACATTTGCGAAAACTTTGTTATGCCGGTGATAAAGACAAAACGGATATAATCGTCAAGTTCTTTCAAAGGTGAAAAAAACTTGTTTTCTATTGCGCGAATTTTGTTTTGCAAAGTGCTGTTGTCGATGGTGTCAAGCATCGCGGCATCATATTCGTCGATGATAACCACAACTTTTAAACTCGTTTTTTGGTAAATATTTTTTATAAGATTCTTTAATCTGACACCGCAATCGTTACCCTGTCTTGGAATTTCAAACCTACTTTCATATTCGGCAAGCATTGTGTCAATTATTTCATTCAAACTTTGTTCAGAAACGTCTTTCGCACTTGCAAACGAAAGGTTTATCACAGGATATTTCACCCATTCTTTTTCCAAACCGTCGATTTTTAAGCCTTTGAACAAATCTTTTTTACCACAGAAATAATCTTTCAACGTGCTGCACAACAGCGACTTACCAAAACGACGAGGTCTTGACAAGAATACATAGTCAAATTCGTGCGTCATTTTATAGACCAAGTCTGTTTTATCTACATAGACACAATTGCCCTCGATAATTTTGCTAAATGTCTGCGTGTCAACCGGGTATCTGCGAGTTTCCATATTATAGGTTTTGTTTCTGTTTGCAAAAATAAAAAAATATTTTGGAAATTATGGTTTTCCAAAACCATTTTATATATTTGCGCAAAAAATATGCGCTGATGCCGCCTATGTCTATTATATAAGGTGTGACGGTGGGCGTAATAAATAACTTTACAACGCAATGGAACATTTAGAAACCGACCGCCAAGTGGCAAAATATCTTCTCGACATCAAGGCCGTAGAACTTAATCCCGAATCGCCGTTTACGTGGGCTTCGGGTTGGAAATCACCTATTTACACCGACAATCGCAAATCTTTGTCTTATCCGCAGGTGCGCACTTTCCTCAAAAAGAAGTTCGCCGAATTGATTAAGACCAAGTATCCCGACACCGAACTTATTGCAGGTGTGGCTACGGGCGCTATCGCTGTGGGTGCTTTGGTGGCCGACGAACTCGACCTTCCGATGGTATATGTGCGCAGCAGCAGCAAAACTCACGGACTTGAAAACCAAGTGGAAGGAATTTGCCATAAAGGTCAGAAAACCATAGTGATAGAAGACCTCGTTTCTACCGGAATGAGCAGTCTCAAAGCCGTTTCGGCCCTTCGCGAAAAAGAGTGCGACGTGCAGGCTATGATGGCTATTTTTACATACGGATTTCCTGTGGCTACTCAAAGTTTTGAGCAGGCTAACTGCAAACTTTATACGCTGAGCAACTACAACTCGCTGATAGAGTTGGCAATAGAAACCGGTTATGTAAAACAAGAGATGCTTCCCAAACTTTTGGAATGGCGTCAGAATCCCGAAAATTGGGGTAAATAATTAGTAAGTTATTATAAAACAGATAATTC
>JAGCYI010000108.1 GCA_017960885.1 Bacteroidales bacterium
AAAGCGGTTTTCGGTGTCCATATTCTTGTTGAGGATGTCCAACAGACCCGACTTGTCGATGAAGTTGCTGTTCTTGACGCTTCTGAAATCGCTGTTTCCGTAATCTATAAACTGACTCATAGTGGTTTTATTTTCCGCAAAAATATGCATTATTCGGTAAAAAAACAAAAACAGGGAGTTCTTTTTTTGTGGGGAATACACGATGGACTCCGCCGGGCGGCGGAGTTTTTTTTCTTTAAACAAAAATTAAAACGAATGAAAAGGAATGAAAACGAAATTGCTTTATTATGCAGTTTGTCAAGGTTTTATTGATATCCAATAAAAGGGTTGAAAACATGGCGGATATTGTGGGTATATTGTTGATGGTTTGTGGTAATAACACAAACCGGGTTTATTCTTTTTTATAATATGGCATGTATTGTTTCCAATAGAGTTCTTCTTGATAACATTTTCTATAGGCGGCTTCTAAAAATGGTACAAGGATATTTTTATTTTCAATAACATACATAGACATTAGTTCGTTTCCTTGTGGCTTATAGATATTTTCAGAAATGTGTTTTATAAAATCAACAATCTTGTAATATAAATTAGAATCAATTAAATATCCTTTTTCTTTAAACCAAGAAGTAAATCTATTTAATCTAAATAATAGTTTTACATTAAATGCCACATCAATTTCCATCAAACTACCATCTACCAAATATGTTTTATCCAATGCACTAATTAATAATTTGATTGATTCGGTACTATAATGATCAACTAAAAAATTCTCTAACTCAATATCCCATTCATTATTAACCAACATTTTGACAAATAACGATACTACATCAGGAGACCCTACATTGAGAAGATATTGATAATGAGAACCCTTGATTGGTCTGCCATCATCTTTCCAATAATATAACATCTTGTCATATATTTCTCCAAAATGCGATTTTTCAAGGAGATATAATAGACTATATGGAATATTCCAAGTACCACGTTTTTTCATATCTTCCTCAAAACTGCTTTCTTCCACGTATACACAAAGAGAATCGAAATATTGAGCAAACAATTGTTGATTGTTTAATACACTATCGGTAAACGCTTTATTATAATTGCGTTTTAAATAGCCATGCAAAGCCATACGTTTATTTTCTTCAGGTTCGTTTTCTAAATTTTGTCGTACCATTTTAGCGGTATGCCTTGCCCATCCTATTGAATCGTTGAAAAGATCAATAAGCAAATGCTTAAGTGTATCATTATAATAGAAATCCTTTTCATATTCCCATGGGTAAAAATTGTAAATCACAGAAGCATTCCGATTTTCAAAACATGAATAAATATCTTCTGCTTGTTGTAAATAATGCAATAAACTATCTGCACTGATTCCATTTTTTTGTCCAAACGTATGACAAGAAAAGAGAATAGATAGTAAAATCAAAAATAATCTTTTCATTTTAAATTAATTAATTGATTTTTAAACCAAGATTTTCTTGTAACTTCATAATCCATAAAGTTGGTTTGCGTATCTTTCATCGCTTTTACTAGGAAATAAAAAGGTTTTTTTATTCTTTCGTCAGAATTTTTGTCTGGTTGCCTACGAAACGAATGTGGCAATCCTAACCAATGTCCAAATTCATGAGCACATTGATCGTATCGGCTGTTAAAGTTCTGGTCAGTCTGAAAAAAGACACCTCCCTTATACCCAGTGTAATGAAAGCCTCCGACATATTTATATCCTATTTTTTTCTGTTTATTAGTTATAAAACAATAATCGCCTTTGTTTTTTACAGTATTAAAACGAGCATAATGTAATGGAATTTTTGATTTTAAATGATTTTTTATCGAATCGTCTAAGTGCAAAGATTCAAGATAATAATTAGGTAAATTCATACAGTCTTCAAAATATGATATGATTGTATCATCTTTTATATTTGTGAAATCTTGAGCAAAAAATTTTTGCTTTTTCGATAAAAAAATTTCATACGATTTTCTTAAACTACTATCTAATTCATTAAAGAACAAAGAATCTTTTTGAAAAAAAGCATCGAAATGAATTGTATCAATTATAAAACTTCTAAACAATTGATCAAATGCTTGTTCATTCAAATATTGTTGTAAAGCATAATGATTTAAATTTGGATAACTTTCGCTTGCTTTAAACCTTACGTATATCAATGTAACAGTTTTTTTGACAACATTTTTGCAAAAACATTCAATTAATCCAATTTTTTTATTCAAACTTGGTATTTCAGCATATAACAATTCTCCTTTTGTGACTTTATCTGTCTCTTGAAGTATTTTAGTAAATTTAACGTTTATTTCTCCTTTAGTAATATTAGAGGAGTTTATTTCAAATGACGGATCGTTATTAATCTTTATACTAGAATTATCGGATTTAATAACAATCTTAAAATTATTGTCTTGTAGAGCCAATTTATCAAAATCCTTAATATTCAGCAAAATTTTTGCTTCGTGATCTTTTTGCAATCCTAATACAGGTGCTAATATTTTTTTTCTACTTTTCCCGTTGTCGACAAATAATGAATCATATTTACTATAATGTGTGGTTTTATCATCAAGTAAAGATGCAGATATTATACTAAAACTATCATCCCAAAAGAACTTTCCTCGATCAGTTTCTTTTATTGTAAACTCTACATATGGTGGAAGATATGCTTGAAATTTTAACTTTGCAATTTCCTTATTAAGAGAATCTTTAATTGATAATGAATTACCCTTCAATGAAATAGTCTTTTCATCTAATAATAGTTCTACTTTATTATTCAAACTGTCAGTGGAGGTAAGTTTGTTTTTATCAAAAAACCAAGTTATTTTCTTGATGTTCAATGTCGTATCTTTGGACAAAATTTCTATTGTTATTTTATCGTTTGTGTGCATTGTGGCAAACAAACTTTCATTCTCATAATCATATTCTTTTGTTTTATTTCCTTTGATTTTAAAACTAATCAGCGGATTAAGGTTTTCCACATTCTCCCCCTCTTCTTCATCTTTATTCCACTTCATCCACACCCTGCTCGGGTCTTGGATTTGATCCCATTGAAAGTGCCATAGTTCTTCGCCGTTGGCGTAGTCCATAAGGTTGGCTGTCTTGCCTGAATTGTTTGAGTTCTCAAACACGTGCTCCAATCCTGCGATTCCGTGACCTAACTCGTGGGCGATGGTGCGCTCTGAGCCGCCGTCGTAGATGAAGCCGGCGTTGTAGCCGCGGGGCATATAGCCCGATACGGGTGTGCCGCTGCCGTCTTTCTTGTCGGTGACGCCGTCAATAAAAAACAAATAATAAACTCCGTCTTTCATTTCCTTGTCGTAGACTTGTAACACTTTCTTCTGGTCGTCATTATAGACGGTGAGGACGCCGCTGCCACCGTGGGAGAAGGATGTTAAATTACCAATGGTAATATTGTCGATTGAGTCTTCAAAACTTACCGCACACTGATTGTAGACCTTATTTAAATATTTTGTGATTTCTTTTGCGTTCAATTTTTTTGCCGCACCGTTTACTCTAACAAATACTACTTTATATGTCTTTTTCTGATAGGTGTTTAAAAACAACTTACCAATCTTTTTATCGCCTCTATAAGCGTAGATATAGTTTGTGTCTGCTTTGGATACGCCGGTGAAGGATAGAACGTTATCCTTTGATGAAATGGGATATGTTACACCGTATTTGTCTTTGAATACCACGCTGTCGGCTTCGGGGTAGGTATCGAACTCTACTTTTACTTTATCGTTTTTGCCACACTCTACACTTTTATATCTAAAATCGTAACTGCCGGATTGT
>JAGCYI010000109.1 GCA_017960885.1 Bacteroidales bacterium
AAAATGTCTGACAAGCACAAAATATCAATCCGTTTTTTCAACGACCGCGAAGTGCGAGCCGTGTGGAACGAGGAGCAAGGCAAATGGTTTTTCTCTATCGTAGATATTGTGGCTGCCATAACCAATAGTCCGCGTCCGCGTGTCTATTGGGGAACGGTCAAAAACCGGCAGAAAGCGCAAAATGGTCAGTTGTATTCAAAATGTATACAACTGAAATTAATGTCTGCCGATGGCAAAAGGTACGCTACTGATTGTTTTGCGGGGGAAGATGTGGCAGAGGTGGTTAAATCTCTACCAGCAAAAAACACACTTGCTTTCCTCGATTGGTTTACTTATTCAGACAATTCAATCGACGGACAGAGCCGCAAAAAGGCTTATACCCTATGGGAGAGCAATTTAATATCTGACGAGGAGGTTGGCACGGTACAATCATTACAGAAGATTCACGCCTACCTCTTTGGTGGTCTTTATGACTTTGCCGGACAGATACGCACCAAGACAATTTGGAAAGATGGTACGCTTTTTTGCCGTGCCGAGTATTTGCCATACAACCTGCAACAGATAGAACAAATGCCACAATCAACTTACGACGAGATTGTGAGCAAATATGTGGAGATGAATATCGCGCACCCTTTTATGGAGGGCAATGGCCGGAGCACGCGCATTTGGCTTGATATGATATTTCGTCAATCGTTGCATAAATGTGTAGATTGGAGCAAGATAGACAAGAAGACCTATCTTGTTGCTATGAAGCAAAGTACCACCGACGACACTGCAATTCGCAACTTGCTCCGCACCGCCCTTACCGACCAAATCGCCGACCGCGAAACTTTTATGAAAGGCATTGATTATTCTTATTATTACGAACAAGAAGATTAACACTTCATCAAAATGACACCAACACAACTCCGCAACAGCATACTACAAACAGCCATCACCGGCGCGCTCGTGCCGCAGAACCCTGACGAAGGCTCTGCCGAACAACTTTTACAGCAAATAGAAGACGAAAAACGCCGCCTGATTGCCGAACGCAACGCCGCCAAAATAGCCGCAGCCCGCGCCGCCGGAAAATCAGAAACAGAAATCAAAAAAATCAAACTCGAAAAATACACCGCTCCAAAACCCGTCAACCCCGAGGATGCTTCGTTCGAGATTCCTAAAAGTTGGAGATGGGTAAGATTGGGGAATATTTTTATGCATTCAAGCGGAAAACAATTGAGCGGTACTAATGCCAATTCCAAAGGTACTTTTCATAAGTACATCACAACGTCCAATTTATATTGGGGACGTTTTGAATTGGACAATTTGAAACAGATGAAATTTACAGATGAAGAACTTGAAAGATGTACAGCCACTTACGGAGATTTATTAGTATGCGAAGGAGGCGACATTGGTCGTTCTGCAATTTGGAATTATGATTATGATATTTGTTTACAAAATCACGTGCATAAACTACGTCCGTATTTTAGCGATTATACATTATACATTTTTTATGTTATGATGTATTACAAAGGCGTTAATATGATTGGTGGCAAGGGTATTGGTATTCAAGGTTTATCTGCCAATGCCCTAAAAAATATACAACTCCCTCTTCCCCCTCTCTCCGAGCAGCACCGCATCGTTGCCAAATTGGAGGAATTATTGTCGCTTGTGGAAGAATACGGCGAAGCGCAGACTGAACTTGAAGTCCTCAACGCCGCATTGCCCGACAAACTCAAAAAAAGCCTTTTGCAGCAAGCCATCACCGGCCGCCTTGTGCCACAAGACCCCGCCGACGGCTCTGCCGAACAACTTTTGAATAATATCATCAGAGAAAAACAAAGGCAGATTAAAGCCGGTATTATAAAACTTTCAAAACCCGAAATGAAAGTTGCTAAAACTAAGATTGAGGAAGAATTTGATATTCCTAATACTTGGAAATGGTGTCTCCTTGCTGATGTGTGTCGTGTATTTGGACGTATCGGATTTAGAGGATACACTAAAACTGATTTAGTATATTCAATGGAACAAGGTGCTATATCAATCAGTCCTACAAATATGGTTGACAGCAAAATGTCATATGAAAAATGCACCTATATTTCGGAAGAAAAATATTTAGAATCTCCCGAAATAATGCTCAAAAACGGCGATGTTTTGATAGTGAAAACAGGATCTTCATTTGGTAAAACGGTTTTTGTATCAGATTTACCTTGGAAAGCAACAATTAATCCGCAATTAGCGATAATTAAAGACATTCAAATCGATACTAAATATCTCGTATATGTTTTGCAAAGTCCGTATGCACAACGAAAATATTTAGATTTTGTAACAGGTTCTGCAATTCCAACTTTTTCACAGGAAGCATTGCTTGGAATGAGTATCCCTCTTCCCCCTCTCCCCGAGCAACGCCGCATAGTTGCGAAGTTGGAGGAGATGTTTGCGGAGATAGAGAAGTTGAGATGATGCAGTTGGTTAGCAACACTAACCAACTGAAACTATTTACTATTTGCAATCACCTCCGCCACAATTTTAGCCGCATTGCCGATAATCTCGGGGCAGGGACGTTTTTTGTAATATTCGGCGGTGCGGTCAGAGGGCACAGGCGATTCTGTGGTGGGGATTTTGGATAATCCGAGAAGTTCGCGGCAAACCACGCTGCCGCCATTTTCCAACTTAAATTTTTCGGAAAAAGATTGAACCAAGGCATAATTCTTAGTGCGTGATTCTTTGATAGTTGGGTCGTCGGCAGGCGAGATAAATCCTGCCATCATCACCATTGCCGAAAACGCTCCGCAAACTTCACGCAAACGTCCCATTCCACCACCAAAACCTGATGTAATGATTTTCAGCATTTTAGGGTCGGCTTCGATAACGTCGCTGAATGTTAAAAGCACTGACTGACTACAATTGTATCCTTGAAGAAAAAAGTCCATAGCCATTTTTCGGCGTTCTTCGGGATTGATTGATATATTGGTTTAATTCATTGTTGTTTACATTAAAAAGTGATACAAAATTTCTTAGAATCTTCGGCTGCCACCACCTGCGTGACGTCCCGAACTTGTGCGATGACTGCCCGAACTACGTCCGGAGTGATAACTACTATGCGTTTCGCGAGGTTTGCGTTTTGAGCCTATTAACTTTTCATCCTCGTATGTGATTGCAAATGAGTTTTCTACAATATAA
>JAGCYI010000110.1 GCA_017960885.1 Bacteroidales bacterium
GGTTTCGGCTGCTTTATCTTTGCACCGTAAACAAGAAATAGTAATAACTAAAAGTAGAAAAAAAATGAAGAAGTTATTTTTAACAGCGATGATGGCCGCAGCAGTTTTTTCGGCCGCCGCACAAGAGGAAGAAGCGGTAGAAAGTCCGCTAACGTTTGAGACAAATTTAAATTCAAATGCTCTTTGGCGTGGAACACACGTTACAGGTCTCTCAGCCGAAGGCATTATCAATTACTCAGTTGCCGGATTCAGCGCAGGTGTTGACGCTATTTCGGCTATCGGCAAAGACGACTACAATGAGTTAGATTTTTATATAAGTTATCAGTTTAAGGGTGCTTTTGTTTCGCTCACCGACTATTCGTGGACGATGGACAAATTTGAATATTTCGGACCTTACAAAGAGTACCATTTTCTTGAACTCGGCGTGGGATACGATTTTTCGGAAATCACCGACCTGCCGCTTTCGATTAGTTACAACGTAATGCTTGCCGGCGCCAACCGCACAGCCGACGACAAACAAGGCTATTCTTCTTACTTAGAGATAGGTTTTGCCCCGTCGCTCGCTTGCGGAATTGATTTAGACATTGCCGTGGGTATGGCTTTGGAAGGCGAAGAAACGGCTCTGATGTACACCAAGAAAGATGGGTTCAACGTCTGCAACACAAAATTCGGAGTGTCAAAAACTTACAATCTCAAAAATTTCTGCACCGTAACGCCTAATGTAAACATAATGTGCAATCCCACAGGTTTTGGCGATCACGGCGAGGCTTATTTCTCAGCAGGTGTAGGTTTCGCATTCTAACTAATTTTTTTAGAGTAAATGTAAAGTTTAATATATTTATAGTTAAATACGTATTACACGTATAGAGCCATAAGTAAAAATCGTAAAACTATGAAAAGGATAGAAGCAATTATCAGAAAGACCAAGTTTGACGAGGTTAAAGAGGCGCTTTTAGACTCAGACATCAACTGGTTTGAGTATCACGATGTACACGGAATCGGTCAGTCGCGTCAGGAGAGAATATACCGTGGCGTGGTTTACAATACCGATATGATTGAACGTGTGGCACTTACCATTATCTGCCGCGAAGTTTGCGTAGACAACACCATAAATGTAATTCTCAAAACAGCCAACACAGGCGAGATCGGCGACGGCCGTATCTTCCTTAGCGACGTTATCGACTGCTGGTCGATACGCACCGGCGAACACGGCGACACTGTGCTGAGAGACAAGAAATAATTGACAATTCACAATTGACAATTGACAATTCATAATTAGTAATCATTAATAAGAATTATTATGGAAAGTATTTTATTAGATATAGCCCCTGTGGTAGAGGAGGCAAAAGACTATGTAAACGGATTGGACACCCTTTGGGTATTGTTGGGCGCAATGTTGGTATTTTGGATGCAGCCCGGATTCGCACTTGTGGAGGCTGGTCTTACCCGCGCCAAAAACACCGCCAACATACTTATGAAAAACTTCTGCGACTTTATGTGCGGTTCGGTATTGTACTGGATAGCAGGCTTTTCGATTATGTACGGAGCAGGCAACGCATTTATAGGCTGGGAAGGATTCGGCTTTATAGGTTCGGATTCAAACGTACCCGCCGAGGCAACATTTATCTTTCAGACGGTGTTCTGCGCCACCGCCGCCACAATAGTTTCTGGCGCTATGGCAGAACGTACAAAATTTTCGATGTACTTTGTTTATTCGATTGTTATCTCGTTGATAATCTACCCGATAGAAGGACATTGGAGTTGGGGCGGCGGATGGCTGTCAGAACTTGGATTCCACGATTTCGCAGGTTCTACTGTTGTTCACCTCTGCGGCGGCGTGTTGGCATTGGCTGGCGCAATAGTTTTAGGTCCGAGGGTTGGCAAATACGGCAAGGACGGCAAATCTAAGGCTATTCCCGGTCACAACCTCACACTCTGCGCATTAGGCGTATTCTGCCTCTGGGTAGGTTGGTTTGGATTCAACCCCTGCTCAACAGTGGCTGCAACAGGTTTCGACAACGCCACAAGTATGTCGCACGTGTTTGTAACCACCAATATGGCGGCTGCCACAGGCGGTATAGCAGCATTGGTTTACACTTGGATTATCGACGGAAAACCCTCTCTCTCAATGGTTTGCAACGGTATTCTTGCAGGATTGGTAGGTATCACGGCAGGTTGCGACTGCGTTCCGGTATGGGCTTCGGCTGTAATTGGCGTGGTAACATCTGTAATTATGTGTTTCTCAGTATCTTTCCTTGATAAGAAATGCCACATCGACGACCCCGTTGGTGCAGTTTCGGTACACGGCGTTGGCGGTATCATCGGAACAGTTCTCACCGGCGTATTCTGCGACTCAGCAATCAACGGTAGCGAGGTATCAATTGGTGTTCAAGCACTTGGCGCAGTTGCAGTAGCCGCTTTTGCTTTCGCAATCGGTTACATCGTGTTTATCATAATCAAGAAAACTCACGGCCTCCGCGTTGAAAAACGTATTGAGGAAGAAGGTCTTGACGTTTACGAACACGGCGAGGCTTGCTACAACTAAACAATTGTTGATATCCATTATACTCGCGGAGGGAGGTGCAAAAAACTTCTCTTCGCGATTTTTTTTGTATGATGGAGAAAAAAACCTATATTTGCCAAAACAAACAATACGCTATGACTTTTGCCGAAACAGAAAAGACTGAGTTGAAACAGAGATTCACCGAAACCGTTGTAAAAGAGATTGTAGCCTTCTTGAACACCGATGGGGGCACTATTTATATAGGTGTAAACGATGACGGTTCGGTGTGCGGTGTTTCTAATATTGACGAGTCGCTCAAAAAAATCGCCGACATCTTGGAGATGCAGATTTTGCCCGACCCGCGTAGTTTTGTGGAACTCGGTACTAAGTATATTGGGCAGCAACATATCATTGAAATTAAAATATCAAAAGGCGAAAGTCTCTACTACATAAAGAAATACGGCAGAAGTGCGCAAGGCTGTTTTGTCCGCGTTGGCTCCACAAGCCGCTCTATGACCGAACAACAGATAACCATTACTCACAACAAATATTTGGATTCAAAAGTTAAAATCACCGAAATGGCTGGAGGGATCAAGAATCCCACGTTCAAGTATTTGAAACTTTTGCTCACCGAAAAAGGATACACCATCAACGAAAAAACCTTTGCCGAAAACTTTCATTTGCTCACCCGCGACGGTGTATTCAACAAGATGTCAGACCTTTTGGCTGATAGAAACGAGGTATCGATCAAGGTGGTGCGTTTCAAGGGCAAATCCAAAGCCGACGGCATCGCTTTTAGAAACGAGTACGGAGAAAAATGCCTTGTAGTGGCTATGACTCAGGCGTTTGACTATTGTGCCGACGTTATCAACTCCACCAGAACATCTTTTAGGCGCGGAGTCCGCATCAACACGCCGCTTTTCGACCGCGACGCCTTCCGCGAGGTTTGGTTCAACGCCTGTCTTCACAACAATTGGGCAGATGGCACACCACCTGCAATATATATTTTCACCGACAGGATTGAGATAATCTCTACCGGCGGACTCCCTGCAAATCTTTCAAAAGAAGATTTCTTCCGTGGCGTGTCAAAACCTGTAAATGATGAACTTGCAAAACTTTTTATCCGTCTCGACTTGATGGAGCAAACAGGCTATGGCGTTCCATTAGTTGCTGGCAGATACGGACAGTCTGTGTTCGAGTTTTTGGACTTCTTCTTGCGGGTAACCATTCCTTTCGCCTACGAAATAGATGAAGAAGAATGGAATGAGCCTGTAAATGATGGAGAAAAAAAGGAGCAAGTAACCAAAAATGAGGGATTAAATGAGGGATTAAATAAAAATGAGCCTGTAAATGATGGAGAAAACAAAAAGGAGCAAGTAAATGATGGAGAAAAAAAGGAACAAGTAACCAAAAATGAGGGAATAAATGAGGGATTAAATAAAAATGAGCCTGTAAATGATGGAGAAAAAAAGGAGCAAGCGAAGGAGCAAGTAACCAAATATGAGGGATTAAATAAAAATAAGCCTGTAAATGATGGAGAAAAAAAGGAGCAAGTAAAGAATGGAGATAACAAAAAGGAGCAAGTAAGGAAAAGAATACAAGAATTAGTGTCAAGTATTAATGGAGAAAACAGTAAAAAAGAATTAATGGAATGTTTGCATTTAAACGGCAGGAGAAATTTTATGGATAACTACATTAATCCTGCGTTACAAGAGGGGTTTATCGAAGCAACGCAACCAAACTCACCTAATAGTCCAACACAAAAATACAGGCTCACCCAAAAAGGATTAAGTATCAAATTGAAATAAATATCAAGTTATCTCCCTCCAAACTTCTCTTCTGGTTCGGCGGCGATGGCGTAGATGTCGGGGGTTGAGGGTTGGGGAGATTGGAAAAGACGGATATAATTGGCGTTGATACGGATTTCTACACGTTTCATTGTGTCGTCGAAACGGGAGGGCGAAAGTTCACATTCCCAAATGGTTATCACCTGCCAACCGTTTTCTGTCAGGATGTCGCGGTTGCGGATGTCGCGGGCTTGGTTGCGGGCTATCTTGCGCTGCCAAAAGTCGGTGTTGCTCTTGGGAATGCGGTATTTGGAGCATCCTTCGTGTCCGTGCCAAAAACAGCCGTTCACAAAAATGGCGGTGCGGTAACGCCTCAAAACTATATCGGGACTACCCGGCACACTCTTGACATTCAGGCGGTAACGGTAGCCGTTTTGCCAAAGATAACGTCTAACGAGCAATTCGGGCTTTGTGCCCTTGCTCTTGTTATGAAGCATACAGATATGCCTCTGTTCGGGCGTCAGCGGGTCCATATCACTTTTTATAACATTGATCTACCAATCCAAACATCACAGTAAGAGGCATATAATTGCTTAAACTTTTTACGCTGTTGGTGGTGTTGGTGATAAAGGTTTCGAGTTTGGTGAGGTATTCGTCTTTAACAATCGAACCCTGTGCCACCATCGAGAGTCCTTTTTCCCAAGAGGCTGTAAGTTCGGCATTTAGGAGTTGCTTAATAGAACCTTTCACCACTTCGTAAATCATTTCACCGAGTTTGGCTGGTGTGATAATCTGCGTTTTTTTGTTGAGGAGAAGGTAGCCGATATTGACAAGTTTTTTGAGAATTTCGGCACGTGTGGCGCTAGTGCCTATGCCACTGCCTTTTACCTGTGCACGGAGTTCCTCGTCTTCGATAAACTGTCCGGCGTTTTCCATTGCAAGTATCAGCGAACCAGAATTATAGCGTTTGGGTGGAGATGTTTCTCCCTCTTTAAACTCATAGCCGTCGACATTAAGTTTTGTGCCTTTTTTTAATGCCGCCACCATTTCAAACGATGCTTCTGACACAACTTGCTCGGTATCAGCGTTTTTGTCGGTATTTTCAGCGGCTTTTTCTTCGGGAGAATCCTGGTCGTAAAGCACAAGATAGCCCTTGTTTTCAAGCACTTTGAAATTTGAAAACAGCCGTTCGCTGCCCACAGCAATAGTAACAGCCATCTTTTTATATTCGGCAGGGGGGTAAAATATTGCAAGAAAGCGTCTTACAATTCTGTCATAAACACCCTGCGCCGTCTGCGAGCATCCCGACAGAGCCTGAAAACCTTGTCCTGTGGGGATAATGGCGTAGTGGTCGGTAATTTGCTTGTCGTCGGTGTAACGGCTTTTTTCAATCTTTGAAAACAATCCGAACTTCTTGATATCCTTGCAGTAACGAAGATAATCAGATTGAGTGGCAAGTCCGTGAAGATTTTTGGTAATCTCCTTTGCCACCGCCGACGACAGCACACGGGCATCGGTACGGGGATAGGTTACAAGTTTTTTCTCGTAGAGTTCCTGCACTATGGCGAGGGTTTCGTCGGGACTGATTTTAAACAACTTAGAACACTCGTTTTGCAATTCGGCAAGGTTGAAGAGCAACGGCGGATTTTTTTTCTCCTTCTTTTTTTCGATATTTTCGATAACGCCCTCATTACCAAAACTTTTCATAAGAGCCACGCACTCTTCGGCATCCTCTTTTTTCTTAAAACCATTCTCCTTAAACAGTTTTGGCGAATTGAAGTAATGCGAACCCTCCACAGCCTTCCAATCGGCAGCAATAGAACCGCCATCTTTGCTAAAAGTGCCTGTAATTCTGTAATATGGCGTTTTTACAAACTTGCGTATTTCACGTTCGCGGCGCACCACCATACCCAGCACGCAGGTCATAACGCGCCCCACGGCAATCACCACGTTTTTGTCAGTTTTGAGGTGATTTTTGAGGGTATTGCCATACTTGATGGTAAGGATACGCGAAAAATTTATACCCATAAGATAATCTTCCTGAGCACGAAGATACGCCGAATCGGAAAGAGCATCGTAAGCATCCCAAGTTTTTGCCTCTTTAATGCCACGAAGAATTTCTTCCTCGGTTTGCGAATCGATCCAAACACGGCGGCGAATTTTATCGGCGGGAACGTTAGCCATCTGATCTACAAGACGATAGATATATTCTCCCTCGCGTCCCGAGTCGGTACAAACATAAATACAATCTATATCGGCACGTGTAAGTTGCTGTTTTACAATGTCAAACTGTTTTTGCACCGATGGAATAATCTCATAAAGAAATTGTTTTGGAATAAAAGGCAAAGTATCTATCTGCCAACGTTTTAGATTAGGGTCGTAGATTTCGGGGTAACTCATAGTAACAAGGTGACCCACGCACCAAGTAACCACATTGGCACCGCCCTCCCAATATCCGTTGTAACGGTTGAAGGTATCTTTCAACGCCTTAGCAAATTCCTGAGCCACACTTGGTTTCTCGGCTATAAAGAGATTTTTTCCCATTGGTTTGATAAATTTTTCGTGGTGCAAAGGTAAAAAAAAACGAATATCACTCGATTTTTTTTCTGCAAAGAGTTGTATAATATTACAACCTTTATTATCTTTGCAATATGAAACGGAAGATTATTGCATATAAAAATTACTACTCCGATTTTATGAGCAAACTTGCCGAGCAAGAACGTAAAAAAATACTAAGAGCGTTGTTGCTATTTGAAACGGAAGATAAGATTCCATATCACTATATTAAGTACATAAGAGACGGAGTTTACGAATTTAGAGTAACTAATTTCAACAACGAATTTAGATTATTTTTTATTTATGATGGAGATACGATTGTAGTTTTGTTTAATTGCTTTAAAAAGAAAACTCAAAAAACTCCAAAATCAGAAATAGACAAGGCTGTAAAACTAAAAAACGAATATTATGAATCAAAACAATAACATATATGATGTAAGTGCCGAATTAGAAAAAGAATTTGGTAAAATCGGTTCAAAAGAGAGGGAAGATGCTGTAAATCAGGCTTGGGAAGAGTATAACGCCCAAATTTTACTTGACGCTCGCAAAAATGCACAACTATCTCAATCAGAATTGGCCAACAGAATAGGTGCTGACAAAAGTTATGTATCAAAAGTTGAACGGGGACTAATAATACCCTCTGTTGCAACACTTTACAGAATAATATCTGCATTAGGACTGAGAATAGAACTAAAACCGGCGTAAGTCATTGCCAGACATCCTTCCACTAAGCCGCTCGGCAAGATACTCCTGCTCGGTTTGTCCGGGGGTGGGATAAAAAATGGCGTGGGCTTTGAGTGCCACAAGGTCGAGAATGGTGCTGTATCCCGAACGGCAAATTACTAATTTTGAAGATGTTATGGCAGCGGCTAAGGCATCGGAAGTGAGCATATTTTTAAAAACAACGTTATTAAAATCTTTGAGAGGAGGGGTGTTTGCGGGTACACCTCGCACAAAAAGAATCTTTTGTTGAGAATCCTTTATCTTGTCTAATAGAGAACGCTCAAAAACTGTGCGTTGATTTTCTTGACCCGAAATAAGTATCAGTAAATCATAAACTTTGTGGTTATTTTGCGGATAATTACAAAATCGTGAAAGAATACCCACCTTTACAAATTTTGGGTTATTCCCTACCCTGTCGGCGGCTAAACTGCCCGAAAGCGAAAATCCATTTTCAAAATCAGGTATCAAACATTTAGTAAATCGCTGTAAATAAAGGCGATGCAATGCTCCAATAACCTTTTCTAACGCACCAAAACCAGCGGGAAGTTTAGGGTAAACCTGATGAGTTACAAAATAGCACTCTAAACGCCTAAAAATCAATCCGTAACGATTGTCGGAGATTATGGTGTCGATACCTTTTTTTTTGATAATACGCTTTACAAAAAAATGCTCTCGAATGGCATTTACCGCAAGCACGGGCAGCCACGAGAGCATTGTAAAAATTGTTATCCTATGTGCCGGATAGCGAATTGGTCGGTCATTGATGGTAATTATCTCAATATTAGGCAATTCTGCATTCAGAAATTCTTTTGCATTTGGTCCGCATACCACTGTTACGCAGTTTTTTTTGGTGAGAAACCGCACCACAGGCACCATACGAGCCGCGTGTCCGAGCCCCCAATCGAGCGGACTTACCAAGATATTACGCCCAACAAAACGACTGAAAAACTGCACTATTTCAGCGTTATAATCACGTCGCCTTTGGGGAACGAGTTGA
>JAGCYI010000111.1 GCA_017960885.1 Bacteroidales bacterium
ACTTATCGCAGTTTTGTTGTTACCAAAATAAACAAAATCATTTACAGAATCAATGGCAATGATGTCTTTGTTTCTGTGTTTTGGGATTGCCGCCGCGATCCTGATTATTTGCGCAAGATTGTTAATTAATATCAGATACAATGAAACTTTGGGACAAAGGTTTTGATACCGCCGAATTTGTAAACACTTTTACTGTCGGCAAAGACCGCGAGATGGATCTTTATCTCGCCGAATATGATACTCTCGGCTGTATGGCTCACGCACAGATGCTCTCTGAGTGCGGTCTGTTGAGCAAAGACGACAATGCAAAACTGCAAGCCGAACTTAAAAATATTTACAAGACCGCCTGCGATGGCAAATTCACCATTGCCGACGATGTGGAAGATGTGCACTCGCAAATCGAGTTTATCCTTACCGAAAAACTCGGCGACCCGGGCAAACGTATTCACACCGCCCGCAGCCGCAACGACCAAGTGGTAACTGCGGTAAGACTTTTTACCCGCGCCAAACTGCAAAAGATTATCGAAACCGTAAAAGGCGTTTTCGACACCTTTATATTATTAAGCGAAAAATACAAAAATGTGCTCCTTCCCGGATACACGCATTTGCAAATTGCTATGCCGAGTAGTTTTGGACTTTGGTTCGGATGTTATGCCGAAAGTCTCGCCGACGATATTTGGACACTTCTTTCGGCTTGGAAAATCAACAACCGCAATCCTCTCGGTAGTGCGGCAGGCTATGGCTCGTCGTTCCCGATTGATCGTCAGCGCACATCCGACCTTCTCGGTTTTGATTCGCCTGATTACAATTCTGTGTATGCACAGATGACACGTGGCAAGGTGGAGACCGTGGTGGCAACGGCTTTGGCTCAGGTGTCGCAGACTTTGGCAAAATTTGCCGCCGACTGTTGCTTGTTTATGAGTCAGAACTTTAAATTCATCTCTCTGCCCAAGGAGTACACCACCGGCTCGTCGATTATGCCCCATAAAGCCAACCCCGACGTGTTTGAACTTATGCGCGGCTACTGCAACAAAATCAGCGTGTTACCTTTTGAACTCAACCGCATCACAGGAAATCTTACCTGCGGATATTTCCGCGACCTTCAACTCTTAAAAGAGAGTTATCTGCCTGTGTTTGAGCGTATGCAGATGTGTTTGGATTTTATGGAATTTATTCTGCCCAAAATTCAACCCCGCGAAGATATTCTCAAAAACGAAATGTATCAGCCCATTTTCACCGTTGAGGCATTAAACGAAATGGTGGTGCAAGGCGTGCCATTCCGCGATGCTTACAAAGAGGTGGGTCATCTGGTGTTTGAAGGTAAATTTCATTGGGATAAACCATTGAACCATACACATATAGGTAGTATTGGCAATCTTTGCAACGATAAGATTCAGGCGCAGTTCAACAGCGTGTTCAAGCAATTTGAATTTGAAAAAGTAGCGCAAGCCATAGCACAACTTACCAAATAATTTTTTTGGCGGTAATATACTTATTGTCATAAGTTTATATTGCCGCCGTTTTTTTTATTCAAAAAAACTCCAAAAAAGTTTTTAGAATGCAAAAACATTTATACTTTTGCACTCGGAGTAAGTCTTATTCGACCAGCTCCTGCGAACTCCCCCAGGATCGGAAGGTAGCAAGGGTAAGCGGTTGTAGCGGTGCGTTTTAAGGAGCTTGCTCCTTTTTTTATATCTATTAAATCCTAATCCTATGCCACAGTCAACACCATCTGTCCAAAACAAAGATGCCTATATGGTTTACCGTGTTGGCGGACATCGTTACGCCGCGCCCGTGAGTTGTGTGCTCGAAGTTATCCTTACCGAATCGCTTTTACCTATGTCTGATGCCTCGTCGTATATTGCGGGCATTACTCATTTTAGAGGAAAGGTAATTCCTGTAATTGATACTCTCAAACGGCTTTCTCTGCCATCCGACGGTCACGATACCAACGCTTATACTGTTGTGTTTGAGGTAGAAACCGATTCAGGCACAAGAACTTTTGGCGCTCTTATCGACAAGGTGCTTTCGGTGTGCGACTTTACCCGCAACGACATTAAGGAGGTGGATGCCCTGCCGACAGATTTTGCCGCACCATCATATATAAAAGGTGTAATTGAGCAAGAAGATGGATATATTATCGTGGTTTCGCCCACAAAATTTATTTCGAGCGAAGATTATTCAAAAATCAACAATAATGTTCCGAACAATTAAACTCTTATTTTTTGCAACCGCTTTGTGCGCCGTAAGTTGCACAGGACGTGTAAATTCAGGCAGTTATATTATGGTTGAGGGTTTTGCACAAGGCACTACTTGGCATATCACCTACAAAAGTTTCAACGGTGAAGACCTCAAACCGCAGATTGATTCTATTCTTACCGCATTCGACAATTCTATGTCGGCTTACAACAAGGAGTCGCAACTTACCAAAATCAACAACAACGATACTTCTATCATTGTAGACCGTTTTTTCAAAGAGATTTTCGACAATTCGCTACACCTTTATAATATTAGTGGAAAAGCTTTCGACCCGACAGTTTCGCCGCTTGTTTCGCTTTGGGGATTTGGCAAGCACAAGGACATGCGCCGCCCGTCGCAAAACGAAATCGACAGCGTTCTTGAATTTGTGGGGCTCGACAAGGTAACAATTCAAGATGGCAGAGTAGTTAAATCCGACCCGCGTATCACATTGATTTTTAACGCAAACGCACAAGGATATAGCGTTGATGAGGTGGCACGTTGGTTCGATTCTAATGGCTATACCGATTATCTTGTGGAGATAGGAGGGGAGGTTTTTGCTAAGGGAGTAAACGCTTCGGGGCAGCAGTGGCGTGTTGGCATTGATAGTCCTATCGATGGCTCTACCGAAGAAAACCGAGTTATTCAGGCAGTGGTTTCGCTTTCGGGCAAATCGCTTTGTACGTCAGGTAATTACCGTAATTTTTTTGTAGAAAACGGTGTGAAATATACTCACGAACTCGACCCCGTTACAGGATATCCCAAGCGTGACAGCCTTTTGAGTGTGGCAGTGATAGCTCCCGATGCGGTAAATGCCGACGGACTTGCTACCACGGTGATGGTGCTTGGATTAGAAAAAGGTTTCCGTTTGTTGGATTCGTTGCCCGATACCGAGGGGTATTTTATATATGCTGCTCGCAATGGCAGTTTTGCCACAGTTAAAACTTCAGGCTTTGTTGCCGAAGAATTATAGTGCAAAAAAAACGTGGCCGGAGGGGAAATTCCGACCACGAAAAAACAAAAAAAAATTAATTATGAATTCTAACCTTTTTACAAATAAGTCTTTAAGATATTGCTGCGAGATGTACTTCTAAGTTTGCGG
>JAGCYI010000112.1 GCA_017960885.1 Bacteroidales bacterium
AAGCAAAGATATCTGTTGTAATTCCCTACCAAAACGCAGGTTTCCACAACTGTAATTAAATGTATATTCTTTAATTAATAGTTGTAATTCCCTACCAAAACGCAGGTTTCCACAACCCTTGACACAATGCGCGTAGTTTTTCATCGGTTGTAATTCCCTACCAAAACGCAGGTTTCCACAACTATTAGGTTGGTTGATTGATTACCGTAGCGTTGTAATTCCCTACCAAAACGCAGGTTTCCACAACAATACCATGAAAAAAGAAAAAGTACTGAACGTTGTAATTCCCTACCAAAACGCAGGTTTCCACAACACTGGCGAACACCCTGAGTACAATATGACAGTTGTAATTCCCTACCAAAACGCAGGTTTCCACAACCTACTTTCGGCAACGAATTGTATTTTAATTAATTATATCATCAATAAGTTCATTTTTATTACCTAACGCTGCCTCTAATTCTTTATACAACTCAAATACTTTTTTACCTAATACTTTCTGATTTCGCATATTATCACAAAGAGTATTCAAATAACGATTATTAACTGTATTAGAGGCTGTTGAAAGCATATTTTCGTGTAGATACGCCCAATGCGCAAAACCGTTGCGAAATGCTCGTATATAATCAAAGGTCTCTAATTGATTGGGGATAAGTTTAAGTTTTTTCTGTGCCTTATCGTTTATTTTACCAAAATCATACTCCGTTATGGTTAAAGGATTTGGCGAAGCACTATTTTTTGCAAAACGTTTTGCGTTAAATAGACTTACAAAATCATAAATCAACTTGTTAATTTTCAACGCTTCGCGGTCGTATAGTTCTAATTCAGCCGTAATATCGGTTAGCAATACTTGCGGAGTGGTAATTAGTTTTGCCAACGTGTCTAAACGGCGGTCGAATATGATTTTGAATATCGTAGAATAGTTTTTAACTTTGATATTGTCGGCGTTGATGGTAAGTTGCTTACCATCGAGGGTTACTTTTACGCTGAAATTCTGCATCGGCTTGTCGAAGATATTATCGCCGGGCATAATGTTAGAGAGTGACATTTCTGCAATGTCGCTGATTTGAGCCTTTGAAACATCGTCCTGAGTTTTTAAAAGCGTTTTTGCCATTGCAAAAAGGATTTTGTCTTGTATGCGATAACGGGTTATGGCTTTTTCGATGTGTTTCTTTGTTTTTGGGTCGTCTATTTCATTATTGAATACACAATTAAATAAGTAAAATGGTTGCGATTCTTTATAATATCTACTTATAAGGAATGAAATATTATATTTTTGGTCGTTTGCATCAATATCAGCCATTTTACCCGACAGTTTGGCGCGTATTTCATCTGCAAAAATATGATTAGTAAGTTCTACAAAACCGTTTTTGAGATAATGCTCAGCGAGATTTTTGTAATATGCCGCACCTTTATCATCGTATTTAGAAATTCGATTTTTGTAAAATTTCAGATAAGTACAATTATTTATATTAGAGAAAAACGCTTTTTCTTCACTTAAATAAAACTTGTAAAAATCTATGGCTCTTTGCGGAGAACGTTGCAACACATTTTTCAAAAAAGGATGGCTATCAGCCATTTTAGAGCGTATGAACATTTGTTTTACTTTGTCGAAACTTTCATAAACAGCAAGATTGGCTTGCATTACATTGTAATTTTTGCCGGTTGGTTTCAATTCGTTGTTTTTAATCAAATTGACAATGCTTTTGGCAAGGTAAACAGCCATTCTTCCCGATTTTAATTTCTGCGGTTCTGAGATAACTTTCTCAATTTTTTCGTCAATAACCTTCAATGTGGCGTTTTGGAAATCGTTAAGTGATGCTTTTTTTACCAAACGCAAAGGCATATTTTGATAACGTTCAGGAACAGAAGGCTTTTTGCGCAGTAAAAAATTTTGCAACTGTTTCGGCACATCGCAAAGTTTGATTTTGTAGGTTTGGGCAAAATCTTTTTCCGAAAAGGTGTCGGGGGTGAGTTTTCCGTCGCGGATGTCGGTGAAAAACTTTATGTAATTGTTGTAATACTCTTTGATCAATGCTTCGGGGTTGCCGCCCAACAAATGCAAAAACATCATTGCAGGCAAATCATAAACCGACAAAAAGGCTTTGGGCACAATTGATTGACATTTTTGCCCAAGGTTAACTTGGTCTTTGGTAACGGGCAGGGCGCAATCGCCATCCCACCAAAGCGGAATTTTGGGAGTATGTTTGTCGATGTTGTATCTTGCGTTTTGGTCGGTGATATAGGGTTGAGTGTCGGCAGTATCGGCTTCGGATGGGTTTTCTATATCGGAGATGCGTAAAATATCAGCCCATTCGGTGCGGCGTTTTTGTTCCATATCGTCTAACCGTCCAAACGATTTCAACTCTTTTTGCAAAATGCGCACACGGTCGGCACTGTCGGAATCGATGCACTGTTTGTCGTAAAATTTAAAGCGATATTTACCGAGCGACACCTGAAAACGTATATCTTTAAACAATTTTTGCGTGTCGATATACCGCAAAACAAGCGTTGCAAAACGGTCTTGAAAACGTTTTAAAAATATCTCATCGGGATAGTCGGCATTGTCGCTGTTTTGAACTCTAAATTTATTTTGGTCTTCTTTGCTAATATGCTCATATAGTTCGTGCGGACATTTTTGAAGTTCGTTGATAATGTCTAATCCAAGAATATTGGTTTTGTCGAACTGAGCATCGTATTTTACAGCGGGCAGATTGATATTGTAAATCGATAATGTGCGGTAGAGGTTTACAAAATCGTCTTTTTTGAAATCAATTTGCTTAACTTCACCCGCCTTATTTTTCTCTTTATAAAAGAAATTAGCCTTTAACTCGCTATTAGTTATAAATTGATAGGTATACTTGCCTTCCAAAAATAGCGAAACAAATATAACAAGACTGCGAAACGCAAAAATGCCGCTCTTAGGATTGCAGTTGTTCATAAAAAAAACTACTGATTTAGGTAAAGATTCTTGTGGCAAAATGAAACGGTCTTTCATCTCTTTTTTTGCAGCAATGGCGATGCCGCGTTTTTTTACATCGTTGCCGCAGCCAAAATCAGTTCGCAACCATCGCAAAATATCGGCTTTGTTGTTGGTATATAGGTCATTGGCAATCTTGACATCGTGCTCAGCCGCATTGCGAAGCACTTTTAAAAACTCCCAAAACTTTTTGATTATGCCTATTTTGTCGGATTCGTTAAAATCGTCTTCGATAACTCTTAAAAAAGGGAAATGCTTATTTAATAGCATTTTAACACGTTCTTGTTCTTCGGCTCTCGTTAAATTGTCGAAAATAAAAACGGTGTTGTCATCTTTGCCGAAATCATCATCGGTAACTGTGGGATATACGCCTTTGACACATTTATAAATGTGTTGAAGCGTGATGAAAAAATTATGAAACGCCATTTCGATGTATGTTCCGTAAATGTAGCGTTTGGTTTTGTCTGGGTCGATGTAGTCGAAAATATAATCTGCCATAATAGTTAAATTTTAATGTTGTTTTCAAATTTACAAAAGTTTTTTATTAAGTCAAGCGAAAAAGCAATATCAAAGTCAAAATTATCAGGCTTGACATTGGCAAAATCGTTTTTGATTTTTTCAGAAATTGCGGTTTCGTCCATATCGTTAAAGATGGATAGCACATAATCCAAAATTTCAGTCTCCTTTTTGGTGAGTTCCTCAAAAAATATTTGGATAGAATTGAGCGAGAGGGTAATTCTGCCGTTGCTGTCTAAGGCAAAATCAACTTCGGAAATGGCTCTGTAAAAGTCAAAAAAGTTGTGAGGGTCGATATTGTTGCGGACATTTTTTTGATAGAGCAACCCCGTAATCGACTTGGCGTTAACGGCGTAGGCAAGCATATCGGCATACAAAAGCGTGGCATTGAGTTTTTGGGCAGATACCGATTGTCCACGGTAGATAACATACTCAGCCGCTTGCACAGCCTTTTGGGTATTAAGTTCGCCCAAGCCGTTTTGCTTGCTGCGGTCAACACCTTTATATATAGTAGTATCGTAATTGGTTACATGTTTGAGGTTAGAGAGGATATTATCAAACTCTTTGGTAGTAAGTTGGTTTTTGGCGTTGAGCAAGTAGACCTCAAAAACTTTCGGGTTTTTGATAGCCGAAAGGGTTTTTCCGTTGCTTTCGCTCGGCACTTCGCCGTCGTCTTCGTAGCGTTTTAGTTGGTGTTCGCCAAACCCGAGTATTTTGGACATTTGGGGGCGAGAAAGTCCGTAACGCTTTCTAATTGCGGTAATTTCGTCGGGAAACGGAATGCCGTGCAACGCGCGGTATTGGTTGTACACCTGCAAAAGGTTGGAGTTTTCGATTTCCAATGGGGCAAAAAACTCGCCTGTATCTACACATTTGTATTGAATGTGGTTGTAAGTGAATTTTTCTTTGCGGTACTCAAAAACTTCTTTTGAGATTACCAACTCGGCTTTTCCGCCGGTAAACGGGCTTTCCATTTTCTTATAGTTTAAAAAGTCAAAAAAAATGGAGCGGTTATTAAAACCGCTCCTGAAACCTCGGCTACCTGTTGGTCCACTCGTGAAACGAATGGCAGGTAACCTTTCCTGTTCGTGTGCTAATTTGGAGTTTTACGTAAAGCATCACCCCTTTGAACCTTTTGCGAAAAACGTAAAGGTCTCCGAGGTTGTTCTTCAAGTCGGGTTGGATAGTAACAAAGTCGTTTACGGTCAAAGACCCAACCACTTTTTTTACCACCGTCCTTACTTCTCCGAGTTCGTGCCTTGCGCAAACTGCCTTCGGGTCTTTTTGTCGTTCTTCCAACTCAGGTGAGTTAGAACGGTACAAAACAAAAATTCCGTCAAGGTTAGCGGCTACGTAGGACAAGAAGTCCTGAACAATATTTCTTTGCATAGTATAAACATTTTAATTAAGGCAACATCGCCTTTTGGCAATACTTAATACTCAAATGCCATACTCGAAAAAATATCCTCAAAGAACCTCTGCCAAAGGTCGGTTTCATTTCCTTTGACAGTGCAAAGATAATAACTAAAAAGTATATTTTCCAAATTATTTTTAAAGGATTTTCTACTTAAAGGTAGGATTTAACATTTATTAACAATTAAAGGATAAGGCAAAAAAAAATCATACACATTATATATGTATGATCAAAACAGGAGAGAGGTTTACCTCGCTCCTATTCATTCAAAAACTTATTCTTGATATATTGAAATTCTCTAACGAGATAATCCTTTACCTGACGTTTTGAAAAGCCGTCGCGGATGATGATAAGGATGGTGTCGTCGCCGGAGATGGTGCCGGCAATGGGGGGCATCATTTTGGCGTCTATTTGTGCCGAAACAGCGTTGGCGTATCCCGAAATGGTTTTTAGCACTGCCATATTGTTGCCTGCGAACTCTACCGAAACTACCTCGTTGCTGAGGATGGCGGTTGCTTTTGAAGCCTCGGGCGAAATCTTGTAGATGTAGCCGTTGGCGCCGTCGGGAATGCGCGATGCCTGAATCTCTTTGAGATAGCGGCTCAGACTTGCCTGGGTTATCACTATGCCGCGCTGACTAAGACGTTCGATTATGTCGTTTTGCGAGCGGACGGTTTCGCTCTCAATTATCTGACTAATAATGGATATACGGTTCTGCTTGCTGCTCATATGGTGTATATTTATGCACTTTGAAGTGCAAAAATAGAGATTTTTTTGAATAAAAAAACACTTTAAGGCGGAATTTAGCATTCAAATTTTTCGACCGAAGATTTTTTCAAGTTCAAAAACGAGCGTTAAAAAATTTCGACTTTTGTTTTTTTAATATTAAGAGTCTAAAAATTTTAAAATATTTTTACCGTTACAACTAACTAATATTAAATCATTTAAGAAATATAAAATAAAAATTATTGAAATAAATATTTTTTGAATTCGAAAAATATTTATACCTTTGCAGCGTATTAAAAAAAATCGAACGAGCATTTTTTTACAATAGTAAAACAATAAAAAAACACCGACCATGACAGACGTTAAGAGAATATTCGACCTTTTGGACTACTGCTGCCAAAAATACCACCGCAACGACGCGCTCGCTTGCAAGGAATCAGGCACATGGCGCACTTACAATTACACCGAATACCGCGAAAAAGCCGATTTGCTAAGTTACGGACTTCTCGCCCTCGGCATCAAAAAAGGCGACGCAGTGGTTACGGTTTCCAACAACCGTCCAGAATGGAACTTTGTGGATATGGCTATTGCTCAAACCGGCGCTATCCACGTGCCAGTATATCCCACAATCGGTGCCGACGATTACGAATATATCTTCAACCACTGCGAATGCAGGTTTGTGTTTGTGGCTGACGCCTCGGCATACCGTCGTATGTCGTCGGTGGTTCCCAAGATCAAGACAATAGAAAAGGTGTTCTCATTTGCCGAAATCGAAGGCGTTGAGAAAATGGACTCGCTGATAGCTCTCGGCGAAAAAAGCAAGGTTTACTATCAAAAAGAACTCGAAAACATCAAAGCTTCGGTCAACGAAGACGATGTAGTGTCAATCATCTACACATCAGGCACAACAGGACTTTCAAAAGGCGTGATGCTCACCCACAAGAATTTTGTAAGCAACTTTACAGCAGCAAGCAACGTTATCGGCGCTTTGGAGCAGGGCAAAGACAAAATCATCTCGATACTGCCCCTCTGCCACGTTTACGAACGCTGTTTCTGCTATATGTACCAATACAACGGCATAGGAATCTACTATGCGCAAAACCTCGGAACTATTGTCCGCGACATCTGCGACATTCACGCCAACGGCTGCAACACCGTTCCGCGTATTGCCGAAAAGATTATCGAGAACATTATGAAAGAGGGCGCAAAACTTACAGGTTGGCGCAAAAAAATGTTCGACCGCGCAGTAGAAGCCGGCTACCGTTTTGAGCATTACAACGCTAACGGTTTAATTTACAACATAATGAACCGTGTTTACGATGCGTTTGTCTATCGTCGTTGGCGCAAATACTATTTTGGTGGCGAGATGAAATTCTTTGGCTGCGGCGGTGCTGCATTGCCTATCTCGCTCAGCCGTCTGCTTTGGGCTGCGGGCATCAAAGTGCAAGAGGGATACGGACTTACCGAAACATCGCCCATTATTGCGCACTCTGTTCCCGGCAAAGGCGGACACAAGTTCACATCGGTTGGTCCTATCGTAAGCAACGAGGATGTCAAGACCGACGAGGACGGCGAGATACTTGTAAAGGGTCCCAACGTGATGAAAGGCTACTACAAGAATCCCGAACTCACCGCTCAGGTATTCACCGAGGACGGATATTTCCGCACAGGCGACATCGGCTACATTTCGGCAGGCAACTGTCTGCACATCACCGACCGCAAAAAAGACGTTTTCAAAACCTCAGGCGGCAAATATATCGCTCCTCAGATGCTCGAAGGCAAATTCAAAGAGTCGAAATACATTTCGCAAATAATGATTGTGGGCGAAAACCAGAAATTCGCAAGCGCAGTGATTTCGCCTAACTTTGAGGAACTTGCAGCATACTTGGCACAGTCAGGCGTAAAATGCAACTCAAACGAGGAGATAATAGCCAACGCCACAGTTTGCGCACTTATCGACAGCGAAGTTAAGCGTATCAACAAGCTCAACGGCAAGCACGAGGAAGTTAAGCGTTACCGCCTTGTAGCCGACGTTTGGAGCGCAGAAACTGGCGAACTTTCACAGACACAGAAACTTAAACGCAAAGCCGTTACCGAAAAATACGCCGCACTTATCGAAGATATTTACAGCGTAGGAGCGGTATCATAGTTCGATGTCAAGTTGTTGAAGGTATAGGATATTCTTGTTTTGAGTGGCAATTTTAATAATAGTATTGTACTCAAAATCAGTAATATTGGTTACAGTACCTTTGATATAATGGGTTTTAGATTTTCCTGATTTAAAAGCCGGATTAACTACCAAAATTTCAGTACTATCAGTAATTGCCATAGTGGCAGTGGTGGGCTCAAGGTTGATAACAATATTTTTCCTACCTTCAAAACCATGTCGAGTGGCGGCATATTCAATAGCGGCACTATCCGAAAGAATTTCTATTCGGTCGAAAGTGATATTGTGCTTTTTATCTGCCCAAGTGTGACGGCGAAAATATGCCGTACAAGTATCTATTTTAAGTAGTTGCGCCTTTTGAATACTATCATTGCGAAGCGAATCAATCTTTTGTTGATTTTCCGCATCATCAAATTTGCAACCTGTGCAAAAAGCCGCCGCAATTATCAAAGCCATTAACACCATAGGCGGCAGATGTTTAAAAACTTTTGCCATAATTTTTCTATGTTGATTATTTCGGTTGTAAAGTTAGTGATTTTTTTGGTTTAATTTATACCTTTGCACACCGAAACTTAAAAAACAATATGCAGCAACCCGCAAAAATAGATTTTATCCGTCACGCACTCACCTACGGCGCAT
>JAGCYI010000113.1 GCA_017960885.1 Bacteroidales bacterium
ACATTCGTTAGTAATTTTCTCTGGCTCAACGCCTTCCAGTTTCAAATGCTCTTTGAGAATCGACACGGCATATTCGGTTAAAATGTCGTTTTGCGGCGTTGTTGTAGAGACGTCACATTGTGGCGTCTCTACCGTTGCGGTATCGTTTGCCGCCCCGGTGTTTTGGGTTGTGCCACCACCGCATGAAAAAAGGGTTATAGCGGCTAAGGCAAAAGGTAAATGTTTAATTTTCATTTGAGTAATGGTTTTGATTAATTAATTTTTTTCGCTGTAAAGGTAAGGAAAAAATGTTACCGCGAATAACAAACTACAATAAAAGATAAAACTAAAACAAGTATTAATGAAATAAAACAAAATCGGTGAATTCTGATGTATTTTTGTTTGTTTTTGATGATTTGATTTAACTCAATATCAAATTCTTTGAGATATTCTTTAACATCGGGATATTCTGTGTATGGTAAAACTTGAAGTTTTAGTTGCGATATTTGAGAGATAAGAGTTGATGTGATTTTTTTTCTCTTTGTTTTTAGCATTAATGTAATACAAAACAAAACAGATACACACGACATAATAATATAACCAATGTCTCGAGAAACAAGATAGACCCCCAAAGGTAAGCAAACAAAAATCAATAGCACGAGCGGATAATGTCAGCATCGTCTCCTACAATAGTTGTTGGTGAAACTAATTGTGAGTTAATATTTTGAAGATAATTGCCACAATAAGGACACATGTCTGAAATCAACGGAATCTGCGCTCCACACGCCGGACAACATTTTAGTTCCTCCTTGGTAAATGATTTGAGCCGTTCGGTGAGTGCATTATCCAAATATTGATTGATTTCTTCAGATGTCAATCCCTCTTTAATGGCAGTATCCACAATAGTTTCCCGTTCCTTATAGGTTAACACCCTATCGGTGAGCGCAAGGTTAGTAAGGTCGATAATGTGTTGTGATACTGCCATTGATGATTTATTTTATGTTCCTAAGCAATTACAAATATTGTTTTACTATATTTTCCATGTTCCAAATTAAATAGAACGGAAGATTGATAAGTTTAAATGGCTTTTTTTTGATGGTGGTGGTTAAATCATCTACCGAAAACTCGCCCGACCATATCCGTACTGCCACATGAGTAGAAGATGAATCCACAAATGCATGTAACGATCTGAGATGAGAATTATGGCCCGATTTAACTTCAATCGGAATTATTTGCGAGTCCACTACCCAAACAAAATCCACTTCGGCAGATTCGCCACCTGTACCCTTAGTCCAAAAGGCACGACGTTGGCTAATGCGGTGATTGAGGGTTAAAAGTTCTTGTGCCACAATATGTTCGGCTATTCGTCCGCGCCACACATCAAGTATGTCGTTACAACCAATTATTTCGGAGCGGATGCCGGCGGCGTAATTAACAAGACCAGTGTCGAGCCAAATAAGTTTAGGTCTACGTTTGTTTTCGGGCAAAATGGGAACTTCGGTGTTGGTGGCAGGATAGACAAGTTCCAAAAGCATTGCCTTTTCTAACAGATTGAACGCTTCGTTGATTTCGCGAGAGCGATAAGTAGAACCGGCAAAACCGTTCATTGCAATAGTACTACCGGCAAAACGCCAACCGTTTTCTACAACAAATCTTACAGTGCCAATGAGTTTGTTGCCACGTACATATTTTTCAACATCATCGCGATAGGCTTGCAACAGGGTTTCGTAAATATCGTCGATTGCCATTACATCGCGGTTTGCGGCATATTGTTGCACCGCCTGAGGCATTCCGCCAATTATTACATATCGATTGAAAAGTGCTAACAATTGGTTGTGAACAACCGATACCAGACGTGGGTCGGCGGCAACGGCAAGCAAACGACCTTCGCCGAGAGCCTCAACAAATTCGCAAAATGAACAAGGACGCATTGGCATATACTGCACCCTACCTACTGGAAACGAAAATTGCACATCTACAATACTTTCTAATAGCGAACCTGCAGCAATGACATACAAATCGGGACGGTCTTCGTAAAAATATCGCAACAATGCAATGGTTTTGGGCGAGTTTTGTATTTCATCTATAAAAATGAGCGTAGTGCCGGGTTTGCGCTCGGTACGACAATTCCAGAACAACTGTTCAACAAGCATATCTGTCGGAATCTGTGTTTCAAACAGTCTTCGATGCTCCTCTCGTTCAAGGTTGAAGTAAAGGTAATTGTTGAAACTTTTGCCAAATTGTTCCACAACTGTGGTTTTACCCACTTGTCGGGCACCGCGCATAAGCAACGGCTTGCGAGTGTCGCTGTTTTTCCATTTTTCTAACTCAGAAAGCACATTCCTTTTAAACATAACGTGTTTTTTTAAGCAATAATCATCCGCAAAGATATTAAATATTTTTATTCGGTAGGATACTTACGTAAAAATTTGTACAACTCGGTAGGATACTTTTGTTATAAAATGGATAACTCGGTAGGATACTTATATTAAAATTTGTACAACTCGGTAGGATACTTATATTATTCCACAAATTTTTCGCCGTTCCATTTCATAAAAACATCCTGACCTTTAAATTTTAATAAAAAGCCATCGTCGTCAAAACTTAGAATGTAACCATCAATGACAACATACTGATGGTCAAAATCATATTTCTTTTCTTGCTTTTCAATATATTTGGGTTCAAACGGATTGTTTTCGTACTCGGACATTGCTATGCCCATAATCATTTCGGATACATCTAAGCCATAACGGTCGGTTTGTTCGTCGGCAGTGGATTCATCGGTGGATTCCTCCTCGTTAGGTTTTTCTGTGGGAACAGTGACAAAGTTTTCGCCGTTCCATTGATAGGTTGCTTCTTCGCCGGGAATATAGTCCTCAACCCAAAACTTGCCATCGTCATACATTTCAAACTGAACATATCCGGTGTTATTGCTAAACATCTCATCTTGTGTTGCTTCGTCACCCTTGCAAGTAAACAAATATTTGTTCCGCCGCAAGAAAATAGCGTAACAGCGGTCAAGGCAATGGGTATGAGTTGTTTTTTCATAATGAAAAATGTATTATGTTAAAATATTGCAGTAAAGATACGGAAAAATATTTATAGCAATAAAAGAAGATTGAGTAAATTCTTGAAATGATTTTTTTTCTCCACCTTCTCTATCCCCTTAAACCTATTTTCGAATGTTATAATTTCATTATGTGTTTTTTGAAATTATTTCGTGTTAATAAAAAAAGGACTATCTTTGCAGAAATTTTAGCAGCAAACGTTTATTTGCTTGTTGCCATAAAACTAATAACGACGTTTATTGCGTAGGTTTCTATAAAAACACAAACTTAGCCAATTTTTTATGTTGCTATCACATCTTGTAGCGGCAATGCGAAGGCGGATGTTTGTTGGACTTACTAATATAAAACTCGCCACGTCTTTTATGTATAATTCCGTGTTTGGTGAGTACTGCGGGTTAAAATTTTGATAAAAAGAAATGCTTTTCAGTTCGATATCATTTCTATTTTTTTTCTTGCCGGCGGTATTACTGCTTTATTTCATAATACCCAACAGAACGTACAAAAATTGCATTCTGCTTATATCAAGCCTGCTTTTTTATGCTTGGGGAGAACCTAAGTTTGTATTCTTGATGATAGGCTCAATACTATTTAATTATATTGTCGGAATTCTTTTAGATTTTTTAGAAAAAAAGCAAAACAAGAAACTAGTATTAACTGCTGCAATAATAGTTAATATAAGTATGCTGTTTGTTTTCAAATATTTAGGTTTTACTTGTCAGATAATTAACGGATTAATTGAGTCACTTCACCTAAAACCTCTTGAAACGCTAAACTTGGTAATGCCAATAGGCATATCTTTTTATACATTCCAAACAATCACATACATAGTAGATGTGTATAGGCAAAAGACACCAGCACAAAAGAATATTATCAACGTAGGACTGTACATAACTTTTTTCCCACAACTAATAGCTGGTCCCATAGTTCGATACCACGACATTAATATGCAAATCGTCAACCGCAAAGAATCGTTCGATAAGGTATCAGAAGGTCTTCAACGGTTCATTGTAGGACTCTCAAAAAAAATACTCATAGCCAATAATCTCGCCATAGTGTGCGACAATATATATAGTACCGATTTTTTCGCATACGGTACCATGACGGCTTGGATTGCTGCTATATCATACGCGCTACAAATATACTACGATTTTTCGGGCTATTCAGATATGGCAATAGGTCTTGCCAAGATATTCGGCTTCGATCTTTTAGAAAACTTCAACTACCCATATGCAGCCACCTCTGTAACCGATTTTTGGCGCAGATGGCATATTTCGCTCACCAATTTTTTCCGCGACTATGTGTATATTCCCCTCGGAGGCAATCGAAAAGGAAAAGCAAGAACGATGCTCAACCGAATCAGTGTTTTCTTCCTCACAGGATTATGGCACGGAGCAGCGTGGCACTTTGTCGGTTGGGGATTGTTACACGGACTAACTATGGTAGCGGAACGTTTTTGCAAACTCCACGAAAAAGCCAAAGGCTTTTTTGGTCTGATATATAGGATTATTACACTCACATTAATAACTATATTTTGGGTTATTTTCCGCAACGGCATCGACAAATATGTATGGAGAACTATTTCTAAAATGTTTGGTGTCAACTACACTTGGTTTTCATCCAAGACACAAGAAATTGTTGATACTAATTTATATTGGTTTGAATGTGACACAAAATTCTTCATAGTGCTAATACTTGCAATAAGTTTTTGTTTCCCTTGGTGGAATAAAATTAAACTACCTACATCAAAAGTATTCACTAACACACTCTACCTTGCAAAATGCGTCGTCTTAATAGTATTATTTATTCTATGCGCCGCATTTTTAGCCAACGACACTTACAATCCGTTCATTTATTTCAGATTCTAAAAATGAAAAAGATTATCTCAATATCATTCTGCACGCTAATAGGTATAGCATTAGTTTGCGCAACTATTTTTTTTAACCGACAGGGCGATGTTTTTTCAACAGAAAAAAGAGCCATTGCATCCAAACCAAGTAATATTACTGACTTTAAAGGATGGGACGCATACTTTAACGACCGATTCGGAGGACGAGACCAACTTATCGACCTTGCCAACTATATTGATCGCAACTTAATGGATAAAACTATTAAAAATGCAAAGGCTTTTCAAGGCAAAAACGGATGGTTTTTCTACATCAACACAGCAGATGGCAACAACCAAGGTGATTTTGACAAAACCAATCTTCTTAATGAAGATGAGTTGAAACAATTTAAAGACGAAGTAAATGATATCACTTCTTGGTGCAACAGCAACGACATAAAATGCTTGTTTGTTATTTGCCCTAACAAGCACAACGTATATCCCGAATACCATATCCTAACAAGGCCTGACGGCAAAACTCGGACCGAACAACTTTTGGAGGCTTTCGATCAGGCACATGTTAAATGCATTTATCCATTAAACTACCTTTTATCTAAGAAAAAGGAATCAACTTACCCAATTTATTACGAAACTGATACTCATTGGAACGACCTCGGAGCATTCTACGCTTTTGAGAAAATCAGAGAGGAAATATCTCTTCTTTTCCCTGACAAGCATTTCCCTCAAATCGAATACAAAACAAAGGTATCATTCAGCGAATCTGCCGGCGACATTCTGCCTATGCTAAATATCAAAAATGCGAAAAGTACGCGAATATCTCTGTCACCAGTTAACGGTAAATTGACTGATTATTTCTCATACATCAAAAACGAAGGTAGAGACGGCATTATTACCAAAGGAAAAGATGCAACCCTGCCTCGTGCTATAATTTTCAGAGACTCGTTTTGCACTGCGATGGTTCAATACTTATCCACACTCTTTTCTGAGGCTGAATACGATTGGCGAAGAATTACAGAAGAAGACAAACAAAATATAATCGCAAACAAGCCAGATATTATCATTTTTGAATCGGTAGAAAGAAACTCAATATCCATTGTAAAAGAATAACTAAAGTAGGCACTGCTCACGGTGGTGACAATATGACTATGAAAAAAACTAATGGTCTTGCGTTCTTCGGGTGACAATTATTCACATAGATAACTATCCTAATTATTTCTCCACCTTTTCTATCCCCTTGAACCTCAATCCAAATCCCCCTAATCCATACACCGCCGTAACGATAGAGTCTTTAAAATCCTCTGTGGTGATGATTTGGGCGGGGGTGATGGTGCGGTCGATGCGGAAATCAAGGATGTCGCCGCCAAGCCGCGAACCTAACCAAAGGGGACGTATCAGGCGGCCATTGTACAACTTGTAGATAAAGAGGCGGTTGCCTTCGTCCCAATAGCGGGTCTTTTTGGTAACGCCAACCACTATTTCGTTTTGTCCGTCGCCGCTGAGGTCGCCATAGTCGAAACGATAGACAGGAAAGCGCAATTCCCATTGGGAGATAATGGAGTCGCCATTAAAATGCTCTATTACATTTACAGTGTCGCAAATACGGCGGAGGGCAAGAGTTCCATAATCGGTTTTGAAACTTTCGCTATCTTGTCCGCCGCCGCAGGATGCTAAAATGCTCAATAACAATAATATGTAGTATTTTTTTTTCAACGAATTAACTATACATTATTTTTTAACAACGGAACACACAGAATACACGGAATCATTATGTAAATTAATAATATCGAATAAAATACAAGTATTTTATTCGATTCGGAAAACACAGAACATAATCAATTGAAAACTAAATTCCGTGATTTCTGTTTTATTAAAAATAACTTGTTGTTTTTAATAATCTGTATTTTTAAAGTTCCGTGTTTTCAGTGTCTTCCGTAGTTGATAATCAAATAAACGTTGTTAGAAATTGAATACCACGGCGGCAATAAAACGTGAATTGCCTACGGTGTAGTCGCTTACGTATTTGTAATGGTCGGCGTCAACGGCTTCAATCTTGCCATATTCGGCGGCGGTGTACTCGTATTCTACAAAGAAATTGAGGGTCTTGTTGGGGATAATGCCCAAACGGGGCTGAATGCGGTAGAGCGTGCCCATATTGAATCCGCGTCCGTAAACGTGGGCGTCGTTGGAGATTATGTCGCCGAAACTATTGTTCTGACCCCATCCGAGGAATATGCCGGGACGTACCACGCCTTTGGCTTTTGAAAAATCTACCCACGCTGTTGTGGTGCCGAAATTGGTGTATTCGTAGTCGTTTTTGCCCGGATTAAAAACATCGTAATATCCTCCGAGAAGGCATTGCTCGGTGAGGTTGTCGCCGTAGATGGCTTGGAAACGGAAGTCGAGCGCGTCGGTCTTAACTTTGCCGAAAACTGAGAATGCCGACGAACCAATTTTTGTGTCGGTTTTGTAGGTGAGTCCCGTAGCCTCGTCGGTAAACGATGTGCGTGGCTGAATAAGCATATAGTTGTACATTGCGCCGAGATAGAGTTTTTCGCCACGGTAAACCACCTGAGCGTTGAGTTCGGGCAGACAACTGTTGCGGAGATATTCGGTGCTTCCGCCGTTAGGACCTACCGATTTGTTGTCTAATTGAAACGAGGCGATGGCATTGAGTTCCAACTCGCCCAAAAACTTGGTGTATTTGGCTTGTACATAGCGCGAATAAGGGTGGAAAGGCACGCCCATATTCAGCGGACGAGTGCCCGGCATTACCTCGTGAGCCACCATAGGATGCCAATACTGACCTACAAGAAGTCCGTCTTTTGCCCAACGCATATTTACGTAGGCGTGACGCAGGCGGAGCATATTGATTCCGCTCTCCGACGAACCTGTGAAATCGCCCTCGATATATCCGAAAACTTTTGCGCCAAGCATATCGGGAGCGTTGATTTTCATACCGATACGTGCTGTGATGGCAAGCATATTGAGACTTGCTTTTTCGTTGATGTCGTTGCCGTTAGCATCCAATTTTTTTGGAGCGGGGAAAAAGAGCATCTGCTCCTCGCGGCCGCTTACAATCTCGCGGGTGTCGAAATATGCCTGAGGGTCAATGAATCCCGAAATTTTGTAGCCCCAACCGCTTTCGTTAGCGTCGTTGTTGATCTCGGTCTGCGCCGATGCCGTTTGCAGCAATACCACTGCCGCCGATAATGTGAGAAGAAGTTTTTTCATTTTTTTTTGTTGTTATAAATTATTTTGGGCGCAATGTTATTGAAAAAAAACGGATTATAAAAACAAAAAAGCGGATTAAAACACAAAAACGTCTTAATCCGCCAAATGAAAAGTTGATTATAATACTGCTATTTAACAATCTTGTTGTCGGGCATTTGTGCGCCGTAGCCTTTTACCTTGCCAAAGAGGTCTTTTGCCTTTTCCCAAGGATACTTGTTGCAGTACATCGAGGGACGTACAATTTCGGTGCCTTGCTGATTGAGTCCGAATGCGCGGTTTACTTGGTTGGCAGCCGAATTGGCATTGTAACTTTGGCTCGACATTATTTTCAGGCTCAAGAAACCTTCGAGATAGCTTTGGTCGATGGCGTTGGTGAATGCCTTCTCGCTTTCGGGCAACTCTCTGTTGTTCTCGTACTTAGGACCAATCTGATCAACCTCCTCGATGCGGTCGGCGGGCACTGAGATCGAAGCCACTCCCGACGATGCTATTTCGAGGTCGCGCTTGTTGGCAAAAAAGTAGTTTTCGTAGAGGTTGCTCTGTTTGAGTTTTTCCATACTTGCGTTGGTTTCGTAATAAACACGTTCCACGGCGCAGTTGCTGTTGCAACCAAAAATATTGTGGTGGCAGTCGATGGTGCGGATGCCGTTCATAAAGCGGAATCCCTGACCCATATCGTCAAACACCTTGGTGCGTGTCCAGGTAAAGAGCACAGTGTTGTGGTGAAAATCGAACGAAACCTTGTCGATGTCGGCGTCTCTGACGTTTCCTTTTACCTGACACGATGCGTAGCGGCACGAGATGAAAATATTGTTGCACACCTCGATATGTCCCTTGCCCATAAGAGCGGCGATACCGTAGTCGCGGCAGTTGACAAAAATACAGTTGGAGATGCGCACCTGACCCTCCACATCCATATGCAGACCGTATTCGTCGCCGCTGAGATAGCCCTCGGTGGGTACTGGCGGCTGAGCGTCGGGTTCTACAAAACGTCCGGTAAGCACTCCGTCGTTGGGTGTTCCCGACACGTCTTTTTCTTTGAGGTTCTTTTGGCAGTAGCGGTTGTTCTCGCCAAGGTCGAACACTAGTCCGTCTACCACTACGCTGCCCTCAGGACCCGAATATCCGTACGGACGGCGGGCGTTGATATTAAACAGCGGAGCAATGAATTTTTGGCTAGTGGGCTGCAGCTTGGTAACGTGCTTGATAATGTCGCGCTCGGCAAAATCGGTGGAATAACCTCCGTAAATGCTTATGAATTTGCCCATTTCGTGGGTTGCATTGCCAAAACGTCCGATTTCGATATATCCGCGGTCCATATTGCCGAGATAGTTGCCCTCGGCTACAAGAATAATGTCGTTGTCTTGCGCAAGGTCGATAGCCTTTTGAAGATCTTTCAAGGCTGTAGAGGGAGATTTTCCGTCGTTGCGGGCGCTACCTGTGGAAACGCTCACATAATAGGTGTTGCCTTTGGCGGCACGGATTTGAGGAGCGTTGTTTGAAGGTTGAGATACCGAAGGTTGACTTGTGTTAGAGCCTTGCTGTGTCTGGGTAGTGCCGTTGTTGCTGTTAACAGCATTGTTGGCGGCTTCTTTTGCCTTGTTTAATAGGTTTTTACCTATCTGAGCGTCGGCGTTTGACACTGCGAATGCAGCAAACAAAACCAACGACGCGATTTTTGCGAATCTGTTTAAGTTCATTTTTTTTGCTATTTAGTTAATAATTATCAAATTTTTCGATGGCAAAAATACCCCTGAAACAGCAAAAAAAATAGGATTTTCCGCTCAAAAAATAGGATTTTGGGCGAAAAATCCATAGAAAATTAGTTAACCGACACCTTGTACGATGTGTTGCCGACGATTACAATGTAGACACCTGTTTTTTTGAGGCTGACCTCTTCTTTGGTTGATGTGGTGGAGGCAGACTTGATGGTTCGGCCGGTGAGGTCGATGATTTGGTATTTGGTGTCGGGTGCGGATTCGATGTAGATGGCAGAGCCGAACGACCAGACTTTGATGTCGGATTGATTGTCTGGAATGTCGGACACTGGTGTAGGGATAATTTTCTTGTCGATTGTGAATGTTCCCTTTTCGTAACTAACTGAGTAGTTGCCCTGTTTTGTGCTGCCCGACGGAGTGATAGTGTATTTGCCTTCGGATTCGCCCTTGGTGCGCGAAATGGAGTATGTGATCAACGACTCGGATTCTCCGTCTACAAGTCCCGAAATTTTGGCAGTAAGCTTCGGATCGCTGTCGCCAGGTTTCTTGCCTTTGTCGTCGGCTTTTACGGTAATCTCTTTGGCAGTTATCTTAAAGGTCTCGTAGGATGTGCCTTTGTAGCCGCCAATGCCCACAATTGATAATGTGTAATTGCCAACATTGATGCAATCGTCGTCGGTCTCCACTTTGTAATCTTGATTCAAAACAAGAGTCTTGTCTTCGTCTTTAATTACTATGTTGGAAGGACTTTGTTTTTTGCCGTTGTAGGTTTTGCTGTCGCCTGTGATAGTAATTTCGCAGGAAGAAATCTGTTTTTTGTAGTTGTCGTCTAATTTCACATAGGTGTAGTCTACTGTTCCTGAACTTAGGTTAGAACCAGTGCCGCCGCTATTGTGATAAAGGTTAACTTGATCTATATCACCCAGTGACACAGGTATATCAATATCGGAAGAGCCGTTGCACGCTATTTTCATAGTCTGCCCGTGGAAAAGTTCCAACCACTTGCTGATATGAGCTGAAATATTGATATGTCCGCATTGACGCGAAGTTTCTCGGAGACTGAATACCTGCATTAAAGAGGTGTTTCCTACTTGACTAGGTTGGTTGGTTCTCCAATGGGCATAAATCGTGTATAATGCGCCATCTAATTCATACTCGCCTACTTTAGTGCCAAGAGATGAGGCGTAAGGCTTATCGCCATACCAATCGTCTATAATATAGCATTCTGTCACTGGGTTCAGAGTCCAAAGATGCACACCAATGTAGCCATATAAGGCTTTGTTGTTGCCCTTGGTGTAGCTGTAATCTAATGCGAAATTCTTGGTTTTAGGATCTACGAGTTCAGAATAGTCGTAACCAAACTCAAATTGATATTCTATAGCCTGCATCCATTCTGCCACAATGGTGTTGTTTTCGTAAACTGTCAGATGGCTTTTGTATGCATTGTCCGACCATTGGGTACACACTAAAGGGGTTCCTGTTATTTTTTCAGTTTTATTGCCGTTAAGATTTAGAGGCGTACCCGTATGCCCCATATCGGTGGAACAAGGATCCTGGGCGTTTACCGACTCGACATTAAGTGTACACGTTAATGACAACGCTAGGGATAGTAGGAGCGCATTTTGCCCTCCCGGGAAAATGTGATTTGTTTGTTTTTTCATAATAAAAAAGTATTAAAATAATTAATATTTAGTTTTATTGTTTAACGCAAGATTACTCTTCCGTATTGTTTTCTTCGGTTTCTTTTACCACTCCCGACCCTTCAGGCTGATTCAAAAAATGCTTGTATTTTTTTGCGGCGGTGACTGTGCAGCAGAAGGTTACGTTGTTGGCAAAAAGGATGTCGGTGATTTTGTGGTCGGCAACGTACTGTTTCATGTTTTTGGTGAAATAGCGGAAATCTACCACGTGGACTTCTTCAAACGAGTAGAAGAGGCACGAGGGGATTGTGTTGCCGTAACTGTCTTTGAGAATGAGCACGCGGCGACCGTTGCCTGCTGAGGTTTCCACGCGGGTGAGTTGCGAATCGCTACCAAGGAAAGTGGAGTATGCGCCCGAACTGCCATCGCGGAATTTGGCAAAATACGACCGCTCTTTTTCGGGATATACTTTGGTGATGTTGTACTTATTGTCTATGATATAGGAGATTACGTGTGTAGTGAACTGCGTCTGCGTGGGATAATAATACACAAAATCTTCGGGTGAATTTTTCACCGAAATATCTTTTGCATAGCCGTACATCGACCCCACAAAATTGTGGATTGTGCGGGCTTCGTAGCCGTCGTTGAGACTCTTAAAGGGCAATCCAGCCTGATCGGCAAAACATTTGGCGGCGTAAAAACCTCCGAGAGCGCTCCAATGGTGGTCGGTGCGCAGATAGATGGGTTCGCTCAAATGCGCTTGCAGAGTATCGTAGATGTACACAGGATGAACATTCGGGTCAAGTTTCTTGAAAACGGCGTCGATACAGGGTTTCTGACGCCAGTTGACCGAACGTGCCTCCTCAGGACCATAAAATTCCGACGCTGTGGGAATTGGCATCACCCAGATATTAACATCGGGGAAAGCAGCCTTATACATATTCACCGCCTCGCAATAAACCTTGGTGAAATACGATGTGCAGCCAAACGCCAAGAGGGCACGCACGGTGGGCACTTCGCCAACCAATATCACGCCAGAGTTGGGTACACGGTAGCCGTCTTTGTTTTCGGTTTCGGGCTTCGGAGGCTTGGGAGCGGGCTTGTTTTCTTTGGGAATGGAGTCCATCGCAACGGTCGGGGCTGTGGTTGTGTCGGCGGCAACGGTCACAGTATCAATGAATTCATCATCGTCGTAAAAATCAGTGGTGTCCATAAATTGGGGACGGTCGCCAGCATCGCCTGCTATAAAGGTAACGGCGTTCTCACCACTGCCGGTTTTGATGCCTTTGATGCGGTTAAAGTTCTCACTAATAGTCATAAAACCCTCGCGAAAAGGCTCGCTGTCGCTGTACCATTTCGACACACTGTCGGTAAATGCGCCGCTTGCAAGTTTCTCAGCCGAAAACTCAGGAAACGAGGCAAGGTCGCGGCGTTCGCGTTCCGAAAACGTGGTTCGTGGAAAAAAATTCAGCACCACGGTCATTATTCCAAACGCCGCCGCCGCTCCGATGATGTATGTCTTGTTATAATTTTTCATAATATAATATTTTGTTGGTCAACGAATTAAACTAATAAAACTAATAAATCTCACTACGAATAAAAAATTAAATCTTTGATTTTAATTTTTTGACGAATTAAACTAATACACCATAAATGTCTTCGTTACATTCGTTGTAGAGACGTCATATTATGGCGTCTCTACATATTATGGCGTCTCTACATAATTTCCAAAAATTGTTATTTGTTTCATTCGTTTAATTATTTGACAGTTAATAATTTACCGTGTAGGATTCTGTGTCAAATACCGTTTGAGTGCGTCCTGAATTTTGGGCTGACCCACAAATTGAAGGTTGTTGCACAAAACTATATCTGTAATACCTTGTTTTTCAACATATTCGGTAAGATTACGGCTAAAATAGCGGCAATCAATCACGTGCAAATCCTCAAACGAGTAAAACAAATATCCCGGAATGGCATTGCCGAAACTGTCTTTTACAAAGAGGATTTTGCGACCGTTGCCCACATTGGTATGCACGTGAACAAGACGGGCGTCGCCACCGATAAAAGTGCAGTAAGCCGCCGCACTGCCGTCGGGATAATCCTTAAAAAAGTTTTGATCTTTGGGAATAAGTTCGCCTGTAACTTGGTGAACACCAGCATATTTAAACTGTACAATGCTCGTGGTGTATTTGGCGGCTATGGGCAACCAAAAATCAAAATCTTCGGGATTGTTTTTCACGTTGATATTCTTGGTGTAATGATACATTGTGCCGCAGTAACGGTGAATTACACGGTGCTGATAACGTGTTGAATCTTCGATACTTACAAAGGGAACTTTGCACAATGCGGCTAACCTTTTTGCTGCGTAATACGCTCCGAGTGGAAGCCAGTGATGGTCGGTGCGGGCGTATATGTTTTCGTTGGCGTGCTGACCCAGAATTGTGTGAATATCAACACAATGCACGTCCTTGTCGGCATATCCGAACATATAGTTGATGGTGGAATACTGTTCAGATGTGTATGGGTTGTTTTTGGGACTGTAAAACGCTGCCGCAGTGGGAATTGGCATCAACCAGATGTTCACCTTGTCGCCAAAGGTCTTTTTGTAAAGGTTTGCCACTTTGGAATATTCCGACGAAGAATATTGGATGCTTTTCCACGGCGAAAAAGCGCGGATATCTTTGCCGCTGCCCGTTACAGCCACACGGTTCCACATTTTGAGACTCACGTTTGGACAAACCGTGTTTTCGTAGGCAGGCACAACGCGGTTTTCGATGGTGTCGTTGTACGCTGTCTGCGCATTGGCAGCAAAACTTATTGATAATAAAGTTGTTAATATTAAAAATACCTTGTTCATTTTTCCTATATAGTTTAAAATCTGAAATACAAAAATGCATTGTTCGTTGCGCCCACAAGTAGCGCGGTGCTAAACAAAATCACTAATACCGAGACCGTTATCCTGTAAGCGAAGGTAAATTCAGGTTTGGTGATTTTTTCCTCCAAAATCTTGCGCACAGGCATACACAGCGCAATGGCGGCTATCCACAACCACAGATTGCTCGAAACTGCCTGAACGTCTGCAAAATTATAAAATTCTCCACAAGTAAAAATCCTACTGAAAAATAATTTCATACTTTCAAAATCGGTGAAATAGAATATACCCCAACCGATATAAACCATCAATAGGCTGTAAATATGTCCTACGGCTGGTAAAGTTTTGATTCTCTTTAAGATAAAGAGTTTTTCGATTACCAAAATTACACCAAAAAACAAACCCCAAAGTATAAAATTCCAACTTGCGCCGTGCCACATACCAGTTAAAAACCATACACACAGCACGTTGCGCCATTGCATTTTGCGGTTTCCGCCCATCGGAATGTAGACATAATCTCTGAAAAACGACCCGAGCGAAATATGCCATCTGCGCCAAAAATCGGTAACGCTGTTGCAGCAATATGGATGGTTGAAATTCTCGTTGAAATGGAATCCCAAGCAGCGTCCAATGCCGATTGCCATATCTGAATAGCCCGAAAAATCGAAATAAATCTGCAACGAAAACGCCAAAAGTCCGAGCATAAGTCCGAGCGTTGTGGAGGTCTGCAAACCATTGGTAAGATACTGAGTAGCAATGCTTCCAATTTGATTTGCTATAATCACCTTTTTGGCGAGACCAATCATAAAGCGGAAAACACCCTCGGCAATGTCGTCGAATGAAACTTTGCGGTTGTTAATCTCTTCTGCCACAGTGTTGTAGCGCACAATAGGACCTGCAATAAGTTGCGGAAACATACTGATATAGAGCAACAAATCCACAAACCTTGTCTGTGCTTTTGCCTCTTTTCGGTATACATCCACTAAATAACTGATACTCTGAAATATATAGAATGAAACTCCAATCGGAAGACTAATCTCCGGCACAGGGATAGGAATACCAATTGCATTGAGCGTTTTGGCAAAAAAACCTGCATATTTAAAAACGCAGAGTATCAATACGTTGCACACCACGCCGACAATCAATGCCTGACGTTTTTGAATGGATTTTTCTATAAATTTGCCTGCAAAATAATTGATAATTACGCATATAAGCATCAAAAACACATAAATTGGTTCGCCCCAAGCGTAAAATATCAGGCTAAACGCCACAAGCACAGCGTTTTTAAACGCCATTGAGCCCGCACCGTCCAAAGATTTCTTTTTGTCGATGTAATACGCTGCAAGATAGCATATTACAAACAACGGTAAAAAAACAAACAAAAAGAATAAATCTGAAAATACCATCTTTTGTTATTCTTGATTTTGGGTTAATAATTTGCTGATTTCCAAGGCAATAATTTTGCCGTTTTTTTGTGCGCCCGTCTGCGATGTGTGAGTGCCGTCGTAGGTGTTTACCTTTTTTACACGCTCGTCGGCAGATTTTACACAGCATATTTTATCTTGACGTATTGTGCTGATATTCATCAGTTTACCACAATTATCTATAACATCACCAATTTGCTCAATTACCGATAACGGCACGGCGGTTGTTTGCATTGGAGTTAACAAAATTATCCTTGATTCAGGGAAATATTTTTGCAACAATGCACAATTAAACACTACACTTTCGGCTAAGGTAACTATTTTGTTTATAGGCGTTTGCGCTATGCTATCGTATTTTAAAAAAGCCTCGTTGGCAGTGCGGACAAAAAGTTGAGGATAATACTTGGCTTTGAACCATCCGTCATTAGTGCCGCAAGCAATGATTATAAGATTTGGAGTGGCAATTAGTGCGCTGTCAACTTTTTCTTTAAGGCGTTCTACTTGATTGTAAATCACATTGTTGGGCGTAGGTTTTGCGGCATATTCGGCAGTATTGCGAACGGTTTGGGGCGTATGAGTCCACGATGCACCGCTGCGGGCAAGGCTTACGCACGATTTTGGCTTAAATTCTGCCTTAAAATATGTGTTCCAGCCCTTTGGCTTTGAGCAATCGTCGCCGCCGAGCCACGTGTTTGAGTCGCCAAGGATAGCCACATCAATAGTGTCGTGCTGCGTTTGCGCACTTACCAAAGTGGTAATTATCAATAATATGAGCGTTATAATAGTTTTTAGCATTGTATTATAAGTTTTACAATGCAAAATTATCAAAAACAATGCTAAAACTATTGTTTATGGGCAATTATTAAAAAAAACTTTACAACTTAATGCGGTATTTTTTGAGCCTGTCGTTGATCATATTTTCGGGAATAATGCTCTTGATGCCGTCGATAACAATATTGATAAGGTTTTCGCGCATATAATCGGCTCTAACAAAGAGAGATACAGTGCGCGTGGGCACTGGCTCGGCTATCGGGCGAAGGTTTTTCTTGGTTTCGTCGCACAAAAGCGGAATATGCAGTTCGGGCAAAACTGTAAAACCATCGTTCTCGTCTACAATTTGCAAAAGGGTTGATATATTGCCGGTTTCGTAAATGTTGCGTTCAATGTTGCTGTATGTGGAAAGACCGTCGATTTGGTTTTTGAAGCATATCGACTGTTTCAGCGGCCAAAGTTTTTTGTTTGGCGATTTTTCTAAATCTATGCTGCCGTTTTTGCTCAGTGGGTCGTTGGGCGAAACGTATGCAAAAAGTTTCTCGTTATATAACGGAATTTCAAGCAGTTCGCTATTTTTTTCGGGGTTAGACATTATAGCCATATCAATTTCTGCCGATTTGAGTTTTCCTACAATGTCGCAGTTGTACATCTCTTTGGCTATCAGTTTGATATCGGTAAAATTATTGATGTACTTAAAAAACTTAGGCATAATGTATGGCGCAATTGTAGATGTGATGCCAAGACGGATTTCGCCGCTCGATTTCTGCCGTTCGTTTTGGGTAAGTTTTAGCAACTGCTTTGAGTGAAAAAGCACTATACGTGCCTGACGGATAAGACTTTCGCCAGCAAGTGTGGGTTTTATAGGGTGCATCTTACGGTCAAAAATGGTGATGTCGAGTTCCTCTTCCAACTTGCGTATCATCAGGCTGAGAGTCGATTGTGTTATCTTGCAAACCTCTGCGGCGCGGGCAAAATGCCTTTGCTCGTCGAGTGCCACTATGTATTCTAACTGTTGAAGGGTCATTGATGTAACTATTTTTGGCAAAGGTATTTGTTGTTTTGTAAAAAACTACATTATTTCTTATTTATTTTATCAATATGCATATATATAAAAAAGAATATGCCCTTAGAGCATATTCTTTTGCATATTATTTGTCGTTTCTACTTACAAAACCGGGAAAAGGTACTTGTAAATATTTGACAATTCGGCTTGAAGGTCGGGCGAATCGGCTGTTACGGCTATCACGGCGTTTTTGGCGGGATGCACTATTATATATTGTCCGCGTGCTCCGTCGGCGCGATATGCGTTTTCGGGACAACGCCACATTTGGTATCCGTAGCCCAAAAGCCAAGCGCAGTTTTCTTCGGTAAGTCCCTTAGACTCAACTTCATCGGGGCGTGTGCCGGCTGGTACTGATGGAACCTGATATTTTGATGCTTCCTCAACCCATTGACTGCTAATTAGTTGTTTGCCATTCCAAACACCTTTTTGCAGAAACAGTTGACCAAATTTTGCCATATCTTCGGTTTTGAGATACAATCCCCAACCGCCGCAGTTGATACCCTGAGGACTCTCTTCCCATTTGGGTTTTTCGATTCCAAGCGGTTCAAAAAGTCGCGGAGTAAGGTAGTCTACAATTTTTTCGCCTGTAACTTTCTGAACAATAGCCGAAAGCATATAAGTGCCGATGGAGTTGTAGCAATACCATGTGCCGGGAGTTTTGGTAACGGGATGAGCAAGAAAAGCCTGTGTCCAAGTTAAGGTAGAATCGTTGCGCACCTGCGGTTCGGTTTCGTGTCCGCAATTCATTGTTAGCAAGTCTTTTATGGTAATTGCTTTGAGATTATCAGAAACCTCAGCAGGCAATTCGTCGGGAAAGAAATCTACCAATTTGTCGGTAACTTTGAGTTTGCCCTCGTCCACAGCCATTCCCACAGCCGTGGCGCAAAACGATTTGCTCACCGAGTGCATTACGTGCGGAAGATTTTCCTCACCGCCGTTTGCCCAACGCTTATACACCGTCTCTCCGTTTTTCAATATCATAACGCTCTGTAATGTAACGTCTTTGATAGTGTCGGTGGCGGCAAAAAGTTCGTCGGCAGCGGTGGTAATTTTGTCGTTGCTGCCTTTGTTGCCTGCACAACCTGACAACAAAGCACCGGCGGTAAACATTGTGATAATAAAAGTCTTATTCATTGCATTATAGTTTAAGTGATTGAAATTATTGCAAAGGTATAAAACATTATTAACTCATCAAAAAAAAGGCTATCGAAAAAATCGATAGCCTGATTTATTGTGTGCTAACGCGTTTGCTATTTACACTCCACTAACTCGGTCGAGAGAGAATCTGATTGTCAAACCAGCATTTACGTTCAACAATTTGTTGTAGATGATTTCGTAAGCGGGATATATTTCGGTTTCACCAAGTCCGGGATCGGTTGCACCCCAATTGCTTGCCTTGTATTCTATAAAAGTATCCGACAGTTTGGGTTTTTCGTTTTTAAATAGAGCCTTCTGTTCGTCGGGAAGCGAATCCCAGGCATCGATAATCTTTTGAAGGGCGGCGTCAGAATCTTCGTCAACAGTAGCGAGGTTTAATTTTCGCACTTCGGCGATATATTCTCGCGCCTGTTCAGGAGTGGCATCTTTAATGTAAATGTTGATTCCCACAATATTGTCGTATCCAACCCACGCGCGGCGGCTAACTTCAAACGAAGTAATGTCGTGCTGATATTTTACGAGCCATTTGTTTAGCACTTCGGGATATTCGTCGCTAAGCCATTCGTTGGCGGTTTTTTTGTGACTTTTGAGGCAATCGTCCCAAATGCATTTACCCAAAGGACTATATGCTTCTGTTAAAGTGGCATAATTCTCTTTCATTGTTCCACCGGGAATAAATGCATCCATTTTCCACTTGTTCCAACCGAAAGCAACGCCCCAGTCAAACAGTTGCAGACAGATAAAGTCGTCGGTGAGCCACCACTCTTGGAGTATTTCGGGAGCATCTTCGTAGGGCTGACCAAAGAGCATTATCTGTTCTCCGGGAGCCAACGTAATAGAATAATGAGTGCAAGGCACACCGTAGAGTTCGGTTTTCTCCGATTTGAGCACAAACTTCTTGTCGGTGTAGGTGTTAGTTATCATCGGCGCGTATGTATCTTGCAGTAGAGAATACATAGAAGCGAGGCATTTTTCGTGGTTGTTGGTAATGTCGCTCACCAAAGCATTGGCGGCAATGAGTTCATCGCGCGAAAGATATTCAAATTGTGCGTATGTGGGTGCAGGCTTGTAGTTAAGAGCCTTACCAAACCGATCGGGATAAATCCAAAACATAGAATTTTTGCCATCATCACCGAAACTTTCCACATAAAGACTGCTGCCAATGAACGACGCATCCGACTCCAAATCATCCATATTAAATATCATAAGACTGCCGTCGGAACCTTTTGAGAGTACATATTGCTCGGCGTCTTGGGTGTCGTAGTTTTTGGTGAAAACGTAGTTGCCTGTGGGAATCAAATTTTTGATACGGTCGTAATCATTGGCAACAGAATACTCCGCAGGACTACTTTTGCCTGCCAAAGGAAACTTGCTGTAAAAATCCACAAGGTCGGGATTCTTGCCATCGTCAGTTTCTTTTTCGTTGTTGTTGGTTTGATTATTATCACCGTTGCTGTCTTGGTTTTCTTGCTGGTCTTCGGGAATTGGTTCGTCGTCCGAAGAGCATCCGCTCCACGCTAATGTGGCAGACAAGCACATTGCCATCACTAAATACTTATGTTTCATAGCATTATAATTTATAGGGTTAATAAATAGATTGTTTGTAAAATTATATATACGGATAAAATTAGCATTAGGTTGTTTGTTAAAAAAAAAGACAGCACGCCTTCACGTGCTGTCCTTAAAAAATATTGGTGTTAAATCAAAATTCCTATTTATCAATAAGTTCGTTTTTCTCAAAACTCCAATCTTTGCGCGAAAGGATTCCGGGAGTTTCGCCTTTGAACATTTTGGCTGCTTCGGCGTCGCCTTTGAGTTGCCAGTTGAGCCAAGCGGTGGCCACAATCGAAAATTCGCCGCCGTGAGGTTGAGCGTATGTACCGCCGTGACCTACAGGAAGATTGGCTGCAAATGCAGGAACTTTTGAAATGCGGTGAAAATCGTCCATACCGTTTTCGTAGGCAATGTCGAGAGTATCGCCAAGAATATAAATAATAGGTGTGTGAAGTTCTTCTAACTTAGATTTTTCGGGCATAGGCATTCCGGGAATAGCCACGCCGGGATTCATAAATAATCCGCTGTTGCAAATCATAATGGTTTTAAGACGCGGGTCGGCACAGTTAAACAAAGTCTGTAAACCTCCGCACGACATTCCAGCGGCTGCAATGTTCTTAGTATCAACCTTTTCAAAAAGATAACCGTCTTTGTTGGCGTTTTGAGCAATAGCCCAATCGATAGATTCTATCTGCTGCTCTGTTTTCGACATCGGACCTTTATAGAATACGGTGTCGTGAGGCATAAATCC
>JAGCYI010000114.1 GCA_017960885.1 Bacteroidales bacterium
AAGTACCGAAACCCGTATTCTTTCGATGATGGAGTGCGAGCCCAAAAAAACTATAACCGAGAAATATTTTGACGCTAATAATAATGACACTCTTATAGTTGTAAATTCTCAGGAAGAGGGCTTATCAGAAACTCGCATATCCTATGTTTCGATAGGTGGTAAATATCTTGTAAAGAGTTCTGAAACAAAGCGTAAAGCCAAAAATGGAAAATGGGAAGTTGCCGAAACCACTACTAATGAGTATAATGCCGATGGAACATTGTCAAAACAAATTTACGAGAATACGGCTATGACCTCTAATTCTACTTACGAATACGACAATGCCGGACGTTTGATTAAATCAGTTACTAAAAGTAACTATAAAGAGGATAATTCGTCCGACACCGATGAAATCACTTACAAGTATACCGGCAATTGCCGCGAATGTAGCAATGGCCTTAAAACCTACTTTAAGAAAAAGTAACGCATAATTATCGAAACTATGGATTCAAACAGCCGTCAGATCTTTGAAGACGAACTTGTAATGTCGAAAGCCATATCACGACCATCTGATATGGTTTTCGACGCTGTTCATCAGCCTACCACCATCAACGGACAAACTGCCTACGAGCGTGAGGAAACTCTCGTATACAATCAAAAGCCGTTGGTCAATTTTTCTAACACGGGCTTGATGGGCGGCTTTCAGACTATTTTCAACACCTATTCGTGCGGTGTTACCAAAGAGCAAAAGGAGTTTGAATCCGTAGTTTGTGATTTTCTTCAAGTGCCTGAAATATTAGTATTTCCATCTTACGAGGCTATCTGCGCCGACTTTGCCGCAAACCTCTTGAACGATACCGACGCCATTATTTACGACGAATATTGCAATCCATCATTGATGCGCGGCATTCGTCTTTCCGCTGCCGAAAAACTACGTTTTGGTCATAACGATATGGCTAAACTTGAAGATAAATTGAAACTATCACAAATGCGTCGAATCAGGCTGATAGTTACCGACGGAATTTTTTGCGATTCCGGACAATGCGCCAATCTCAACGCCATAAAACAGTTGGCGGAAAAATACAACGCCTTGGTGGTGGTTGACGATAGTTTCGGTTTTCTCGCCTGTGGCAAAAACGGGCGTGGTAGCGACGAGCATTGCGGCATCAGAGGTTTTGCCGATCTGAAAATCGTTAACCTTCAATCCACTCTCAAAGCCTCGGTAGGAGCGTTTGTCTGTGGCGATTCCACTTTGATAGAACTACTTCGCCGCCGATCTGTATCGCTTAGATATTCGGTAAGCGTTCAGCGTGGAACACTTGGCACAGCCGCCTACAACCTGCAAAACTTTATTGAATCTGACGTAGAGCGAGAAGCCCTCCGCGAAAACGTCCTCAGCCTTTATGACACCCTCCGTGAAATGGGTTTCAATCCCGAAAGACCTTGCTCTAATATCGTCTCGTTTACCACTGAAACCTCCGCCGACCGACTTCGTGAGATGTTTTTGGAGCGTGGATGGCTATGCGAACTTTACAAGCGTGGAGCAAAGACCACAGCCGTTTTCCGTGTTACCTCCGACACCAAGTTTTAAAAAAAAGAAAAAATTGTTGCATAAAATATACCAACATTAAAGATTATTCCTTATTTTTGTGTTATTAAAATTAATAACCGAAATATTATGCTAAATCAGAAACTTCAACAGAAACTGTTGCAGAAACTTTCGCCGCAACAAATACAGTTGATAAAACTGTTGGAGATACCAACTATACAGTTAGAGCAGCGCATCAAACGCGAGATTGAGGAGAATCCTGTGCTTGAAGAGGGCGGCGAGGATATGGATGAGAATACCCGCAGCACAGACGATTACTCTTCCGACCACGATGGCGACGATGATTCTCTCGACGGTCCTGAATACGATGAGCCTGAGCGCGATATCAACGACGACTACAACGACGACGAGTTCAAAAAAACTCAGTCTGACGAGGAATTTACCGTGGAGGATTATCTCGAAGACGATGACACTCCAAATTACCGCCTAAACTCAAATAATTATAGCGACGACGACGATGACCGCCGTTCCGACATTCCTTATTCTTCGGGCAATTCGCTCCACGAATACCTTCTTTCGCAACTCGGTCTTGGTGTTATGAACGAGGACGAGCAACTGCTTGCAGAATACATCATTGGCAATATTGACGAAGACGGCTATTTGCGCCGCGATATTGAAAACATTGTTGACGATATTGCATTTTCGGCAGGATACGAGACCACAGAAAAGGAACTTCTGAAAATTCTCACCATAATTCAGGATTTTGACCCCGCAGGCGTGGGCGCACGCGATTTGCGCGAGTGCCTGATGTTGCAAGTTATGCGCAACTATCGCTCTCAAAAGGGCGACAAAACCATTCTCAAATTTGAATACCTTATTCTAAAAGAGTTTTTTGAAGAATTTTCTAAAAAGCATTACGATAAGATACTTTCTAAAACCGACATTACCGAAAAACAGTTGAAACAGGCTGTTGAGGATATTACACGTTTGAATCCTAAGCCGGGAAGCATTTTTGCGCCGCAACTCTCAAAAAGCACTCAGCATATCATTCCCGACTTTATTTTGGAAGATCACGACGGCGATTTTATTCTCCATCTAAATTCCAAAAACGTTCCCGAACTGCGTATCAACCGCACTTACGCTGATATGATTGACAGCGTGGGTAAGTCGAAGGGTAATAAAAAAGATAAGGAAACTCTGCTTTTTGTAAAACAGAAACTCGACAGCGCAAAATGGTTTATCGAGGCTATCAAGCAGCGTCAAAATACCCTGATGATAACAATGCAGGCTATCCTCGACTATCAAAAAGAGTATTTTGAAGATGGCGACGAAACAAAGTTGAAGCCAATGATTCTCAAAACCATAGCCGACGCCACAGGTTTCGACATCTCCACCATATCGCGTGTGGCAAACAGCAAATATATTCAAACTCACTTTGGTATTTTCCCCTTGAAATTCTTCTTCTCCGAAGGAATGCAAACCACCGATGGCGATGAGGTTTCTACCCGCGAAATCAAGAAGATACTCAAAGAGTGCATCGACAACGAGAGCAAGCGTCAGCCTCTTACCGACGAAAAACTCGCCAAGATTCTCCAACAACGCGGTTATCAGATCGCTCGCCGCACCGTGGCTAAATATCGCGAGCAGATGAACATACTTGTAGCACGCCTTAGAAAAGAATTGTAATGGAGCGTGCTGCCAAGATACTGTCGGTTTTAACCTACCCGTTTTTAATGCCTTTTTACGCTTTTACGGTGTTTTACGGCACAGAGCGGCAGGCTTATTACTATTCGGTCTGGTCGTCGGTCTATTACTATTTTTTTGTGCTGCTTTTGGTAGTGCTGATTCCGTCTTATGTGATGTATATCGCCAAAATCAAAGATGTTTTTAGCGGCGAATCTCCTTTGCGCTCTAAAATTTTGATTACGACTGCAATGATTGGTTCTTACGTGCTCGGCTTTTATGTTATGCGTAACGAAAATTTCTCATCGCACGGAGTTTTGGCTATTTTTCAAATTTTCATAATTCTTTCACTTTTAGCGATAGTTAGGATAAAGAATTTCAGTTTCAACGTTTATTCGCTTTTTTGCGGCGGACTCTCTTCGTTCATTGTCTTGCTTGGCAAAATCAGCGGGGCTGATGTTTTTTGGGCGTTTGTGGTTTCGGTGTTTGTTTTTTCGCTCACATCGTTTGCTCAGATGCAGATACAGAAAACCCCGTTTTCGAGCCTCGCGATTGGTTTCGCTACCGGCTTTCTAACGGGGAATCTCTTAATCTGTTGCTATTAGTTACTCACCGCAGGTGATTTTCACCGAACCGTAGTCCCATTGGTTCATATTTTCCGAACTCCAACGGCGGCAACTCTTGGGGAAGTTTGCCTCAAACTCGGGGGTGAAGGTCTTCTCGTTAACGTCCTTGATTCGCGATTCGTCTTTCCACTTAACGTTGTTGATTAGCGCCGGACCTGTAACGTCTAACAGAACCTTTCCTTTAAAGTTTGGTTGACTATATATCGTGAGATGTGTACCTTTGTCAACTGCTATTGCATCAAATGTATACTGAACTGCATTTGGGAAAGCGGCTTGGTTGCTCGGGTACATACCGTCGCCCACATATTCGCCGTATTTGTCGGGCTGGTAGATTTTTGAGATGTGACCCTTGATTTCGGTGTCGGATAGGAGAGTGCCAGAGAAGTGCACACCGCAGTTTTTGCGTGGTTTAGAGTGCATTTCCTGAATTGCGAACAGCGGAATGTCACGTTTTTCTTGGTTGTCGAGAGTCGATGTGCGGGCGTTCTTAATCTTGTCCTCGTTTTTGATGTATCCGCCTTTGGATGCCACCACGCTGATTTTGTCTTCGGGTTTTAAGCCCGCCACGTTAAAGCAGCCTTGATTGTTGGAATATTCAGTGGCAGTTTTTTTACCGTTGATAAAAATCACGTTTTGCACGCCTGCTATCGGCTTGTTAGATACTGCATCCACATCGCGGAAAACAAGATTTTCAGTCTTGGGACGCATATAGAGTGTGCGCTCGTCGTCGGAAAGTTTCTCGTATTTCATCACCGTGTATTCGGCAGAAATGGTGTCGTAGTAATAGATTTTTTCAACCTGAATCTTGATGGTCTTGTTAACGTTGATGCTGTCGAAAAATCCCTTGCCCACGCCGTTGGTGTTGGTGGTGAGACTTATTGTGCCGTTTGTGGTGATTAGCGTTGCCTTAGCGCCCGGAATAGTCTGACGGCTTACCAAATCCTTAACCGTGAATGTTACCGCGCCCTTGCCGGGTTTTAAACGCAGAGTACGTCCAAATTCGCCTTTTAAAAGCGATTCCACACCGCCGGTGATAGTGTCGGGTTCGTAGCCCTCTTTTTGAGCCACCACAGTGATGTCGGAGCATAGGGGAGTGCTTTCAAACATTGCGTAACCGCCAGGGTCGGAATTTTGGTTGTCGTTTCGGTTTTCAGGACCTGATATTACAGCCTTAACCGTGGCGTCGGGAATAGGCTCGTTGTCGTCGGCGTCTATCACCTTGAAATCCAAGTCGTAACCCTTGTAACTCAGTTCTATTTTTTCGGCAAAAGTGCTGTTGAGCGGGCTGAAAGCGGGATTGATTGTGTCGCCTACCAAGCAACCTCCAAACGCCATAGCCTCAGTGGGTTCGCCACCGTAGAACAGAGACTGAAATAAAGTATATTTTACTTTTGTAAACAATGCTTCACCTCGCTCATCGCTTTCGTTTTCATATTTTATAGTATCTGCGCCAAAAAATCCAAAAGGAGAGAAAGAAATAAAAGTATGTTTTACATATTGAAACTTAACGTTGATTTGAGGTATGGCATCACCAGACGTTTTGTTTACAGTTTTAAACACAACGTCTTTTTCAAATGGCAGCAATAAAAGTAACGGCAACAAAAGCAACAACAGCAAAAGCCACCACGGCTTGCGGCCCTTGATTTTTACGATGTATTCCGAATCGTTTTCGTTGTATGTGTATTTTCCTGAGCCTTCCATAATTGATATTCAAATAAGGTTGTTTAAAAAGAGACGTGCCACGGCACGTCTCTACGATTATTTTGTATTATTTTTTAGCCTTAGCCTCAACCACTGCGCCAATCGGCACGTCTTCGAGTTCGCAGTATCCGTCGGCGTCGGTGAATAGTGTTTTGGTTATTCCGTTATATTTTACTATCACTTCTGCGCTCTTTACCACGTTGTTTTTCTCGTCGATTACCTTGAAACGCATCTTGCGTGCTGGTGGTGGCGGCGGAGGGGGAGGAGGTAACTCTTCTTTTATCTCTATTACAATAGGATACTTCTCTATTTTGCGGTCAGAAACAAAGGTGTTTTGATTCTCTCTGCCTGATTCACCTTCTTGGTAGGCTTGAACTGTAACACCGTTTTTAACCCTCTTTAAGGTCATATGACCGTCGGCGTCGGAGATGGCTTTTATCTTCTGATTGTTATAATCAAATATAAATTCCTTTCCGCTGAGAGGATTCTTGTTCTGGTCGGTAACCTCAAAGAGCATATCGCCTTTGGGAGTTACTTTGATGGTGTAAGCGCCCTCCTCGTAGCAAGTGAAGCCCTGCATATTGATTTTCTGGTCGCCGTCGGGTTCAAACGCCTTGATGTACGAGTCTTCTTTGATTTTTTCGAGAACGATGATACCGTTTTCGTCAGACTTAGAAGATAATGGCTTGCCTTCGTACTCAAAAATTATATCCTCGAACGGAGCCACAGAAAGGTCGTCGCTGTAAACAACTGTAAACTTCATGGGAATTTTACGTGTATTCAAAATCTTGTACAGCAGGCCTTTCTCTGCGCCCGGGGTGTCGAGCACAAATCCCCATTCGGCTATCACTACTTTGGTTTCGCCGTTTTTGCGAATCATATATACGTCGTTCATTCCGGGGATTTCGATGCACTTGTACATCATATCGGTGATAGACTGATCGTTAAACTCTTTTACCTTGTCCAAGAGTTTCTTTATGCTTGCCGAAAGGATGTCGCGGGCAATGCTCTGATCCTCTTCGGAGAGGTGGTCGTAGCACACGCCCTTGCCGTCGTAGTTCGACGCCCACGCTATTTTTGCGCCGTTTTCCAATATGATGGGCTCGGCAAATATCTTATACTCGTCGCTGTTGGGAAACGTCGCCTTTATTTGGTTGTAAACACCTTTGGCTGTTTCGGCAGCACCGAGCATATAGCGTATGTTGTTGAGGTCTTTGGTGGCTATAATGTTCATATATTCAGGTTTTTATGTTGTTAATATGTTTTCAGATAGTTATCACGGACAATTTACTTTTACGTACCATTGTGTCTTGGAGTCGTCGCCGCCGTTGATTTTTACGGTAATGAGT
>JAGCYI010000115.1 GCA_017960885.1 Bacteroidales bacterium
CTCACAGCCGACCACGACACACTTGTAAAACGTCTTATCAACCGTGCCAAAGATTCAGGCCGTAGCGACGATGCAGATGTAAACGTTATCGAAAACCGTATCAAAGTATACAACGAATCTACACTTCCCGTAGCAGATTTTTACAAAAAAGAAGGCAAATGCGTTGAAATCAACGGCATAGGCAAGGTAGAGGAAATTTTCGACAATATCTGTCACGAAATTGACAAGGTTAAATAACATGAAGTTAGACGCAACCGACTACAAAATTTTAGCTGCCCTTCAAGACGACGGCTCCCTCACCAACAAGGAGCTGTCGCGGAAGGTGCATCTTTCGCCCACACCCGTATTCGAGCGCGTAAAAAAACTCGAAGAAGAGGGCTACATCAAAAAATACACCGCAGTACTCGACGTCGACAAGCTTGAGTGCGGATTTATGGCCATCTGCAATATCAAACTCAAACAGCACTCTTACGAAAACGCCACCAAATTTATGGATGCAGTGCAAAATATTCCCGAAATAGGTGAATGTTACAACGTATCAGGCGATTACGACTTTACTATGAAAATTTACGTATCGTCGATGAAAGAGTATCAGCAGTTTGTGATGAAGATTCTTGGCGAACTCGATTGCATTGGCGGTCTCAGCAGTTCGTTTATTATGGGCGTGGTGAAAAACGAATACAAAGTGCCTATCAAGAATTAATTTCCTAAAACAATTATCTATTTTATAAAAAAAATCCACAATTTTTGTTGTGGATTTTTTTTATTTGTATATTCGCCCCGAAAAACTTTTTAATTAACTAAATACTCATCTTTATGTTCAAATTTATTCTAACACTATTAACAGCAGCTTTGCTTATGCCCTCAGTTTCGGCATTTGCAGGAGACCCAGAGGCCTATGTAGTATACAGCAACGGCACTCTCACATTCAAATACGACGACCAGAAGCCCGATGGTGCTTACGCTCTCAACACTGGATTCGCCAATGTAGCTTGGAACACACGTCTTAGCACTACAACCACTGTGATTTTCGACTACTCCTTTAGATATTACAGACCTACAACATGTAGCAATTGGTTTTATGGCGGCAGCAGCATAACATCTATCGTGGGAATGAGCGAAAACCTCAACACTGAAAATGTTACTCAAGCTGCCAATATGTTCAAACTTTGCAGTAGTTTGGAATCTATCGACCTTAGTCGGTTTAATACTGCGAACATCACCCGTATGGATTATATGTTTCAGTCATGCAGCAGTTTAACAGAACTCGACCTCACTAATTTCAACACCTCTAATGTAACCACAATGCAGTCGATGTTTGATGGTTGCAGCAATCTGAATACCATCTTGGTATCTGACAAATGGTCTGTGGCCAGTTTGCAACATTCCGAAAATATGTTCTCAGAATGCGGTACTGACGCAGTGACACAGGACACCCGAGAGGCATACGTAGTGATAAGCAACGGCACTCTCACATTCAAATTCGACAATCAGAAACCATCTTCAAACGCATATTCGCTCAATACTGGCAAAGCCAACGTGGGTTGGAACACAAAATGGAACGAAATCACCAAAGTTGTTTTCGACGATTCTTTCAGATACTACAAACCAACCACTTGCAGCAACTGGTTTTATGGAGGCAGCAAGATTACATCTATCGAAGGTATGAGCCAAAACCTCAACACCGAGGCTGTAACTCAAACGTATAGCATGTTTAAGGGATGCAGCCAGCTCTCATCCATTGATTTCAGCCATTTCAATACTTCGTCTATTGAAAATATGGAAAGCATGTTTCAGTTGTGTTCAAGTTTAACGGCACTTGATCTTAGTAATTTCAATACCTCTGAAGTAACCAATATGCAGATGATGTTTGATGACTGCAGCAATCTCAAAACCATTATTGTGGGCGACGGATGGACTACCGACAAGGTTAATCATTCTACTAATATGTTCTCGGATTGCACCAATTTGGTTGGCGGCGAGGGCACAACATACGATGCGAGCAAAACCGACAAGACTTACGCCATAGTTGACGGCGGCTCTTCTGCTCCTGGCTACCTCACCAAGAGAAAGAACATAACATCAATAGCCATTGCCACACTGCCCACAAAAACTGAATATAACATTGGAGAGAGCCTCGATTTAACCGGCGGACAATTAGAAGTAACATTCGATGACAATTCTAAGAAAACATACGACCTTGCCATTGCCGAAATTACTGGTTTCAACTCACAGAACGTAGCTGAACTCACTCTGGAAGTGAAATACTCAGGTCAAAAAACCACATTCGCTGTTACCATCTTAGACCCAAAAACTCCAGTGGCTAAAATACCTGTAGATCAAAATATTGCAAAAGTTTGGTCAAGCAACCGAACTATATTCATCGAAACTCAACCCGACACCAAATACACCATCATTGATATCAATGGACGCTTAATAACAACTTCTACAACAAAATCTACCCGCGAAGAAATTCAGGTAAACTACAATGGAGTGCTTGTAGTAATTATTGGTAACAATAGCTACAAGGTGCTTAATTAATAGTTTTTTTTACTTTATTAGTGTTTCCAAACATCTTTTCGTATCAAAAGTGTTTGGAAACATTTTTTTTGTTCACAACGGTATCAAAAACCATATATTGTTTCTTTCTTTTATTGAAATTATCAAACATATTGCACGTTTTTTGCGTATAATAACCGAATATATATAATTTATTAACCAAAATAATTGATAGTATGATACAAATAAAACAAAATTATTCAAAATGCTATTCGAGAGGGGTAATTAGTAAAACAATATTTACACTTCTGCTCACTCTCGTTTTAATGTTACCTTCAAGAGCATTTGCTGCTGCAACACCTGAACCTTATGTAGTTTTCGACGGCAATACGCTCACATTCTATTACGACGCGAACAAATCTGACGTTAGTATAGGAATGGTGTTTGATTTACATAATTATAGCTGGACAGAATTCCCTCAATGGTATTATCTCGGCTATACTACCGTGGTTTTAGACCAATCTATGCAAAATTACCATCCCACCTCTACCGCATTCTGGTTTTGGATGGGTTCGCAACTCACTAGCATAGATTTGTCGTACTTAAATACCGACCAACTTACAGATATGACAGCTATGTTTTTTGGTTGTTCTCAAATTGAAACATTGGATTTAAGTAATTTCAATACTTCTAAGGTTACGCGTGCTGATATCGCATTTCAAAACTGTAGCAAACTTAGAGATGTTATAGTAGATCCTACAAAATGGAATATGAACAATTTGGAAGATCCAGGAGTATTGTTATTTTACAACAATCCACTTTTGATGGGAGGTGCTGGCACAATATGGCAGCCGGGCAACGAATACTCAACTCTAAATTACGCCCGTGTTGACGGAGGAGCCTCTGCTCCCGGTTATTTTAAAAGTAAAACACAAACCAAACCCACAGTTGCAAGTATCGCAATCAAAACTCTACCCGCACACTTGACATACGCACCCGGAGAACCTCTAAATTTCGACGGACAAGGTCGTATTTCTGTTACCCTCAGCAACGGAAGAAGTATGGAACAAAGTTTATCGTACACAAATATCACCGGATATACCAACGATATCGGAGTTCAAACCTTAAATGTGGAATATTACGGCAAAACCACCACATTTAATATTACCGTAGAAGACAAAGTGGCACCATATTGCTACAAATTTGGCGGAGATACATATTTCTTCGTTTACGATAAATATCAAGACGGATATATTTACATCTGTGATGAAACTATGGCCAATTACGATGAGTCAAAATGGGATATTAAAAATGTCATTTTTACTTCTTCATTTAAAAACTACTATCCAACATCATGTGCAAATTGGTTTAATGGCTTCATTAATTTAACTACATTCTACTATTGGGAAAACCTCAATACCGATAAGGTTACAAACATGTTTCAGATGTTTAATAATTGTGAGAGCTTAACAAGCCTTGATTTGAAATATTTCAATACAGCGAAGGTTACCGATATGACTAATATGTTCTATGATTGTTCTAAGCTTGAGACGATTAAAGTTGGTTCTCTATGGAAAACATCGGCGGTAACAGAATCTGGATATATGTTTCAAAACTGCACATCGCTTAAAGGCGGGTCGGGAACCACTTATGATGAAACAAAAACAGATTATACATACGCTAAGATCGACGGTGGTACATCATCACCGGGATATTTTTCACTTCCCGATAGCGAACCTTATGCTTTGATCAATGGCACTACGCTCACATTCTATTACGATAATGCACGTCCTGCATACGCATACGATTTCCATTCTAACGGTATGCAACCGTGGGGGTGGAATCAAAGCATTACCAAAGTTGTATTCAATCCTTCATTTGCTGAATATACACCAACTACATGCTCCAACCTCTTCTATGGGCTTATGAATCTTTCGCAGATAGAAGGTTTGGAATATCTAAACACCTCAGAGGTAACAGATATGAGCTCTATGTTTAATTGTTGTTTTGTGCTTACTTCTTTGGATTTGAGTAATTTTGATACTCGAAAAGTAACAAATATGTTTCAAATGTTTTGTGCGTGTCGTGATTTAAAAACCATCTATGTAGGAAACAACTTCCAAATCGGCAACAATGTAAATACAGATCAAATGTTTAGTGGTGATTATCATTTGGTAGGTTCTAAGGGAACTGTCTATTTATTCGAAAATGACGACATCTACAATGGTAGCTATGCACATATCGACGGAGGTGAAAGTAACCCCGGATTATTCTCTGCGAAAGGACAAACTCCTCCGGCTGTTACCCAACTCTCTATATCTACTATGCCCAAAACTTCGTTTAGCAAGTTGGAGTCGTTTAGTTATCCTAATGGTCAATTGTCGGTAACATACAATGGTAGAGCCCCTCAGATTGTCGATTTTGCATCAGCTGAAGTATCGGGCAAATACGACAGCACCAAAGCAGGCACCTATGCTATGACTATAAAATATGGCGGTAAAACCATATCATACAATGTTAAAGTAGAAGATAAAGATGATTTATATTGTACCAAATCATCAAATAATGTACTCACAATATATTATGGCAAATATAAAAATGGTACTAAATTGTTCACAGAACTACCTAGTTCCTTTAAAGAGTCTATTACCAAGGTGATTATAGATGAATCAGTTCAAAATTATACAAATCTTACAAGTTGCAATCAATGGTTCTGTTATTTTTATAAGCTCACCGAGATTGAAGGATTAGACAATGTGAATACCGCCAATGTTACTGATATGAGTTACATGTTCTGTCAATGCCGAAAGCTTCAAAAACTTTACCTCACTAGTTTCAAAACCGCCAATGTTACTAATATGAGCGAAATGTTTAATGGTTGCACATCCCTTACCAATATATATATAAGTAACGATTGGTCAACATCATCTGTTACCAATAGTAGCAGTATGTTCAATGATTGCACTTCGCTTCAAGGTAGTTCCGGAACGGCTTATGATGCCACTAAAATAGATTATACATACGCTAGATTAGATGGTGGAACCTCATCCCCGGGCTATCTTAGTTCTATTCAAGCTTATTATGTAACAGATACTCTTGGCGTTCGGACTTTTTATTACAATAGTAACCCGCCGGCTAACGCTCGTATTATTAAAGGAACCGATTTATCTAATATGGGAGGAAACGATATTACAAAAGTAGTGATAGATAAATCTTTTGCTCAATTCAAACCTACTACGTGTTCATTTATGTTTGGGGGAAGCTATAATCTCACCGAAATTTCCGGACTCCAATACCTAAATACCTCACGAGTTACTAATATGCTATCCATGTTTTTAAATTGCTCATTGCTTAGAAGCTTAGATTTGAGTTCTTTCGATACTCGTAAAGTAGACACTCTCGGTGTTATGTTCAATAGTTGCAAAAATCTTCACACTATCTACGTTGGTGATAAGTGGACTATTGAAAATGTTACTGAAGATATTCAAAACACTTATATGTTTTATGGATGTATAAATCTCGTAGGAGGTCGCGGTACAACTTATGATTTAGACAGTAGGTCGTTTATCCAATTTGCTCGTATTGATGGCGGAGCAGAAGCCCCGGGACTTTTAACACGTAAGGGAGCAGAAAAGGATACTGTCCTTTCAATCTCTGTTTCATTGTCGAAAAATCAATACTTGGTGGGCGAAGAATTAGATCTATCCAATAGTATTCTCTCTATTACTTATTCTGATGGCTCTAAAGAAAACACTTCGCTCAATAAAGCCAAAATTTCAGGTTATAATGCTAACAAAGCATCCACTCAGACTATCACTGCCACATATATGAACTCAAAGACCACTTTTGAAGTTACTGTAAACGACCCAGCGGCTAACCCATACACAAAACCGGCTTTTGCTGATTCTTGTTATCAAATAGGCACTGCAAACGAACTTCTTTGGTTTATGTTTAATGTTAATAGTGGCGATGTAACTGCAAATGCTGTGCTCACACAAGATATTGTGATAAACCAAGATTGCCTCAATCAAATTACCAAAATGCTCAACAAAACATCTAAAGCAGCTCCTGCCTTAGTAGAATGGCGTCCTATCGGTGATAGCAACAACGCTTTCAGGGGTGTTTTTGATGGACAAGGACACACTATCAGTGGCCTATATATCAAAGACGAAACTTTGGATAATGTTGGTTTGTTTGGTAATGTAGGCGCCGATGCCGTTATCAAAAATGTTGGTGTGGTTGACTCTTACATCTCTGGCAACGAAAACGTAGGTGCAATCTGCGGTAAATCAGAAGGTACTATTGCCAACTGTTACTCTACTTCAATTGTTTCCGGAGCTAAAAATGTTGGCGGTGTGGTTGGCGTAATAGAAGAAGAAGCCGTTGTTTGCAATAGTTACAACCTCGGCTCTGTTACTTCCGAAGACGGACAGTCGGCTGGCGTTTGCAACACTGCTTCCACAAATGCTGTGGTAGAAAACTGCTACTATCTTGCCGAAGAACCCGTTACTAACGATCCACAGGCAAAAACCGCAGAACAATTTAAATCCGGCGAAGTAGCCGAACTACTTTCGCAAAATGTAGAAATTAATGGTGTGGTTTATTCCAACGAAAATGTAAGCGCTAATACAGAAATCCCCGGTATGGAAGAGATTGAACAACGCAACAATCTTACCACTCCGGTAGCTCAAGTGGCTAATAAAGATAACAACATTAAAGTATGGTCAAATCATCGTTCTATCTTTATTGAAACTCTGCCCAACACCAAATACACCATCATTGATATCAATGGACGCTTAATTACAGCTTCTACAACAAAATCTACCCACGAAGAAATTGGGGTAAACTACAATGGAATGCTCATAGTAATTATCAATGGTAGCAGCTTTAAAGTTTATGTAAAATAGTTTTAAAACTGAAATATTCAAAAAAAAGGAGGCTTTTGAGCCTCCTTTTTTTATTTAAAACTAAATCTATCTTACATTTATACCTTCGCCCTTCAAATAGTCTTTCAAATCAGGAATCTTTATTTTTCCAAAATGGAATATACTTGCAGCGAGGGCGGCGTCGGCTTTGCCTTTGATAAACACATCTTTAAAATGCTCCATCTCGCCTGCTCCGCCCGAGGCTATCACAGGAATGCTCAGCATCTCCGACATACGGCAGAGGGCTTCGTTGGCGAAACCTGTCTGATGTCCGTCGTGGTCCATTGAGGTAAAAAGTATCTCACCTGCGCCACGGTCTTCGATCTCCTTAGCCCAGGAGAAAAGCTCCTTGTCGGTGGGACGTTTGCCACCGTGAGTGTGCACTATCCATTGGTTGCCGATGGTTTTGGCATCAATAGCCACCACCACAAACTGGCGTCCGAACTTTTGGGCAAGGTCGCTCACAAGCTGCGGATTGCGCACGGCAGCGCTGTTTACCGAAATCTTGTCGGCACCGTGTATCAGCAGGTTTTCGGCGTCCTCTACCGAGGTGATGCCTCCGCCTATGGTAAACGGAATGTTGAGATTCTTTGCCACGCTCTCCACAAGCGAGTAAATCTGTTTTCTGCCTTCGTTGGTGGCGGTGATGTCGAGGTACACAAGCTCGTCGATACCCTGGTCGGAATACGCACGTCCGAGTTCCACGGGGTCGCCGGCGTAGCGTAGGTTTTCAAAACTTACGCCCTTGACAGTCTGACCGTCTTTTACATCAAGGCAGGCTATTATTCTTTTGGCTAACATTGTTTCGATATTTTTGCTAATTGGTCTAAAGTAACGCGTTTTTCGTAGATGGCCTTGCCCACAATAGCCGAGTCGCAACCTGTTTCCACAAGGCGTTCAAGGTCGCTGATGCCCGACACGCCGCCGCTGGCTGTAATCTTGAGCGAAGGATATTTCTCTTTAAGGCGTTTGTAGAGCACGAGGTCAGGACCGTTGAGCATTCCGTCGCACTTGATAGCGGTAACGCACACACGCTGCAGTCCTGCTGGGAGGAACTTTTCGATAAGCTCGCCGATGGTGATGCCGGCATCGCTCTGCCAGCCGTTGATACGCACTGTGTCGCCGTTGACATCCGCACTGAGGATTATTTTTTCAGGACCATATTTCTCGAGGCACTTGGTCATCACAGCTGGATTTTTCACAGCCACGCTGCCCAGGTTTACCGCGTATGCGCCGAGCGAGAAGAGCATCTCCACGTCGCCGATGGTCTTGACACCACCGCCGCAGTCGATTTTGAGGTCGGTTTTGTTGGCAATGCTGCTGAGAACGTCGGTATTCTGCAGAGTGCCGGCACGTGCGCCGTCGAGGTCTACAAGATGGAGGTGGGTGAGACCAGCCTCGCGGTATTGCTCAGCCACTTTAACGGGGTCGTCGTCGTATTTTTTCAGATTGTCGAACACGCCTTGTTGAAGTCTTACGCAGTGTCCGCCTATAATGTCGATTGCTGGTATTATAATCATAGCTTAATAAAGTTTTCAAGAATTTTAAGACCTGTGTTGCCGCTCTTTTCGGGGTGGAACTGGCAGCCGTAGAAATTGTCGCGTGCTATTGCGGCAGAAAAATCCTGCGCATATCCGCATTTGGCGGCGGTATGCTCAAACACCGGCACCATATAGCTGTGCACGAAGTACATAAACGAACCGTCGGGAATACCCTCAAACAGCGGAGATTTCAGTTGCGAAATCTGGTTCCAGCCCATGTGGGGTATCTTTTCGCCATGTTCGGGACGGAATTTTACCACCTCGGCGTCGAAAATGCCAAGGCACGGAGTGTCGCCCTCCTCGCTGCGCCGGCACATCATCTGCATTCCGAGGCAGATACCGAGCACCGGCTGAGTGAGTGATGGAATAAGAGTGTCGAGCCCTGCTGCCTTCAAAGCCTCCAATGCGGCGTTGGCATGACCCACGCCTGGAAATATCACCTTGTCGGCGGCAGAGATTGTCTGCGGGTCTTTGGTGAGGATGGTTTCGCAGCCCAAGCGTTGCAGTGCCGCCTCCACCGATTTGATGTTACCCGCCTTGTAATCAATAATTGCTATCTTCATCTGAATTATGCTTTTTTGCGGCGTAAAGATAGGTATTGTTATTCAGAAACACAATACGTGTGCTTACGAAAAAGTTGTGTCATCGGCTAACGCCATCCTTTTTTTATTTCGTCTTCTTGGTAAAATATCCGGGGTTTTTCTTTCCGCCGTCGATATGGGCGTATTCTACGTCGAGGTGGTTTTCGTCGTATTTTGTTCCTTTTCCGCCGATAAGGTTGGGGCAATTGTTAAACATATCTTCGGAATCTGTTACATTGCTGATATTCCAACCGTCACCCACATAGATTGTTTTAAGGGTTTCACAATCAGAAAACATACGCCACATATTAGTAACTTTCTCAGTATTGAACCCGCTGACATCAAGACTTGTAAGGTTTTTACAACCCAAAAACATATCCTGCATCTCAGTAACATTTTCTGTATTGAAACCGCTGACATCAAGGCTTGTAAGGCTTTCACAACCTTCAAACATATCAGTCATATCAGTAACCTTTTCAGTACTGAATCCGCTTACATCAAGGCTTGCAAGGTTTTTACATCCCCAAAACATACAACTCATATCAGTAACATTTTCAGTATTGAATCCGCTGACATCAAGGCTTGTAAGGTTTTCACAATACCAAAACATCCAACTCATATCAGTAACCTCCGATGTATTAAGGTTTTCTTTTATGCCTATGATGGAAGTAAGATTTACACAACCTTCAAACCATTTTTCACAACTTTTAGGTCTGTATTTTTTTACCGATTCGTCAAAAATCACGGTTTTAATTTTATCGCTTATAGAATACCATTCTTTAAGTTCTGTATAATATCCTTTTACCATCTTTTCCACATCATACGCCCCATCCGGCTTCTTATCATTATAATAAAAAGTCAGAGTGCTGTCTTTGAATACGGCGTATGCTACCTTCTGCGCCATTGAGGACATCGGCAAAAGAAGCATCAACATAAATAAAAATTTCAGTTTCATAATACCAATTTGTTAGTTATTAAAATATCTATTCTTTTCCGCAGTCAATCACCGCCTCGTAAATCCTTTTGCCGTTGTGGTCAATCCATTCGGGCTTGGCTTGGGCTGTCTTTTCCTTTAAGAAAGAGAACGTTACAAGATAGCCTTCGGCGAGGTTGCGGGTTTCGAGGTATTCAGAAAGTTGGTCGCGGCCTGAAAGTTCGTATTCGGTGCCGTGCCATATTTTGAGTTCTATGACGTATTCTTTGCGGTTGTAGGTGATTACCAAATCCATACGGCTGCCGTCGTCGTTTTCGGGTTCGGAATAATAGAATCCCGAGCCGTTGAGAATCGGTTTTAAGAAACAGATGAACATAAAGCGGCCTTCACGTTCGAGAAACTCCGCCTTGTCGGTCTTTTTGCTCATCAAGTCTTTGAAACGGTTTATAATCAAAGGCATATTGAGGTCGCCTTGTTTGTCGGTATAGACACTCGGTCCTGCGTTGCTTTCAATTCTGCCAAATTGATTTTCGGCGATAAAATAGTTGTTGATTCGCTGTTGGAAAATCAAATTGTGAATCTGTGCACACGAATGTTTGTCAGCCTTCAACAGAGAAAACAGGCGTCCCAATTCTACGGGGAAAATGTCGGCATAATAACTGATTTTGAAATTCTCCAACGAGATAGCCCTCAGCAATTTTTTCAAATCGGGATTGTTTTCGATGTTTTTGGTGATGTCCTTGAAAAGCATTGCGCTGTTGTCTTTTATAAGA
>JAGCYI010000116.1 GCA_017960885.1 Bacteroidales bacterium
ACCATTTTTGTCTATGAGAACATATCATTTACCCCCCTAGGAGGGAACATCTTCACAATAAAAGTCCTTTTGCACTATTCGAGCATATGCGTAAAAAGTAATCAATTTCATAGTTACTGTGAAAAATAGAAAATGTTCATGGATTTCATATTATCTGTTGGTGGATACGGTATTGTTTTATCATATCCAGATTCTGACAAAATGGAAATATCGCTTTTGGATAAAATGTAAATACATAAAAATAATCGTTCATCGGCTATTTCTTTCAAAGAATGATTCAAAACATCCTCGTTGTTTATTATAAAAAAAGTGGTGCTATCTGAATCTTTCAAAAAATCAAACACTAGTAGTGGGTCATATTTACTATGCGACTCCACAGTACCTCGGCGTATTTTTTCTGAATAGCTATAGGGCAAAATTGTGTCAGCATACTGCGTAATAGCGACAACGTGTATAGCAATATCAGAGTTGTTTTCGTAGTAAACCATAGCCTCTTCAATGTCCATTGCCATACGACAACAGCTGATGGAACATATCAACGCAAAACAAAAAACTACAAATGCTTTGTTCATATCTTTAATATGTTGGGTGATAATAATTTATATTAGCTATATTATTCCAATCGGAGCCAAAATAATGAATAGTATCTTTTAATTTCTCACATTCATAATCCGATTCAAAGACTATAGCTGACTTGTCGTTTGGTATAGACTGCGCAGCTTGTTTTTCCTCAACAATTGCAATTGTGTCTGAATTGTAAAAAGCAAACACATAAATAGTATCTCCAGTATTATTACTTAATTGTACGATATAATCGCCTCCACATACAGAATTCCAATAGTCATTGCAAGATACCAAAAGCAACATGATTACACAAGAAATAGAGAAATGGATTTTCATATTATTAATATTTAAGGATGAGAAAATAGCCAATACCAATCTAAATGCAGCTGCATGGGATATTTAAATGCAGTAGAATGTTTCACAGTTAGTAGTTTTTTGCAAAAATAGATAAATAATGAACGTAGCAACGCTACTCTTTGTTAAAAAACGTTAACAATTAATACCTTACATATTTTATCCCAGCCTCACAAACTTAACACTCAGATCCATTTAGAAGATGGACACATCGTCGTATCAATGTAAGACTTTAATCAAAAATAAACAACCTCTTAACGTGTAAAAATCAAAAAAAATTCTACTTTTGCAAAGTTTTATCAATGATAATTGCCAAGTTGGAAAATTCAGATAACATAGCAGCAGCAGAATCGCTCGACCTCGAAAATATCCACGTGTACGGCGCACGTGTACACAACCTCAAAAATATTGACGTTATAATACCTCGCAACAAGTTCACCGTTATTACCGGTCTCAGCGGCAGCGGCAAATCGTCGCTCGCTTTCGACACCATTTTTGCCGAGGGTCAAAGGCGTTACATCGAAACTTTTGATGCATACGCACGCCAGTTTCTCGGTGGTTTGGAGCGTCCCGATGTGGACAAAATCACAGGTCTCAGCCCCGTGATAAGCATTGAACAAAAATCCACCAACAAAAATCCGCGTTCCACAGTTGGCACTATCACAGAGATTTACGACTTTATGCGTCTGTGGTATGCGCGTGCAGGCGAGGCTTACAGCTACCTCAGCGGCAAAAAAATGGTGAAATACACATCCGACCAAATACTTGCGCTCATTACCGAAAAATACGGAGGCAAACGTGTGATTGTTCTCGCCCCGCTGGTGCAGGGCCGCAAGGGTCATTACCGCGAACTGTTTGAACAAATCCGCCGAAAAGGTTACGTACAGGTGCGTGTAGACGGTGTTATCAAGGACATCATAGTAAACATGAAGACCGACCGCTACAAAACCCACAACATTGAGATGGTAATCGACAAGTTGGTTGTGCCCAAAGACGGCGCAGCGGGCGGAGGAATGGAGCGTGTAAAATCGTCGATTAACACCGCTATGCAGTTTGGCAAAGGCATAATTATGCTTATGGATGCCGACACCGGCGAAACAAGATATTACAGCCGCCTTCTGATGTGTCCCGAAACAGGACTTTCGTATGCCGAACCCGCACCCAACAATTTTTCGTTCAACTCTCCCACAGGATGCTGTTCTAGGTGCAAGGGTTTGGGTTTTGTAGATATTATCGACGTGCAGAAGGTGGTTCCCGACCGCACTCTCAGCATCAAGAAAGGCGCAATTGTGCCATTGGGCAAATATCGCGACAACTTTGTGTTCCGTCAGTTGGAGGCTATTGCCGAGCGCGACGGTTTTTCGCTCGACACACCCGTGCAAGACCTTCCTCCCGAAGCGTTAGACACAGTGCTATACGGTTCGGCAGAGCCTGTAAAGATGGAGTGGCTTAGGATGTACGGCTCAGGATCGTCCACCTACGATGGCATTATTAAATACCTCGAAAACGCTGTTGACGACGACACCAACGAAGACATTGCTCAAAAATACTCCACTCAGGCAGTTTGTCCCGAATGTGGCGGAATGCGTCTCAACCGTGAGGCGCTAAGTTACCGCATAGCAGGCAAAAACATTGCAGAACTATCGTCGATGGATATTACCGAATTATCGGAGTTTCTGCAAAATGTGGAGTCGCAACTTACTCCCAAACAAAAGGAAATTTCAACAGAAATACTCAAAGAGATAAAAAACCGCGTGGGCTTTATGCTCGATGTGGGATTAGACTATCTTAGCCTTTTCCGTCCGGCACAGACACTTTCGGGCGGTGAGGCTCAGCGCATCAGGCTTGCCACGCAGATAGGTTCAAAACTCGTCAACGTGCTTTATATTCTCGACGAGCCAAGCATCGGTCTTCATCAGCGCGACAACGACAAGTTAATCTCTTCGCTAAAAAAACTCCGCGACGAGGGCAACTCCATAATCGTGGTGGAGCACGACAAGGATATGATTAAAAATGCCGACTTTGTTATCGACATTGGTCCTGGCGCAGGTCGTCTCGGTGGTTTTGTTACTGCCGAATGTGAACCCGCTATGCTCAAAGACAAAGATACGCTCACAGCCAAATATATTTCGGGCGAATTAGATATTGAGGTTCCAGAAAAGCACCGCGAAGGCAACGGCAAGTTTATCGAACTCAAAGGCGCAACGGGCAACAACCTCAAAGACGTTGACCTTAAAATTCCGCTCGGCAAACTTGTGCTTATCACAGGCGTTTCGGGTAGCGGCAAGAGTACGCTCATCAACGAAACCCTCCGTCCGATACTCACAAAGCATTTTTACCGCTCTCTGCAAGAGCCATTGCCCTACAAGAGTATTTCGGGACTGGAAAATATCGACAAGGTGATAGAGGTAAACCAAGAACCCATTGGACGCACACCGCGCTCAAACCCCTGCACCTACACCAACATTTTCAGCGACATCCGTCAACTTTACGCCGAACTTCCACAATCTAAAATTATGGGATTCAAGCCTGGAAGATTTTCGTTTAACGTTAAGGGCGGACGCTGCGAAGATTGCCAAGGAGCAGGCGTTAAGACTGTGGAAATGAATTTCTTGCCCGATGTCTACGTAAAATGCGATGCTTGCAACGGACGCCGCTACAATCGTGAAACTCTTGAAGTTAAGTTCAAGGGCAAATCAATTTCCGATGTTTTGGATATGACCATCAACCGTGCTTGCGAGTTTTTTGAGAATGTGCCCAAGATATTAAAAAAACTCCGCGCACTGCAAGATGTTGGTATGGGCTACGTAACTCTCGGTCAAGCTGCCACTACCCTATCAGGCGGCGAGGCTCAGCGTATAAAACTTGCTGCCGAACTATCCAAAAACGACACAGGCAAAACACTTTATATATTAGACGAACCCACCACAGGTCTGCATTTAGAGGACATCCGCATACTTATGAACGTGCTAAACAAACTCGTGGACAAAGGCAACACCGTGGTAATCATCGAACACAATTTAGACGTTATCAAAACCGCCGACTATATCATCGACCTTGGTCCTGAGGGCGGACGTCGCGGTGGCGAAATCATTGCGCAAGGTACTCCCGAAGAGATTGTAAAACAGGGAGTTGGATTTACTGCGCAATACCTTGCCCCAGAATTGAAGGCTGCGGCAGAATACCGCACACGTCAGTTGTCAAAACAATAATAATATGCGTAATACTAAAACAATAGGCTACCTTTTGGCGGCATTCTCAGTACTTGTATGGGGTGTAACATTTGTATCTACCAAGGCATTGCTTACAGATTTTTCGGCGTTGGAGATTCTTCTCTACCGTTTTGTGGCAGCATATTTTGCGTTGTGGATTATCCGTCCCAAGGTTGAAAAAATATCTCTGAAAGAAAACCTGATGTTTGCCCTCGCGGGTCTGTCGGGCGTGGTGGTGTATCAGTTTGCCGAAAACGCCGCACTTAGTTACACCGCTTGCAGCAATGTTAGCATTATTGTGTCGCTTTGTCCAATGCTTACGGCGGTAATTGCGCAGATTTTTCTTAAAGAACGGCACATCAACACCTTTTTTATAATAGGCTTTGTAATTGCAATAACGGGTGTGGCAATGGTGAGTCTCAACGGCATTGGCACATTGGAATTTAACCCCAAGGGCGACCTTTTGGCAATGTTTGCTGCGGTTTGCTGGGGATTCTACTCGCTTTGCGTATCAATAATAAACCGCAAAAAATACGATTCGGTATGCTCCACACGGCGCATTTTCTTTTATGCAGTGGTGTTTATGATACCGCTAACCATTGGCGGCACTTTTGCCGAAAGCGATAGTCCATGGTATTTTACATTCTCTGCCGATGTTAATGCCGAGCGATTTACCAACGTCACCAACATTATCAATATGCTATTTCTTGGTGTGGTAGCCTCAGGCTTGTGCTTTTGGGCTTGGAACAAAGCCTGCGACCGTCTTGGTACAGTGCGCGTATCGTCGGGTATCTACCTCATCCCCGTGGTAACAATCTTCTTTGCCCACATTTTCCTTGGCGAAACACTGTCGATAATGGGCGCTGTGGGTGCAGCACTCACAATTGTGGGGCTATTTGTAAGTGGGAAAAAGAGGAATCAATAATACTCTGCGTCGTCTCTATTGGTTCTTCTGTAAAAACCATCCGAGGGAACATTGCGGAAAAAGTATGCAAGGGCTACGCCAGAGATGAGTCCAAAGAGATGCGCCTCCCACGATACATCGGGACTGTTAGGG
>JAGCYI010000117.1 GCA_017960885.1 Bacteroidales bacterium
ATCTCTAAATAAGTATCTTTGTGCGCGGCAAACCAGTCGCGATTGTTGTTGACTTTTAACTGGCTCAAAAAATCTAAAATTCTTGAAACGTCCATTGCTTATAGGGTTGATAGTGAAAACATTATGCGTTGCGGCATTTTTGCTGTGCGCATCCACTCTACGCGCACAAGACACAGCCATCTCGCCACAAAGATATACAAAAATTGTTACCGACGGCACTATTTCCGACTCTCTTTTAAATCTTATTAACACCGTTTCGCAGCCACACTTTATATATAACGACAGCATTATTACCGAACGCCTTGAACCATCGCAACCCGTGCGCAGCCTTCTCGGATTAGACCAAGAAGAAAAACAACGCCAAATACCAACCGACAGCCTCGAAAAGCATGGTTTTATGCAAAAATCTGTGGCTAACGGCAACAACAAAAACCTTTCACAATCTACTCAAACCGACCTGCAAATATCAGGACCCATAGGCGGAGGTTTCGAGGTGGACGCCAACATTCAGGATTCCGACATGCCCATGGACGACGAAGGCACCACAAGGCAGATTTCGGAACTCAGCAGCGCCCAAATATCAGTGAGCAAAGGTGGTTCTAAATTCTCAGCAGGTGATATATTTTTAAACCAATACGGCACAGAATTTATAAATTATAATAAAAAAATAAAAGGTTTTAAGTTCACCACCCTCTCCCCTATCAAAAAAGGAAAAACCGATTCGGTATATGTTTCTATGGCAACAGCCAATCTCAAAGGGCGTTATCGTCGTCAACAAATCAATGGAATAGAAAATTCGCAAGGTCCGTACTACCTCACCGACCCTGACGGAGAGCCTGTGATAATACTCACCCACACCGAAACCGTATGGCTCGACGGCGAAATGCTGACATCGGGCAGCGACAACGACTATGTAATTGATTATAACTCAGGCTCAATAACATTTACACCAAAAATTCAGATTACCGCACAGAGTTTGATAACGGTAGATTTTGAATACAGCCATTCGCTCTACAGCCGCTCGTTTACAGATATTTCGGCAGGTATCAAGCATCGCAACACAAAGGCAACTGTCAATTACATAACCGAATACGACCGTCTGCCCAACGATGATACCGACTCGGTTGCCGTTAGCCAAAATCCTCCTACAAAAAAATCGTACCTTGCACTCCTCTCCCGCTCCGATTTCAACAGCACAACATATTTTAGCACCGAAACTGTTTTGTTGAAAAATATTGCCAACCGTTTTATGCCAAATGGTTATTACAACGATACTTACGCCGGCAGTTACACACTTTTTCACCGTTTTAATACCGACACTGCGCAATACACTTTCATCAAGGCGAACTACAAATTTATGAGCAAGGGTTTTGAGTCGATAGAAAACAACAAACAAGCGGATTTTCAGCGTATTTGGAATATTCCATACTACACCAACGGCAATCAAGAACAATTTGCCTCAATAGATATTGAACGCAAGGCAGTTAAAGGTTTTTCGGGCGGATATTCAGGCACTTTGGCTGATGTGGAAGATGTGTTTAAAGGAATTAGTAACGCATTAAATCTCAATTACATATCCGACGTTATTAAAACAGGAATTTCAACATCGTATTATGGCACAAGTCATTATCAAGAGGGCGACGCCACAAGGCTCACAGCGAGGGCTTTTGCCGAATTATACAAAGGAATCCACTCCATTGGTTCGGCTTACAAAATCAAGAGCGGAACTTATAACAATTTATCAGATTCTGCCGATTTAAATTACAAAGAACTACAAATCTACGCCACCGCTAAAACAGATAATTCGTTTTTAAAACTCACCGCAGCCAACCGTAGAACATTTGCCAAAACTGATATTTTTTCATCAGGTAGCAACAGCACCACTCATTCCATTGCCGCCGAATACGAAGTGGGCAAATCAGACATTATAAAACTTTCAGGCATAGAAATTCTCCAAAAAATAAATCAAGATTACGACACTCTATCTGTAAGAGAATCAACATCTTTATCAGGCAAAACAGAAGCATTGCTTCAACTATTCGACCATAAATTGCGATTCTCAGCCACAGCCGAAACCGAATCAGGCGTTATGGAAAAGGCAGGATACACGTTCCTGAAAACCTCCGCCGGAAACGGTTATTATGTTTGGAACGATTACAACCAAAACGGCGAACAGGAACTCAACGAATTTGAAAAGGCTTTTTATAAATCGGATGCCGATTATGTTAAATACTTTACTCACACAGGCGAATATGTAAGCACAATGTCAGGACGTTACGAAATAAGCACCACTTGGAACGGCAAAAAATTATATTCAAATATCACATATTCCACATCGTCGAAATCAGCCGCCGACAAAGGGTTTGTGTTTATCAAAGGCGACAGCACTATTGCCAACTCATCATCGTTTAAAACCAATGCCAAATATCACATTCTCAAACCGTTTTGGATATTAGGAGGATATTCCACCACCAAAAACAACCGCCTTACATTCTACGGCACCGAAAACGACCGTCAACGCCTTACAAGTGCAGGTTTAGAATCGCTTATAATAGAGCACATACGTTTGCAACATATTTATGCACAAGGTTTTGAGAGTTACTCATCAGAATTTTTCTCCGAAAAAAATTACAAAATAGATTTAAAGCAAAACACTTCGTTGGTAAATTTTAACATCAAGAAAAATACTGATATATCAATCACTTACGATAATCAATTAAAGAATTGCGCCAATTCAAATCTTGTTATCAACTCCGTTACAGCCAAATATCTCTTTGCCTCTGATGCTGGCAACATAGCCGCCTCGCTGTCGTATGTGCGCAATGATTTTAAAGGCGACGAAAACCCGTCGGTAAAATATCAGATGCTTGCCGGATTGCAAAATGGCGACAATATAGTAATAAACGTTTCGGCAGGTATCATTGCAGCCAAATTTTTGCACATCTCCGCCGATTTTGAAATGCGAAAGGCAAAAGAATCCAAGTCGATACTTGCCGGAACGCTCACAGCCAAGGTGGTATTGGATTAGAATTGCCGTTAAATTTTCTCCACAATAAACCGCAGATGTTCCTGATTTGCTTGGAGGTAACGCAGGGTTTCAAGGGTCTGTAAATCACTAAGGTCGTCATATACCTTTGGTGTGTAAAGGAAATATTCAGATTTAATTATTTCGTAGCCGTCGTTAGGGTCAAATACAAAACAAGGACAACGGGGTATTGGGTTGCCGTTTTCGTCGGTGATTGTGAGGCGCAAATCGCCTTTGCTACCATAAACGATTGGCCGTTTTGTTTTTAGATAATGCACAGTGCCTGATTTCGTCTCATAAATCAGTTTGTCTCTAACATAAGTGTGGTCGAGATATAAGGATAGGTTTTTTGATTCAATTTTTATACTATCGTCAATGTTTGTTTTGTATGGTTTCAATATAAGAAACGGCACATCAGGCTCCAATTCGAGCACATTGCTAATTCTGTCGAGCACTACATGATTGTATAATTTTCCTTGTCGATAGTTATTATAGATATGCAATAATAATGTAAAGATGACGAAGAATCCAAAAAACATAATCCAAAAATTCCGTTTGATGTTTTTC
>JAGCYI010000013.1 GCA_017960885.1 Bacteroidales bacterium
AAACTTGTAACAAACGCTTGCAAAAACCCTTCAAAACTTGTAACATTGCATCGTAAAAAGGTTTCAAAACTTGTAACAACTTTTGTAAAACACTGATAATATGGAACGTATAAAGGTTAACGAACTTTTGAAATGGTACAAGAGCAAACGGCGCAAACCGCTTATTGTTTGGGGGGCACGCCAGGTGGGGAAATCGTACCTTGTAAAAGACTTGTTTGCAAAGCGTTACTTCAAGGACTTTGTGTATATCGACCTGAAAAAAGACGCTGAAGCCTGCACATTTTTCTCTTCGACCTGCAACCCCGACGATTACCTTGCCTACATTGAGGCCCGGTTTGGCAAGAAAATCTCGCCCGAAGTGCCGCTCATCTTCGACGAAATGCAACAATGCCATCAAGTTCTGACTTCGCTCAAATATTTCTGTCAGGATTACAGAGAGTTACCAGTGATTGCGACTGGCTCACTCGTGCGTCTGGCAATCAAGCAAACGGAATCGAAAAACAAAAACGACGAGTTTCTTTTCCCGGTTGGCAAGATTGACTCAACGACGCTTTTCCCAGTGACTTTCGAGGAATATCTGCTGAATGTGAATCCTGTACTGCTGGAAAAAATCAAGGAATCGTACCGCACAAAATCGGAATTGAAAATGCCTTACCACCAAATGGCAATGGACTTGCTGCACGAATATCTGACAATCGGTGGGCTACCAGAGCCGCTCGACATTTTCATTCAGGATAAATCGTATGTCGACGCAACTAAAACGCTCAAAGAGGTTTATGAGAATTATTTAGGCGATATGGCTTACTACAACGTGTCGGACGAGACGATTTTGAAAACGCGTAATCTTTACCAAAACATTTTCAATCAGTTGAATAAAGAGAATAAGAACTTTAAAATCACAGAGATAGAGAAAGGCAAATCGAACCGCGATTACTTTAACGCCTACCAATGGCTCGAACTGGCGCACGTGATTTACCGTAGCAAAAATGTTACGGGCAAGGTGACGGTCCCGTTCGTCGAGAAATCGGAAGGACTATTCCGTTTGTATCTTGCCGACGAGGGCATTTTTGCATACCAAAGTAAAGTGAATCAGTCAGATTTCTTTGTCCGCGAAAAGCGTAACACATTGGCTGGCGTGTTCTACGAGAATTACATTGCCTGCGAATTTGCCGCCAAACAGATTCCGCTCTATTACTGGACGGGCAAATCGAACCACGAATTCGAATTTGTGGCTTACTCGAACGAAAAATTGTACGCCATCGACGCAAAGAAATCGCGAGGCGGTCTTAATTCGCTTAAAGAGTTCCGTGAGTTCAATCCGAAAGCATCGGCAATAAAAATTTCGGCCAACAACTTCGGCTATAATGCTGAAAACGACATTCTTACAATTCCTCACTATGCTGTGTTCCTGCTGGCGGAAGATTTGCAGAATGGAAGTTTGTAATGGTTGTGGTTTCGGAATGAGTTTATTTGCGTTTTAATTTCCCTATTTTTTCCAAATATGTTTTCCTACACAAGTTCATTTCCCCATTCAAACCCTCTATCCGTTCCAAAAATTCATCGGTATAGATATTTATCTTCCAATGGTCAATGAGCGTATCTTTGTTCAGAAGAATCCATCTTTTGGTGTCGGCAATTTGCTCAGCGGTCATAAGGTTTGAAGCACCCGAAACCTCCGGATTGTCGCACACCGAAAAAGCGACGCAATGGCCGTCAATAAAGATTCTCACCGTCGGCTGCGACTCAACATAATTGACACCCACCCAAACTTTGTGGAAGAGCCCCGTCCACTCTGGAAGAAGATAGTCCATAAAGAACGAGCCGTCTTTGAAGTACAAATCTTCATCGGTCATTGGTTTGTTTGTTGGTTTTTTCTTTTCCATAACTCTATGTTTTTCAATCCCATAAGTCCCAAAAATGTTTGCTGAACAGCCTGAAAAACTCGTTTTTGCATTTTTCACGGTAGCGCTCGATTTTCAATTCATATTTGGTGTGTAAATCCATAATTTTTCTGTTTTCCTTTCCGTTAACGGGGTCGCTGTCAGGTAAATAGATTTGGTGAAGTTTGCCGTTTTTCTCCTCATCCGTTTCCAATTTTTGGCCAAGCGAGCCATACTTCTTCTTAAACGCGCGGTCGATTCGGCGCATCTCTTTATCGTACGGATTTTTCATCGAGCAACGGTCCTCGTCCATCTCGTCGGCAAGGAAGGCCAAATGCAGAATGGTATCTTTCCAACGTTTCACGTACATTTCCTCTTCTTCGTCGGTTTTAACGGATATAAGACCTGTGACAATGTTCCCTTTCTCGTCCAAACACTGATAACCAGTATGGGTTTTGGCTAATTGCTTCAGCATCGGGCTGATTGTGTTACAAAACCAGTAGTCTATTGACCATACATCACGGTCGCAGAAACCGCGTTTTGCCCGCTGTTTGGCCATTCGCTCCTCAAAGGCAATGTCGCTTTTCGATTGTTGTGTCTTTTTAGCCATAGTATTAGTGTTTAAGTTTGGCAATCAAAGTTTTAAGACTCCTTCTTCCTGCCAAATGGGAACGGCAACTCCTTGTCGGGTGGGAAGTAGGTCATCTCGAAGAACAGGCCAGCGGCAAGTTCGGTTTCGGTCAATTTGACATCGCGGCTGCAGCCGACGGTCATATTCAGATACTCGTTGCGCGAGTCGTGGGCAAACAGTGCCCCACAACCTCTCAGGTCGCGCTTCTCGAACACGGCGCAGTTCATATCACACATCGGTGAGCAATGTTCCCAACGGCTGATAATGCGGATATGGTACGGCGTTGTTTGCGGCTGATATTCGGCAACCCATTTGTTGTACAGCCCCTTCCAAAGTTCGAGAGTCTCGTCCGACAGTTTTTGGCGGCAGTTTACCTCGAACAGGTGTGCAAAATCGGCGGCGAGTTCGTCGAACGTGTGCTTTTTAAAAATGCTGATAACTTTCATAATTCCCCCTTTTTAAGTTTCTGCGGACAAAGTAAACGGCAACCTACGCGAGATTGCGGCAGAGGTTTTGAAAATTTTTAATTTTTTTCGGTATCGCTTCGCGAGAAATTGAAATAAAATTTATAAAAAATTGATTTTTAAAATTTTATAACAAATTTTCTAAAAATTTCTGCCCGCAAGGGCATACCCGAAAATCAACCAAAATCGCCCGTTTTTGTAAACTCCACATTGATTTCAGTCTCAAACTCGCGCACATAAATAAAATCAGTAATAGCAAAATTCATATGCTCGAATATGTTATGGAAAGCGCTTGTAAGGTGCAGGTCTTTGGTAAGTTCGCGGTCCAAGCCTTCGTTCCAGTTGGGCGGCGGACATTCCATACCAATATAACCGTCGAACGAATCGTTAATGTCCGACGGAAAACTGAGCGCGGGAAGGCCAATGCCTTCCTCATACAAAGGATTCCAGCCATAATCGTTAATAGCGCACCACAACTCCCAGCGGTCGTCACCTTGAATCGGGTGAAGTTTCGGGTAACTGCCCAAAAAGCACTTTGCTGTCAGACTTATCTCATCGCCGTATGATGTATTGCCACCGATATTCTTCCAAATGATGTGCGCTCGGTCATACAAATCGCGAAGAGCGTTACGTAAGGCATTGTCGAAGGCAATAATGTCGGGCAGAATCTCCTCCTGATGCTGCAACACCTGATGATTGATAATGCGCTTCCGCAACTCCAAAAGGCTTTTCTGTTGTGTATAGTCATCAAACCTAATGTCGTCATTAAACACTCTGATAATCATC